>JALUDS010000035.1:0-50144 GCA_027043945.1 Acidilobaceae archaeon
TAGTTCTTTTGTCTTGTTCCTCGTCCCGGGTACACCACTAGCTAGTGGTTGAATCCTACCAGTATAAATCTATGAATCCCACACTTATTCTGCTAACATAGGTTTCCAGGAAAGATATAGGAAAGCAGGAGACATTATCAAGGCGAACTCTTCCAGGTTCAGAGAAGACTATGTCGACAATATGTCTTTCAACTCTCGTACAAGCCGATAAATATCGTCTAGGGTATTGTAGAGATATACGCTGGCACGCACCGAGCCGTGTTCTAGGCCTAGAGAGTGGTGAAGTGGGCCGGCACAGTGCATGCCTGTTCTAACAGCTACTCCTCTCAACCCTAGCTCCATTCCTATAGTGTCTGGATGGATAGATTCTGCTATGAATGATACTAGCCCTCTCCTCTCACCGGGCTCGGGCCCAATTATATTGATGCCCGGTACCTTTGCTAGCTCTTCGTATAGTACTTGTATGAGTTTTTCCTCGTACTCTGCGATATTCATCATACCGACATCCTTGAGGAGTTTTACCGCCGCTTCCAATCCCGCCGCTTCAATTATGGGCGGGGTACCGTGCTCGAATCTCCATGGGGGCTCGAGCCACTCTATTTCTAGATAATTGCCTTGTGGCTTTACGTCTACTACTGCTCCTCCCCCGCCATATGCTGGTTCCAGGCTGTGTGCTAGGTCTCTCTGTATCCATAGTACGCCTATGCCTGTGGGGCCCAGCATTTTGTGTCCGCTGAATGCGAGCATGCATGAGTTGAGGGAGGAGACATCTATGGGCAGGTGTGGTACGCTCTGGGCTCCGTCTACTATTAGGCATGCTCCGTGTTTCTGGGCCTGGCGTGATATATACGGGATAGGGGCCTCGTATCCTGTTACATTCGATACGTGTCCAGCCACGATAATGGCGTTGTCTGTCTCTGGGAGTATTTCTTCTAGTCTTGTCCACTGAGGTCTTCCCTTCTGGTCTAGGTCTAGTAGGATTATCTTGGCTCTCTTCCTGACGCCTGCCCAGTAGAATGGGAGTACTGCGCTGTGGTGTAGGTCTTTTGCCAGGATTAGATGTGTTTTCTCGTTTATCATGTTATTGTGTTCTAGTAGTCTTGTAGCTAGTTGTAGAGCGCTTGTTGTGCCAGCGGTGAATACTATTTCTTCTGGTTTCGCTGATATGAAGTCTGCTACTGTTCCGTGGGCTCGTTCATAGTCTTCTGTGGCCTTGGACGCTAGGGGGTATACTCCTCTGTGCACGTTGGCGTATTGGTATTTCATCTTTGCGGTCATTGCTTCTATTACTTGTATGGGTTTCAGTGTTGATGCCGCGTTGTCTAGGAAGGCTATGTTTTGTTTTTGTAGTGTTGGGAACCAGGATCTTATGGTTTCTATGTCTAGGGCCATGCATGGTCCCTCTCCGATTACTGTAACTATTGTATTCTAGGTTTTGCGGGCCTTTATCTTGTATGTAAGTCCGTCGTAGTCTTTTTCTAGTATTTCGAAGCCTTGTGCTTCTAGTAGTTTTATGAGTTTCTGGTAGGGATAGTATAGGTCTTCTCCTGTTACTACTAGTGTGTCTCCTGGATCCATTGCTAGGAGTGTGACCATTAGTTTGGCCGTGGGCTTGTCCTTACATGACTTCGCGGCTTCCAGTGTGAGCTCTACTTCGTATGTCAGCATCATCTCCCCTGTATCTTTTTCTACTGATGAAAAATTATCAAATACTATGATGTTTTATTCTAATTAGGATTTTTTAATCCACTTATAACAGAAAACATATACATAATCATCAATCACGATATTTAATAACAATCCAAGTATACGCAGAAGACAACAATGTAGAACCGTCATCACCCAACAACACCATTAACGGCAAACTCAGCAACCCCATTAAACCAGTAACAATCACGGCAACCTTCACAACACCAGCAATGAAGAATCCACCACTCAAACCCTCCAAATACCGCTGGGAAACCCTAAATAGAAACGCGAGCTGGGAGACACCACCGTTAATAACAGCATCTGCCACTCCAATCGCTGCCCAAAGCGATCCTACCGCGATGCTCGCATCCGACTTACTCATAGCAACGGTATCATTAATCCCATCACCGATAAACACAACCTTCCTACCCTCAGCCCTAAGCTTGTCGATGAGACGGGCCTTATCCTCAGGCCTCATATCCCAATAATACTCGTCTATACCAAGGATTCTAGCAATCTTCTCAACGTTCTCGTGCTTATCCCCACTAGCCAATATAACGTTTTTACCAAGAGTCTTTAGATACCTTACGAGATCATCTGCTCCATCGTAGAGTTCTTCTTCAAAACAGAATACGGCCTCGCCATCTCGATAGACTATCCGTATTCCCTTCGCCGTACAAACCTCGACGGGCTCAGTATATAGTTCTTCTCCATTTATACGTGCAGTCATGCCCTTGCCCACAATCTCAAAGACCTGACCCTGAGAAATCTTCTCATATCTTAATCCCCGATACTTTTGATCAAGTGCACGGACAACAGCTTGTGCCACGGGATGCGTACTCTGGCTCAACACATAATGAATTATACCAGCGAACTCTCGCTCTCTAAGATCCGCTGGAGACTTTATAAATTGGAGTACTGCTTTTAGCCTTGTAAGTGTACCGGTCTTGTCGATCACGACAGTATCACCCTCTTTGAGCGCTTCGAGGATAATGGGATCCAATACGAGTACTCCTCTAGAAGCAAGTCTCCTCACCGCTAGTGCCGTGGATAAGCCTGACGTCACGATGAATGCGGATGGGCAACCTGCAAGTAGGACTGCAAGGGCTCTAATTGGATCGACCATGACTGCTAGAACTGCATAGGTTGCGAGGACTGATGCTATCAGGTACGGGGACACTCTTTCTAGTAGTCGCTGTGTTTTGCTCTTGTTCTCGAGGGATTCCTCTGCTAGATCCACTAGTTTCTTTATGTATGAGTCCTTGTGGTTCTTGACGACCTCGATTTTGAGTGGTCCTCTTACTACTATGCTTCCACTGTATACCGGTGTGCCTGGCTGGATCTCCTCTGGATATGGTTCCCCTGTGATGAATGACTTGTCTATGGCAGCGGCTGAGAGGGCTATTCCGTCTACTGGAACCATTTGGCCTACTGCTATTATTACCTTGTCTCCTTTCTTTATCTTGTCGAGTGGTATTCTCGTGTGGGATCCGTTTTCTTCTTTTATTAGGTGTGATGGAAGCTTCTTTACCAGACCTTCTAGCGATTTCTTTGCTCTGTGTACTGCCTGGTGTTCTATTGTCTCTGCTATTCCGTATAGTATTAGTACTATGTGGCCTTCGGTGATGTAGCCGTAGTGGTAGGTTATGAGTGCTACGGTGCCCATGAGTAGCTCTATGCTTAGTTGTTTTTCGTGTAGTAGTTCTTTTAGTGAGATTAGTAGGAGTGCTATGGATTCTGCTAGGAGTATGTAGTTTGCTACTTGTGTTGTTTTTTCTGTTTGGATTGTTGCTAGTATTATTCCTATTGTTGATGCTATTACTAGGTATATGTAGTGGTTTTCTTCTTGGTGCATTTCTTGTCTCGCCCGTGTATCTTATTAGTCTGATCTTATTAATAACATTATATCTAGATAATGAAGATTTATTAACCTACATATATTATCTTATTAACCGGTGCCCACACAATGGCAATAATAACAATAAGCATGCCAGACGAAGTACTAGTCGCACTAGACAAACTAGTCGCAGAACTCGGATACCCCAGTAGAAGCGAATTCATAAGAGACTCAGTCATGGAAAAACTCGGAGACCAAACAAAACAATACAAGTACAGGATAATAATCGCGGTCAGCAACCACAAGAAATATCCACGAGTAGACGAGAAAATAATGGCCTCCTCCTATAGAATAGCCCAATCACTAAGAGCACTATACCACCAAGACCTAGGAGACGGAAGATGCCTCACCATAATAGTAGTCGACGAAGGACCAAGCGCCAGCTTACTATCATCAAAGATACGAGCAATCAAAGGAGTAGAACAAGTCAAAACATATAGAATATAGTGGCGTTGCGAAACAAGGAATACTCACAAATTGTGGATAATCCTATATCAAGCCCAGTTACAAGCATAGAATACTATATGGTGCAACAAGATGGGTACAGGACTAGCCATACTACTAGGAATAATCATACTCCCCCCACTAGCATTCTTCCTCAACGTAATAGGGCTACTCATAGGAGGATTCGTAGTAGGAGTAGTAGCAGGTAAGGGACCAGGAAACGGTGCAAAAGCAGCCTTCCTCGCAGGGCTAATAACCGGTCTACTAATGGCAATCGCAGTAATGCTATTGGGTCCCTTGTTCGGTCCCCACGCAGCTATCCTAGGATTATTTGCCGGGTGGCTCTCCATCTTCGCAGGAATAGTAATGGGGGCAATCGCTGCGGTCGGAGGAGCCCTAGGAGGACTAATCGCCGGGAAATAACCAGAGAAGAATAAGCCCCGTACATACCCATACTCTACAATAATAATCCGTCCAACCTAATACAAAACTACCCGGTGTAACAAGCAGTGAACAAGTGTATAGATACAATAGAAAACCATGTAAGTATAAGAAAATACAGGCCCGACCTCATACCAGAAGAACACCTCCAACTAATAATGCGCGCCGCCCAACGCGCACCCACAGACGCCGCACTACACCTATGGACAGCAATACGGGTCACAGACAGAGAGGCTAGGAAGAAAATAGCCGAGGCAATACGCCAGCACCATGTCTACGAGGCTGCGGAATTCTTCGTGTTCGTGGCCGACCTCCATAGGCTAAGAAAACTACTACAATATCGTGGAGAGGATCTAGGAAAAGTCGACTTCTCCCTACTGTTATTCTCTGCCATCGATGCAGGCCTCGCAGCAGAGAACATGGCTATCGCGGCTGAGAGTCTCGGGTACGGGATTTGTTTTATAGGCGCGATAATGAACGCCCCCGAGCTAATAATTGAACTTCTAGGACTACCTGAGAAGACGTTTCCTCTCTTCGGCCTAGTCATAGGCGTTCCCGATGAGAAACCGGGTAAAAGGCCCAGAATACCGTTAGAGTACCTAGTGCATGAGAACCACTACCGAGACTATGACAACAATGATCTTCAAAGGATATACGAGGCGATGAACCCGATAACCAGGAGGGGAGACTACCTGAGACTCATCAAGAGGTATGCGGGGCCAGGTGGATACTTCGAGATGAGGAACGAACTAATACGAGAGCTAGCCAGGAAGATGGGATTCAATGTCTAATACCCCTTGAACTATATGAAAGGTCGCAATCCTACTACTAGTCGCATCTAATACGCTATTTTTATTGTTCTCAACAGTGTCAAACATTTCTATCGGGGAAGATAATGAAGGGAAAAGTAAGGCTAGCAGTAATAGACTACGAATCATGTAAACCCAAGAAATGTAGCTATGAGTGTATAAACGTATGTCCGGTTAATAGGACCCGTAAAGGAGTAGCGATAGAGGCTGATAAAGCAGTAAGAGGCAAGCCGGTCATATATGAGGATGCGTGTATAGGTTGTGGCTTATGTGTGAAGGCTTGTCCCTTCGATGCTATATTCATTGTGAATCTGCCCAGTGAGCTCGAGGAGTCAGCCGTTCATAGATACGGTAGGAATGGATTCAAGCTGTATAAGCTCCCTATCCCGAGGGAGGGCTCCATAGTCGGTTTACTCGGTAAGAACGGTACTGGTAAGACGACGGCGATAAGGATCCTTCTCGGAGAGCTAAAGCCGAATCTCGGCGATCCTGACGCTGATCCAGGCTGGGACGAGATAATACGACGGTTCAGGGGAAGCGAGCTACAAGTCTACTTCCAGAAGCTGGCAGACGGTAAGCTACGGACGGCTCACAAAATCCAGTACGTCGACCTCGTGCCCAGACACGTTAAGGGAACAGTAGGCCAATTATTGACCAAAGCGGACGAGCGGGGAGTGGCGAAAGAGCTTGCCAAGGAACTAGGCCTCGACAAGGTCTGGGACCGTGATATAAGGAAGCTTAGCGGAGGAGAACTCCAGAAGCTCCTAGTAGCCGCTGTAATATCAAAGGACGCCGACGTCTACGTGTTCGACGAGCCCAGCGGATACCTAGATGTTAGGGAGAGAATACGTGTCGCCAAGCTTATAAACGAGCTAGCCAAACCAGGCAAGCACGTATTAGTAATAGAACACGACCTAGCCGTACTAGACTATGTGAGCGAAACACTCCACATACTCTATGGCGAGCCAGGAGCATACGGTATAGTAAGCCAGCCCTACGGTGTACGAGTAGGCATAAACAATTTCCTCGAGGGATACCTGCCAGCCGAGAACATAAGGTTGAGGAAGGAGCCGATAAAGTTCAAGAAGATAACCGAGGCAGAGCAAGCCGGTAAGGAGGGAACTGGGAGGAAGAAGTTCCTTGAGTGGACTGATCTAAAGGTTAAGAGAGGAGAATTCGAGCTGACAGTCGAGGCAGGAGAAATCTGGAGCGGAGAAGTAATAGGTATCGTGGGACCAAACGGTATAGGAAAAACAACGTTTGTCCTCACACTAGCAAAGAAGATCGAGCCAGTCGACGGAATGGTTCTAGAATTCGAGGAACTATCCGTGAGCTACAAGCCACAGCATGTGGGCCCAGAAATGTTCCCAGAGGGCGTCACAGTACGAGAACTCCTACGCGAGGCCAATCCCGAGTCTATTATCCCCGGTAGCTGGCTATACCTCGAGCTAGTCAAGAAGCTGAGACTTGACAAGTTCTACGACCGTGAGCCACGCAGACTGAGCGGAGGAGAGATGCAGAAACTAGCAGTAGCACTCGCGCTTGCCAGAGAAGCAGATATCTATCTACTAGACGAGCCCAGCGCCTACCTAGATGTCGAGGAAAGGCTGAGCGTTGCAAGAATAATAAGAAGACTCACCGAGACAAGGCAGGCGGCGGCGTTCGTCGTGGAGCACGATCTGCTATTCATAGATTACATAAGCGATAAACTAGTACCCATACTGGGAGAGCCAGGATACAAGGGCAACGCGTACAGGCCCGAGAATCTCCGAAAGGCTATGAACATGTTCTTAAAAGAGCTCGGCGTAACCTTTAGGCGGGATCCTCAGACTGGGAGACCCAGGGTAAACAAGCCTGGAAGCTACCTAGACAGGATGCAGAAGTCGAAAGGAGAATACTACTTCGGCTGATCAATAGCCTGGGCCAAGAACTCTTCGAAATCTGCTACACTCTCCAGGATCTCCTTGGCTCTTTTCTTACCATGTTTTTTGACAAGTCTCTCTAGGCCGAGTAGAAACATATACTGCTCATAGCTACCCATTGGCCCGCATCTCCTCGCCTCATAGAACTTAGACAGGGCAGTAGAGGCATTGAGCCCGATCAGGATTAGATACGCCGATATCACCATCCCAGTTCTGTCGCATCCGCTTTTGCAGTGAACATATACTTTTTTACCAGATTCTAGGCTCTCGTAGAGGTCTATCACCGCGCTGACCATGTTTCTAAACGGTTGGACTGTTCCAGGCATAATATGGTAGCAGGACTCCTCGACGCCCTCAATGTTATGTATCCTGCATTCGGGGTCTAGGCAGATTATCTTGTCTACTTGTGGGGGGTCGGTGCATCCTGCTCCTGCATATAGATTTTCAAGTATTCTGGAATAGTTCAAAGATCTCCACCTATCTTCTCGGCGCACCTCTAGAATACTCATTGCCTATGTAAATAATATAGTGGGGTTTCTAGTCTAATTATCTGGAGGTGAGTATTCGATGGCTCTAGGAGACATTCTATCTAATACTATTCCCGGTACCTCTATCACTATAGGAGGCCTATTATGGGCACTTGTCATCCTAGTAGTAGGCTACATCATCGTGGTATCGTTCCTGGCCATCTTTAAACGCAGTCTTTCAAGACTAGGTCTCCCACCACTTGTAGCAGGAGTCCTAACTAGGCTAGTCTCCGTGATACTCTATCTAGCCCTTGTACTTGCAGCCGCATCGGCGGCAGGATTCAATACTGGGAGCGTGGTACTTGGTCTAAGCGCCGTTATCGGTTTAATTCTTGGCTTCGGTCTTCAGGATACTATAAATAATCTCGCTGCCGGTGTGTGGATAGCTGTAACGCGTCCCTTCGATAAGGGAGACCTAGTCGAGGTCGGCGGGTATCTGGGCACTATAAAAGATGTCGGGATTCTCTCCACAGTAATAGTCAGGCCCAATAATGAAGTCGTGTTGTTGCCCAATAAGAGCGTCTGGGGATCCCCTATAGTGAACTATACTAGGAACCCGACGAGGAGAATCACTCTAGATGTAGGAGTCGCATATGGAACTGACCTAGACAAAGCCGTTAAGATAGCACTAGAAGCTGTGAAGAATGTAGACGGGGTACTAGAGGATCCTGCACCACAAGTAGTCATCACCGAGCTAGCTGACTCATCTGTGAATCTCCAGGTGAGAGTATGGGTAAAGAAAGAAGACTATGGCCAGGTAAAGCCGGAAATTATTAAGGCAGTATACAATGCGTTCAATGCGGCTGGAATAGAGATACCGTATCCACAGCTAGATGTCCATATAAGAGAGATGCCTGGCAAGCAGAACCAATAAAACAAGATCCTTTAAGATAGAAGCGTTGGTGTCGGGTGAGACAGGTCTCTTCATCCCCCTCTTTTAGAGGGGTTAGACCCGTGGAGTCTTCATCCACCAACTATAATATTTTCACTGCCTCTCAAGGACTATATTCTCTTAACTAGCCCAACCGTATCCCAAGAGTACTATAAAACAATTGTAAAGAATAGGGTCTCCCTGAGACCATTCCAAATCATAGGCTCTCGTTTATTGGGTAATGGCATGCGACTTTGTGGCCTGGAGCAATTTCTTTCAGGTCTGGTTCTTTTTCTTTGCACGTTTGTTTAACTATAGGGCACCTTGGATGATATCTGCATCCTGATGGTACATTTGTAGGATCGGCTATGTCTCCTATTATCGGGAACCTTTTCCTTATCTTTCGCTTTATGCTTGGAACGCTTGTTATTAGTGCCCTGGTATAGGGGTGCCTTGGATTGCTTAGTACTTCGTCGGCTGGTCCCTCCTCCACTATCTTTCCAACATACATTACTGCAATCCTATCGCTGATCAGCTTTGCGACTGCTAGGTCGTGTGTAATGAATATGATCGCTGTATTCATTTCCCTTCGTAGCTGGTCTAGTAGTTCAAGTATGCTTGCTCTCATGCTTACGTCTACCATTGAGACAGCCTCATCCGCGACAACTAGCTCTGGTTCTAATGCTATTGCACGAGCTATGACTGCTCTCTGTCTTTGTCCTCCGCTCAGCTGGCTTGGAAGTCGCTCGTAGAAGTCTTTCGCGGGTGTTAGTCCGACTCTTTCGAGAAGCTCGAGAGCCCGTTTCCGGGCCTTCTCCCAATCCATTATCCCGTGGATTACTAGTGGCTCTGCTATTGCTCGCCCTATCTTCATTCTGGGGTTGAGGCTAGCGTAAGGATCTTGGAATATCATCTGGAATCTTTTTCTAAGAGGCCTAAGCTTTTTCTCCGGCATATAAGTGATATCGATTCCGTCGAAGATTATCTTGCCTGATGTCGGCGTGTAGAGACGGGTCACCAGCCTACCGACCGTTGTTTTACCACTGCCGGACTCTCCTACTAGGGATAGTATCTCTCCTCGTCGAAGACTGAAGCTTACTCCGTCTACTGCTTTGAGCGTCTTTTTCTCTCCTTTCCGTTTGACCTCGAAGTACTTTTTGATATCCTTAACCTCTAACAGTATTTTTTCCGGCATGACTCGTCACCACTCTTCTCACTTGTAGAGATGACAAGCCACACGTCTCTTGTTCAACCTTGTATAGGCTGGGAAACTCTTTCTGCAGACCTTCATTGCTTTGGGGCATCGTGGGTGGAAAGGACAGCCTGGTGGCGGATTTCGTAGGTCTGGTGGGTTTCCTGGTATAGACTTGATCTCTTTCTCTCCCCATAGGTCTGGCGTGCTCTTGAGTAATCCCTCGGTGTAAGGATGCTTGGGATCGTTTACTATTTCGTCTACTGGTCCGTCTTCTACTATTCTGCCAGCGTACATTACTACTATTCGTGTGCTTCTCTCCGCGGCGAGTGCTATGTCGTGGGTTATGAGGATTATTGTCATATTGTATTTTCTTTTGAGCTCCTCTAGTAGATCCATGATTTTTGCTTGTACCACTACGTCTAGGGCGGTTGTTGGCTCGTCTGCTATGAGTATTTTTGGCTGGAGGGCTACTGCTGCAGCTATTAGGACTCTCTGTCTTTGTCCTCCGCTCAGCTGGTGTGGATAACTGTTGATCCTGTTCTCTGGTATTCCTACTTCTTTGAGTGCTTTCTTTGCCCTCTCTAGGGCTTCTTCTTTATCCGATACTATACCGTGTTCTAGTAATGCTTCTGCTATCTGGTCACCTATCCTGCGTAGGGGGTCAAGGCTTGTCATAGGATCTTGGAATATCATTCCTATCTCGGGGCCTCTTATACTGCGTAGTTCTTTCTCGGATAATTTCGCTAGATCCATGTCCTTGTAGATGATGCTTCCGCTGACTATTCGGCCTGGAGGAGGTATGAGTCTCATTATACCGTATACTAGGGTGCTCTTGCCTGAGCCTGATTCTCCTACTATTGATACCCATTCTCCTGGCTCGATTTCTAGTGAGGCGTCTACTACTGCTTTTACCGGGCCGGACAGAGTGTAGTATACTATGCTTAGATCCTTTATCCTGAGTAGGCTCATCCCGTTCACCTCTCTGTTCTGATCTCGAGTTTTTCGGCTAGTCCTTCTCCTAGTAGTGCAAAGCCTAGTGCTAGTAGTGTAATCATTAGTCCTGGGAAGAATATCATCCACCATGCTCCGGCTAGGAAGTAGGATTTGCCCATGTATAGGTCTAGTCCCCAGTCTGGCTGTGGAAATGATACTGTGAGACCGAAGAATGATAGTCCTGCCTCCGTTAGTATAGCGTCGGTTGATCCTAGACCGAAGACTACTAGCACAGTGGGCGCCACGTTTGGTAGTATGTGATTGACTAGGATAACGCGGTCTGGTAATCCTAGGCTTCTCGCCGCCTCTACGAAGAGGCTCTGTTTGAGCTTGAGGACGCTTCCTCTTACCATCCTGAAGTACGTTGGCACGTATACCACTGAGAGGCTTATCGCTGCGTTCTTCGGGCTTGCTCCTAGAACGCTTGCCACTGCTATTGCTAGGATTATTCCTGGGAAGGCGTAGATGCTGTCCATTATCATTGATAGTACTCTGTCTAGTTTGCCCCCGTAGTATCCGGATATGAGGCCTAGTGGTATTCCTATGCTCATGCTTATGACTGCTGCAAGTATGACGACGTAGAGGATTACTCGTCCTCCGTAGAGGATCCTGCTGAAGACATCGTATCCTAGATTAGTGGTTCCCATGGGGTGCTCTCTGCTTGGTGGTAGGGGTATTCCTTGGTATTCTTCGGGTACGCTTGGAGCATCTGGTGGATAGGGGGCTATGTAGGGTGCTAGCAGGGATAGTATTGTTATTGTTAGGATTATAGTTAGGCCTGTTAGTATCATCGCCTTTCCAGGGTATCTGTCTCGTAGGAATCCTCCAATGGTTTCTCCTATCGTCTTCATATCTTCTTCACCTCTGCTAGTATCTTATTCTTGGATCTATGAGGGCGTAGATGACGTCTACTATTAGGCTTATTAGCCCGACGAAGAATGCGAAGAATATCACTGCTCCTTGGATCGCTGTATAGTCTCTGTACGTCACTTTCTCTAGTAGGTATGATCCCATTCCTGGCCAAGAGAACGTTGTCTCGGTCAGTACTGCTCCTCCTAGAAGTATTGCGAACTGGAGACCCATCATAGTAACAATAGGTATGAACGCGTTCTTCAACGCGTGTCGGAGAACCTTTGTGTCTCGTATTCCTCTAGCCTTGTATGCTCTTATGAAGTCACTAGCCAATACTTCGGATAGATTAGTCCTTACTAGCCTCGTATAGGCACCGCTAAGCACTATGCCTAGAGTCAGGCTCGGCAGTATGAGGTGTTTTACCGCATCGATAAAAGCGGGCAGATTCCCTGTAAGTAAGGCGTCCAACGTGTATATTCCCGTGATCGTGTCGAGCTGTATTCTTGCACTTAACCTTCCACTGGTTGGTAGCCAGCCCAGCCATAGACCGAAAATAAGCTGTAGCATCATGCCCAGCCATGGAATGAATAATGTATAGGCTACTATGCTGAATACCCTCATGGACGTATCTATCTTGGTACCCCGCTTTACAGCTGCAAGAGTCCCTGTTACTAGGCCAAGGAGAACGCTTATCGTGAATCCCCATATGGTAAGCTCTAGAGTGGCTGGAAATCGGGCTTTTAGATCCTCCCATATGGGGCGGCCGCGAATAACAAGGCTTTCGCCGAAATCCCCATGAAGTATATTCCAGAGATACTCAAAGTACTGGACGTAGAGCGGCTTGTTTAACCCAAGCCTCTCGGCTAATTGTTGTTTTAGCTCTTCGGGAATATAGCGAGTCCCGAGAGCGGCTTCGATAGGATTACCGGGTATAACTCTGAGTACAATGAAGACCAGGGTATAGAGTATTAGGATAGTTGGAATTATTAATAATGCCCTCGTGAGAATATATCTTGCAAGCGGGCTAAGCCTCAGTTTTCCCACCTTGATTCCCTCTAGTATTCTATTGCCTGGGAAAATAACGAGATCCTTTATATTATATATGGAATGCCTAGACCACTATCAATACACTATGTAAAA
The DNA here is from genome assembly GCA_027043945.1 of Acidilobaceae archaeon. Classification (GTDB taxonomy): domain Archaea; phylum Thermoproteota; class Thermoprotei_A; order Sulfolobales; family Acidilobaceae; genus S143-63. The sequence continues at coordinate 12,781 of JALUDS010000035.1, forward strand.
AGAAATCCATTAATCCTCTATTCCCAGATATGTGATGACTACGATTAGGATAGGTTTAATCAATAGTCACTAGCAATAATTGGCCAAAGTATAATTGACCGGCTACAATTCTCTAATGTTCATACACTTGTAAGAACACTCACCTGTCTTCGCTCCCAACAAGACATTGGCAGCTATTCCCAATCCTATCCCTACAAGTTCTATAATAAGAGGAATACGAAATGATACTATTAACTGTGCTATAGTATCTCCTACGACATAGATAATAGCGAGCCCGCGAGGACCAACTTTTTGCTCTATCCAAGAAGCGTAGAGAAACAAGTAGTATAACGAGGCTAAGGCCAGCAGAAACGCTATGAATAAGAATAAGATGCCTAGTGGATTGGCTATAATTGACGCCGCTAACGAGACTATCGCTAGAGTGAGATAATAAGCTGCTTTATAGAGATGTTCTCCTACAAGAGGAACATATACTTGGATTGTTTTAGATGCCTCATATATGCTATATATTGCAAGTGTAAAAACTATTAGCCAAACTCCAACTCCGATAGTAGTTAACAAGGAAGAAGCAACCTGCTTAGATAACACGATTATTAAATTTATCACATATATCAGTGCGAAGAGATAAAATCCCCTTTTGGCTAGACTCCAGCCAAACTCTTCTTGTACTCTTCGATAATATGGATGAGTAGACATAATTGTATCCCGTTCATCGATGTACCTTTTAATCCTACATAAATAAAGTTTACGACACTTCTGGGGAAATCCTCATATAGAACAGTATGACTATCGATCGTAGGGAAAAAGAGAGGTTGATCTAGTAGTTTATGGCTATGTCTAGCTCTTTAGTTGTATTGTGTCGTAAAGTAGGAACATTAGAGGGCTTACTTTGAGTGATTCAACGTTTGGTCCTACTACGACGTAGAGCTTGCCCTGTATTAGTGGTATGTATGGTACGTCATCTGCTAGTATTTCTTGGACTTGGATGTATATCTGCTCTCTCTGTGCCTGGTCAGTTAATTGTGAGGCCTGGGTTAGGAGCTCGTTTACCTGTGTGTTGTTGTATCCAGTGCCAGTCCATGAGTTCGCGGGTGCCTTCAGGAATGGTGTTAGATAGTTGTCAGGGTCAAGGTAGTCTGGGTACCAGCCCAGTAGGCTTACCATGAACTGGCCCTGACTTAGCTGGTCTACGTACTGTGCCCACTCGCTACTGTGGATGTTTACCGTTATCATTCCTGTTGCTTCCCACTGCTCCTTGAGTACTGCCGCTAGCTGTGCTTCGGTGTCTCCATAGTGGGTCGGCGTGTACCATAGGTCTATCTCTAGCTTGTTGTTCTCACTGTAGCCTGCCTGTGTTAGTAGCTCCTGTGCGAGTGTTATGTTACCGTCCCCGTACTTCTTGAATGCATCGATGTGGCTCCACATTCCTGCGGGGACGAGGCTGTATAGTGGTACTACTGTTCCCTGGTAGACTCTCTGCGCTATTTCTTCTCTGTCAATGGCCGCTGCTAATGCTCTTCTCACTAGAACGTCATCAGTTGGTGGCTGGTCTGTCTTTATAACTACGTATCTAATGTAGAGTCCTGGTATCTCCATTACGTTGTATCCTTTGTCTTTTAGATCCTGTATGTCCTGTGGGTTGAGTGTTCTCCATGCTACGTCGATTTCTCCGTTCTCAAGTGCTAGTCTTAGTGCCTGTGCGTTGCTGTAGAACTTTATCACTACCTTGTCGTTCTTTGGTTTCTCACCATAATAGTATGGATTTGGAACGAGTACCAGCTGCTCATCTCTCTTCCAGTCCTGTATCATGTATGGCCCGCATCCTCCCCAGACAGCGTCGCTAGCTATCTCGTTGTCTGGATAGTTGGGGTGTACTGGGAAGTATGGTGGTGTAGCTACTACCGCTAGGAAGTAGCTTGCAGGGGTCTTTAGAGTAAACTTTACTGTATAGTCGTCTAGTGCTTCAACGCTCTCTACGAAGTCAGTTACTAGCCAGGATGGATCTCCCTGGATATTCATTACTCTCTCTATGCTTCTTACAACGTCATGTGCTGTACATGGAGTTCCGTCCGCGAACTTAGCGTCTTGTCTAAGGTGGAATATCCATACTGATCCATTGTCCTGTACTTCCCAGTCTGTGGCGAGATCGCCGACTATCTTGCCTGTGTCAGGGTCATACTTGACGAGCCCCGCCATTATGTTGCTCAGAACCTCCCATGTGAAGAAGTCATATGCATTGGCGGGGTCTAGATCGGTTACTTTATCTGTTACACCTATCACTACTACCTGTTCCGGCTGCTCCTCGGTAGTTGTACCCTTACCGGCAAAGTACCATGCTGCCGCAGCGACAACTATAATCACGACTAGAGCAATCGCCGCTGCCATTTTAGAAAGAGCTTTTCTGGACATGTCGAGTCACCCATTATGACTTCATGTGGGTGAATATGCCCACCTATATCTTATAATAAATATTAGGCTTATATTAAAATATACGCCGGTTCTCTTCACGTATAAATACAATATAATTCTCCGCCGTTACCCTTTTACGGCTGGAGGATAAAGTTATGGGTACGGGACTCCTCGAATATCTCTGGAAGCCCCTCTCTATGTTACCACCCAAAGTATCCTATAGGATCGTCCATTCGTCTCCGGGCAGGCTACAAAAGCCATTATCACGGATCCTAGCATCCAAGTGTCCCGAAAGCCTCGAGATAAGGATTCTTAACAATACTTTGACTAATCCCATCGGTCTCGCTGCTGGATTGAATAAGAACGGTAACCTGACTTGGCTGGGAGACGCTTTATGCCTCGGATTCACAGTTGTGGGCAGTATTTTACCCTATAGATATAGAGGGGCTGAAACCAAGCTTCTACTAAGACCCACTCCCTTATCCGCCGTTAACAGACTAGGATTGCCTAGTGATGGATTCGAAAAAGTCCTAGAGAACATAAGCCGTTATAGGCCAAGGTATACTCGGCTTGTGGCTAATATAGCTGGCCTAAGGAGAAACGACTACAAAGAACTTGCGGAACAGCTCGGCGAAGAATTCTTGTTCGTAGAGGTAAATATTAGTTGTCCGAACACAGAAGAGCACGGTACCTTCGAGAAGCCCGAATATGCCGAGAAAATACTAATAGATCTTCCACATAACGAACGGTACCTCCTAAAAATCCCCCATACTACTAATCATGACTTGCTAGCAAACTACGTCGATCTTGTCAAGAAGTATGGTTTGCAGGGTATTGTAGCTGGTAACACGAGTAAAATCTGGATTCGAGGCTTCCAGGCTGGTCTCAGCGGGAGACCTATATTCCATGGAACCAAGAAAATGGTGGTGGCTCTAAGGGAATTATTGGGAGAGGATAAGATTATAGTAGCGTCTGGAGGTGTATTCTCTGCAGACGATGCTATAGAGTTGCTTGAGAATGGTGCTAATCTTATCGAGGTCTTGACTGTCTTGCTGAGGAGGGGTCCTAGAGCTGTCTTAGATATTGTCGAGGGAGTACATAGGTATCTCGCTAAGAGGTAGACTTACTTCTTGTTCCATTCTCCTCCTCTACGACTCCATAAGACTCGTCCACTGGTATCCCTGATCTCGATTACTCTATGGTATGGTAGTGTGGTATCATCGTCTAGGTATATGGCCCAGCTATCGCTATATACTATTCTGTGGCCTGGAACGCATTTTACTACTTCTCCCTTATCATTCCTGTGAACATAACATACGATGAACTTGTCTTTCAACTCCCACATTGCTCTTCTTATCATAGATTTGATCGTAGGCTTACCCAGTATAATTCACCGTACATAGTTCATCGAGGAAGAGCTTATATCAATAATATCTTTCGAATGCTGAAATAATGGGAGAAAATAAATAGGAAGATACTGGGACATTCCTGTGTCATTCCTTTTTGATTGGATGACTGCCTGGAGTTTTAATCTACCAGGTGACGTATGTTATTCTTAGTTTTTTGCTTGCCTCGTCGAGTAGCCTCCAGTCGTCGTAGTTTAGTCTCCAGCCTACTGCACCAGCGTTGTCTTCTACCTGTTGTGGGTTCTTTGCTCCGGGGATTGGTATTATCACGTCGCTATAGCCTATTAGCCAGTTTAGTGCTATCTGTGCTGGAGTCTTCTCGTACTTCTCTGCCATTTGTTTTACAAGATTTGCTAGCTCTAGTATTTGTTCATAGTTTTCTTTCTTGAATAGGGGATCGTTGCTTCTTACATCTTGGAACTTCTCTATGTCTTCAAGACTGTATTTGCCTAGCACTGCTCCCTTTGCTAGTGGGCTCCATGCAAGGATGCTCATACCGTTCTCCTCTGCATACGGTATGAGCTCTTTTTCGGCTTGTCTCTCGACTAGATTATACCTGATTTGTAGGACTTCGATATCTATCCTGGATAGACAGTACCTCGCGGCTTCTGCGAGTTCTACTGGGAAGTCGCTTAGGCCGATATAGTCTACTTTTCCTAGAACTACTAGTCTCTCTAGGGCCTTCATGTATTCGCAGGTTGGATGATTGTGCCAGCACGGTGGCCAGTGTACCTGGAGTAAGTCGATATAGTCTGTTTGTAGTCGTTTGAGGCTTCTGTCTACGGCTTTGAAGACGTCGTCATATGCTAGGAACTCTCCGGGAATCTTAGTCGAAATGACTACGTCGTCTCTCTTCACTCCCAGGTCCTTTAGGGCCTTTCCGATAAACTGCTCGCTCATTCCCCTACCATAGATCATTGCTGTGTCTACAAGGTTTATGCCTAACTCGAATGCCTTCGCTAGGATTTCTTTAGCCTTTTCGTAGTCTGTTACGCCCCATGTATTGCTGAATTGCCATGCTCCTAAACCTATTCTTGAGACTTTAAGGTCTGTTGAGCCTAGGATCGTGTACTCCATAGTATTCCACACCTCATAGTATCGTTATATGATTAGTCTAGTGACGAGGCTTTTATTTAGATAATTATATTTCCTGTAAAAATAATCACAGGACAAGATCTACAACAAATACCTAACTGTAGGTTCGCGTTATTACATGTATATAACTATATAGAAAAGCTCTTCGAGCAGACCATTTGGAAGGGATCACGGACACTGTACTTCGGAGGGACATAACCTGAATAGAGACAGTTTAGAGTACGATGATTAGTATAAAATTATACGCCAAGGCATGGAGCGTGTTACGGGATTGGACAAGAGCTGGGAAGCGTACAGCAGGAGAACACGTGGATTAATCCCTAGAGAGGGCGGGATTGCAGGAGTATGGTTTGCTAGCCTAGTATATGGACTTCTATATAGTGTTTCCAGGGGGATTGACAGATTCGATCTCATACTCGCGGTTATCGGTTCAATATTGGTGCTAGTGTTAAGTGGTGTCGCTTGGCGGGAGACTTCGCTAAAAAGACTTGTCCTTATGATTCCTCCTGGACTCGTATTCATATATCTTTCACTTAGTGCAGGTACACCAGGTATAGTATTCTTGGCTATTGCCTCTACGCTGGCTATTATCACGCTACGGCTTAGAGAACTAGATGTTATAGTTATAGGGGGGACCCTCGTTGCTGCGCATGGAGGACTATATGTTGTTGCATCTGATGCTCCTAGCATTGTATACGGACTGCTACCGATAGTTTATACGTTTATGACTGTTAGCCACGCAGGATATCGTGTAACAAACAGGTCGAGAAAAGCTGTCATGTACTTCGTGTTGTCCAACACTGTACTAGTTTTATTCTTTGCATACTCCTTCTTCATAGGATATAGGAACCTGGCATTATTGCTCGTGGCTGACCTCATTTTCAGGCTTATGCTATTCGCAACAGGGGTCTTCCCACGTATGAGTCCTCGAGCCTATGGCTTCCATGAGGCCTTTCACAGCTTATTCTTCCTTGCATTAACAGTCTTCATATAGTTATATCTTGAGACGTTATTTCCCTTTCGAATATAGTAATAGTATAATTTAGTTGCTCGAGCATTGATTATGATAGGGGTAAGAAAACTTGGATACACCCATATCTGAGTGTACTGAGTCTAGGCTAGAGGGATGCGGCTACATAATTGTTTGCAGGAAAGGACTCCTAGAAACATTAGGAAGAGAGAAGCTCGTCAAGCTGAGATACATGAAGCCTGGCCAGATAGTTACAGGCGTCGACATGGAGAATGACTTAGCTTTGTACCTCTATGTAAGCCCTAGTACTATGGGTGGATTTTATCTCGAGGCCCCATTTATCTCTTTGAACAATCTAGAATGTAGTAGGAAGCTCAGAGAAACGTTGCTACAACAGGTACACGAGAAACTAGGCGATGATCCTAGGATAACCCAGGTTACAATGATAATAGAGGAGAAGATGCTTCGTTGAGGAGCAGGAGATGTGCAGGGCATTAATCAGGTCTCCCACATATGAGATCGAGATCTGTTCTAACTGCATACTTAACCTGATCTCCAAGCCTCCAAAAACTCCATTTTACATGTTATCTCTTGACGTAGAATATGGTATACTTGGCGAGAAACTAGCCGGAATCTTTCTAGGACCCTTCAATATAGAGGGAGACTGTAAAGAGAAAATCCTGTCTTTAGCAGAGACCTATAGAAAAAGGATAATCCTGGAGCAACTCCATGACCTTTACACTAGAATCGGCAAAATAACGATGCTAGCCCAGATCGATCCATATTATATTCCACTATCCAGAAGCATCCTACTAGGCAAAAATCATTACTGTAATGTTATCGAGAACTACTATGAGGACGACCCATCCGGGCTGAGAAAAGAGTATAGTAAACTAGCAGGTATCCTCGGAGTACTGGGAGACGGCAATATAAATCTCGCCGTGCTAGAAGAGCTGTATAAGAAGCTTTCCAATCGTCTCAAAGAGTTTTTGTCGAGTACAAGTATTAGGATTCCTGGGAGGCTACTCTGGTTTCCGCTAGACGGTGAATGTAAATCCAATATAATTGATCCGGGAGATCTGATCTCTTTGCCAGAAGGACGCTTATCATTGTTAGCTTACCAACCCGAAGATCTATTATCAGAACATCTAGGCGGAACCTGGAGATGTGAGCAAGCAACCTTCCTAGCAAGTAGTCTCAAGTGTACGAGGAGTAATGATAAGAAGACAGTTATAGCCAAGATATACGAGAAGATGCAGGTAAAATGGATCCCAGCATATATAGCTAGCCCTGCGCCTGTTAGATACCTTGTTTCTTCTAGGGCAAGACTTTCCAACGAGTACTATTGGTTGAGACGGTTGAGAGACACGATACATACTCCCCGTATATTGCTCGTATCCGCGTCTCATTCTAACAGGATTATGATAAGAGAATATCTCGAAGGAGTCCCTGTACTATCTTCTCGATACAGCAAACAATGGGAGGAGGCGGGTAGATCACTGGCAGAGATCCACTCAGCTGGATATGCTCTGGGAGATCCTAATCCTGGGAACTTCATCTATAGAGAGGAAGATATTGCTCTAATTGATGCGGAGCAGGCGCGTAGATACTCGTTGGAGGCGGGGGCTTGGGATCTAGTGGTCTTCGTAGTCTACTCTATAGTTTTTGGAGCCGACAAGAATCTTGTAAGAACAGCCATTGAGGGATACGCTAGCGTTGATCCAGGAGGGTTCCAGCGTATTAAGGAATTATTGTTGTCTGGTAAGGGTTGGGGAGGTGTCCGTTTCCTCCCCATATACTATAATACTGCAAAAAAGATTATTGGAGAAGTCAGCTAGTATAACATTAGGTCTCTGTATTTCTCTAGTAACTTTACACTGGTCTTTATGTCGGCGAAGAGCTTTGAGGCGGCCTCCACGTCTTGCTTCTCTACTTTGATTCTTCCCTGGGACTCTGCGATTATTCTTGATGGCTCGAGGAGCTGTAAGGCGTATCGTAGACTGTGCGTCGATCCTAGATTTGTTAGTTCTTCTAGGGCGTCCTGACTGAGAGGAATCTCTTGTTCTTCGCTTCTTATCCTTATTATTTCGCGTATTTCGTCTGTCGTATAGGGTCTCGTGGGTATAATTAGGAGTCTGTCTAATAGGTCTCTGGGCATTCCGTGGGGTGATTCTATATCTGTTCCTCGGATCTTCGTCATTCCCCTATTTGTTGCTAGGATAATTATTGGGGCGAAATCGCTTTCCATTGCCTTTGTTATAAAGCTATAGACTTCTAAATCCAGTAGATGTGCGTCGTCTATGAATAATACTCCGGGAACTAGTTCGGCTTTCTTTTCTTCTATCCAGTTCTTTACAATCTCGTCTGTTTTCCTCCTAACTTCGTCACTTATTTCCTTTTCTCCTCCAAACAATGCCAAGAGACCGGTGAATACAGCTCTTTGTGCCGCTATGCTTAGATCTATATCATGTAGGGTAAAGGTTCTAAGTACGTCCTTTGTCTTCTCAACACTTCCGGAGGGGATCTCTACTTCCTCGGTGACATCTATATCATATAACTTGGTGCCTCTTCCCTTGGCTCTTCCAACTTTTCTTACATCAAGGGTCTCTGCATCGATAATTATCACGTCACCTTTCTTTACTCCTAGGCGGAGTAGTTGGACAGCTACTTCTGGAGGAGCGCTGAAACTCATCGAGTCATCCTTTGTCTCTAGGGTCAGCTTAACACCTGCTATTTGTGGATAAGGAGACCATACACTTCTCTTCCTAAGATACTTGATCTCAGTCACTACTCCTTCGAGAACTCGTCTCGTCTCCCTGACTCTTACACCTATCGCTCTACGAAGCGCCTGCATTAGCACCTCCGTCTTCTTCTTTTCAAGACTGTAGACCTCGCTCGCGTTTAGAGCAACGAAGGGGGTGTCTTCGCCTAGTTCTCTAGCAATAGCTATTGCGATAGCGGTTTTACCTGTTCCCGGAGGACCTGCTAGTAGTATACCTTTACCGGCTAGCCTACCGTACCTTATCATTTTAACAACTATTCCGGCAGCTTCTCTAGCCTCTTCTTGGCCGACGAGGCCGCCTCCTATCTTCTTTGCTTTTCCATCTTTATCTAGTCCTAGGCCTCTGATGTGGCTGTGTGCCGCTGCGCTTAGTACGTCTGAGGAGATTCTTACTTCGGCCATTTACTTATCACCCCTTGGTTCTGGGGCGTGCTTCTTCTATGCAGGGTTCCCATTATATTGTAATCATGATGTTCACTAGTGTATTTAAACGATTGTAATGAGATCCATGATCCCACTATAATGCGTCCCACCATAGAGAACTACTAAAACGCTTAGAGGGGTTTAAAACCATCGCTTGACTCATGGCAGGTGGTGATATAGGATGAGCATACCTGTAGTAATAAGAAAGGCTATAAGGCGTGGAACAAGCCCAGCAGTACAGCCGGCGGCCTTACCTCCGTCCATAGCTGAGGAGCTACTAGAGATGTCGATAGGCAATCCTATCATTCATAGCTCCTCAACACTACAAAATAATAGGCCGGGGAGAGAGAAGGAGAAAATATACGCTAGATACGGGTACCTACTGTTCCTAGGCCCATTCAAATAAACACCTGAAGGGCCGAGTTTAGGCAACATATCTTTTTAAACTAGAATCGTTCTTTTTCCTGGAATCATTTAATTGTCCGGCCAGGTAACTTTCGTTACATGGGCGTGAACTATATGAATAGTCATTATGTGGTTAAGATCCCAGAAGAGCTCTGGGGTACTCGAAAAGAGGACGCTGTAGGAATAGTTGTAGACGTATATGTTAACACAGGGGACATCGTGAAGGAAGGCGATATCCTAGTAGATATCGAGGTTGAGAAGGCCATTCTATCTATAGAATCTCCTATAACAGGTACAGTTATCGAAGTGCACGTGAAGAAAAACGACAAGGTAATCCCTGGATCTAAGCTAGTTACATTGGAGCCAGAGTAACAGGATACCTAATGCTGGCTGGTTAGGGGTAGAACAGGGATTGAAGCCAAAGATACGGATAAAGCCCACACCGAATATGGGCATTATAGCAAGCACGCTTAGGAAACACAGACTTCATACTGTGTGCGAAGAGGCTCTCTGCCCCAATCTCTCCGAGTGCTGGGGAGAGGGACATACAACGTTCATGATCCTAGGAGATATATGTACACGTGGTTGCCGGTTCTGCTCTGTCAAGAGAGGGAAACCCTCATCACCTGATCCTAGCGAACCATATAGAATAGCATTAGCAGTAAAGGACCTTGGCCTTAGATACGTTGTATTAACAAGTGTTACTAGAGACGACCTCCCGGACGGGGGTGCAAGCCACTACGCCAAGACAATCCGTCTAATCAAGAAGCTGTCACCAGGGACAATAGTTGAAACCCTCACGCCGGACTTCAATGGAGTAAAGAACCATATCAGGATCGTAATAGATAGTGGGCTAGACGTATTCGCACACAACATAGAGACCGTGGAGCGACTATCACCCCTAATACGAGACCCAAGAGCAGGCTACAGGCAGAGCTTAAGCGTATTAAGCTACGCGAAAGAGTTAAATCCATCGATTATAACGAAGTCGAGCATCCTGGTAGGGCTTGGAGAAGAAAAAGAAGAGATTATACAAGCACTAAGAGATCTGAGAGAAGCAGGCGTTGATACAGTTGTTATATCACAGTATCTTCGACCCACGCCTAGACAGGTGCCAGTAAGAAAAATATACACGATGAAAGAATTCAAGGAACTCGAACGAATAGCTTATGAGCTAGGATTCAGCTACGTCCACTCGCACCCATTGGCAAGAACTTCGCACAAAGCCTACGAAGCCTACAGGGCAGTCATAGCAAGGAGGAGGCCTAGAGATGGCCCGTGAACTTATAGTAAGAATAGACGGCCCCCTAGACCCATTCTATAACATGGCATTCGATGAAGCAATGCTCTACTACACGATAAAAGAGAACGTAGCCGTCCTCAGGTTCTACATGTGGAGCCAGAAAACTGTTACTCTCGGCAGAAGACAGCCGTATCTATCCATCCCTCCTTGGAAGGACAGACAGGTGGCTGTAACAAGGCGAATAACGGGTGGAAGCAGCCTACTACATGTACCTAGAAAAGAATTAACCTACTCAATAACAATCCCCAGTACACACACCTTCTACAAGAAGCATGGTATAGCTTCATCAGCGCATGAACTTGCGAAGGCAATAGCCCGCGCTCTAACCTGTCTCGGCTTTAACGCTCATGCACCGGGAATAACAAGCAAAAACACTAACAGACCCTATATATGTCTTTTAGGAAATGGATCAGCCGACGTCTATGTTGAAGGAAAGAAAATATCTGGAGCCGCACAATACAGGGAAAAACGTGGCCTCCTCCAACACGGTGTCATTTTACTAGATTATGATTACCGAGAATGGACATCAATATACCAGGCTGGTTCTAAGGACGAAGAAGCTCTAAGGAACAAGATAATAGGACTTACAAGCCTCGGAGACATAGACTTATCTAATTTAATAGATAGGATCGTAGCCGAGGTATCGAGCCTGCTAGGTCTAGAGGCATCCTACTCGAATAACCTAGTTGAACTAGTCCATGCGTCAACTAGGTTATCTGATAATTATAGGGATCCGAGATGGGTTATACAGGGAGAGAAGTTCTGGGCGCTTACAGTATAGTGTGGGAGCCTTTGCCCCCGGGCGTGGGCTTAGCACTGGAAGAACTCATATTATATCAGTTGGACGAGTATCTTAGAAGGTTCCTTCTTATATGGAGAAGTACTAGTAGTATTGTCATTGGTAGAAGGCTCTCACTTTGCGAGGAAGTAAATTGTAGAAATGCATGTATTCATAGTATTCCCATATGTCGTAGGAAGAGCGGTGGAGGAGCAGTATACCATGATCCAGGTAATCTCAATATTTCATTACTAGCATATACTGGTCATCGATATCCCGTAGACAAGGTTTATGAGGACGGTCTGGGAATTATACGCAGACTACTCTCGATACTCGGATACGATTCTCATATAGAGAATCAGAATGATATTGTTGTTGGAAAATACAAGGTTTCGGGAAGTAGCGCCCTAATACTCAAAGACAGATACTTGTTCCACGCAACATTGCTTATAGAAGCAGATACCTCTCTGCTAGACCAAGTAATTGTACCTAGACTGGACAGAGTTGCCAGGGGAGAGGTTACACCCGCAAAGTATAATCCCCGGAACTTGTCATCGAACGGTCCAATGATTAGAATCTGGAATGTATTACATGTTTTGGAACAAGAGCTTATCAAAGACATGGTTGACCACAAGGAACTGGTTATGACATTGCTTCCCCACGCGTATTCGCGCGCTGTCAACTATTGTATGGATCCATGTAATGGAGCTGGCAGGGAATCTCGATAAATGTCTAGTTTGAGTAATTGGTCTCTACAAACTCTCCTCGTTGATATGTTTATTATATGGTAGAAATATTGTATTGAGCCCGGGAGAAGGGAGAAACTACACATACTGCTACTCTGAATAAAGGGTGACGATTAGTGCTATTGCCGAGGAGAGTCGAGGAAGTAGTAGTTGCCGTTCCGAGACACCTGTATGACAAGACCGTGGCGAAGCTTGCAGAGGTAGGCGTGCTCCACGTAGATACTCCTCCCAGAGTAAAGGGTGGTGAAGTAAACAAGGCCTACCGTACCTTATATGTGAAGATCTCGGAGAAAGCCAACAAGTTGGAGAATTATTTCAGGGTTTTGGGCCTAGAGCCTGAGACGATCAGTGGCCTCTCACTAGAGGCTGGCGGATGGGAAGAGGCATATGAGAAGATCGTAAGTCTCCACTCCGAGCTAGAGGAGGCTTTTGACAGAGGAGTCTCAAGGCTTCAGGAGATAGAGTCTAAGATCTCCGAGTTGCAGGCGCTTAAGGCTGTGCTGGAACCGATAAGCCATCTCGACGCAGACATTAGGAGTGCAACTCACACGTCATTCATCGGGTATACTGTTGGATTCTACAATGAGACAAGTGTTGAAAGTGCATCAGGGTATCTAGGAAAGCTAGCAGAGAAACATGGAGTCATAGTAGCCCTAGAACCTGCCGGAGACCAAGGCATCCTAATAGCTGTCGCAGGACATCCCAAAAAAGTACGTGTCTTCATGCAACAGATCCGGCAGAGATTTACACCTATAACGATACCAGAGGATCTTCCGAGCTCTCCAAAACAAGCTTATAGTGAGATAAGTAGGCTCCTAAAGGAGCTCATGGATTCACACGACAAGATAGTTTCAAGGCTAATGGAGAAGAAAAATGAATTAGTCCAATACTATACGTATGTGTCAGCCCTCCGCTACGTGGCGAAACTCCTCTCCAACACTGTCAATACTAGGACTACAGCGTTCTTTAGAGGATATGTTGACACTGGAGAACGAAGGAAGCTCGTCAAAGCACTCGATGAGGCGACGAGCGGTGCATATCTCCTAAGTAAAGTGAAGATACATAAGGCGAAGAAAAAGGTCCCCACAAAAGTGGAGCTTCCCTGGTTCCTAAAACCGTTCCACGAGATAGTGAGAATGTATGGTGAGCCTGAACCTGATGAGATCGTGCCTACTGTATTCCTAGCAGTTACACTCCCAATAATCTTCGGACTAATGTTCCCAGACGCGGGACACGGACTGCTAGTAATACTGTTCGCTCTTCTCATGACAAAGAAAGGAAGTCCCTGGAGATTCATACTTACAACGCTAGGAGCTGTCAGCGTAATAACAGGTATACTCGCAGGAGAGTTCTTCGGCCCAGTAGTCTCGGCAAAAATCGGACTATACGACTTCTGGCACCATCTAGGCTTCGAGACGCCGCCATTAGCGCAACCAACCTTCGCGGCAGAAGAGAATCTCGGAAATGAGGTTGCAAAAGAAATCTTCTTCAGGATAGCGAGTATCAGCCTCTGGATAGGCGCCTTCATGCTATCATTCGGCACACTGCTAGGAGTAGTCGATTCATACATTAAACGAGACTACGAGGCACTACTAGCATCAAAGCTGCCAGCTTTCATATTCTTCACATCCGTAACCCTACCCTTCCTAGTAGTCCCTGACGCAGCCGAGGCAGGAGGCATAATCAAAGAAGCAATATTCACGCTAGGATCAGCAGGTGTTCTACAAGCAATAGTATTCTACGGCGCAGTAATAGGCCTAGCATGGAAAATGCTAGGCGAACCAATTATACTAGCACTCGAAGGAGAGAACCCACTCCACGGACTGGGATCCTCGTTCATGGAGGCATACGAGATGATAGCAATGATACTCGGAAACGTCCCCAGCTTCCTCAGAATTCTAGGACTAGGACTAGCCCACGCAGGCCTAATGCTTGGCTTCACAAAACTCTACCACATACTCGCCGAGGGAGGCATATTTGGACTAGTCATGGGAATAATAGTATACATTATCGGAAACCTACTCGTCGCCGGCCTAGAGGCGATAATAGCGTTCGCACACAGCCTCAGGCTTCACTTCTACGAGTGGTTCAGCAAGTTCTATTCTGGAGGGGGAATCTCCTTCGAGCCTCTAACGACTGAAGGAGTAAAATTCATAATAAGAGGCTAGCCGTAAACAACTATATCTTTTCCAACCACCTTATATCCTTTTCCTGGGCGATGAAGACGGCTGGTATTACAGAGATAGACCTGATGACGACTGACACCAGAACCGAGCCCCTATCCTTCCTAGAATCAACTTTTATATCCAAGAAATTTCAACTATATATTTGATTAGACACAAATTGGAGAATAAGTGGTACAACCGGGACACAAATAATGCAAGGAGGCTGACAGCTATGAGTCCACAGTCAAGAAACGGAAGCTCTCTGTACCGGGAAAGCCTAAGAAACCTAGTCCTGAGAATACTCGCGGAAGGCCCTACTCATGGATACCATATCATGAGGAGGGTAGAAGAGATAACCGATGGAAAATGGAGGCCTGCAGCCGGAACACTATACCCCTTGCTAGAACAGATGCAAGAGGAAGGCTATATAGAGATCAGGGAAGTTTCCACGGGCCGAGTCAGGGGAGGAAAAAGAATCGTTTATTCCCTGACAGATAAGGGATGGAAGAAGCTAGCAGAAATACTATTAGAGAAGAGCGAAGCAAAGATGAAAATGCTATATTATCTCATCGTAGAAGGAGCTGTATTATTGCGTAACAAAGGATATAGTGAAGAAGCAGAGCAAATATGCAATATCCTTAACACCTCAACTAAACAGTTTATGAAAGAGCTAGAGAAGAATTGTCGATGACATGGAATATTCTAATCTGCCTAGGATTGTTTCCTGATAAATCAACTATTCTTTAAGATACAAGTAAATGGACATATAGGGATACCCCTTTATTCTATCGAGAAAGTTCTCGATCCTTGAAGTGTCCTTGGCAACCATTACAATGTATCCGTAGTCGAGAAGTTTGTGGAGCCCACGTCTACTCGCACCCAGAACCCGCCTATATGCTCTCCGATGCTCCTCACTTAATTGTTTCTTAAAACGTCTTAGGTAGATGTCGCTTAGCTCATCGAATACATCTTCATTCTGCACCGCTACAGTAACGAGCATGGAACTGCCCATAATTCTTTCTGCTTCACTAATTCTTTCTGCTGCGTGATTAAGGCATTCTTTCAGAGTTGAGCAGTATGTTTTTGAGAACAGTAACTTTCCTGGAATAGTATAGTTCCTGTATACGGTCATTGAAGAAAGATATTCGTCTATTTTTTCTTTGATCAAGGAATCCTGTTTCTCTGGATCTTTGAGAGTCACAGCTTCTTTCATCATGTCCCAATAATTCTCGAAGCTCTCGATCTCATGTATTGATAATCTGGATAACTGGATAAAGTCCTCAGGTTCAAAAACCGTTAATTTTTGATGGAATGAGTTTAGAGACAATTGTACAAGTGATATCGTCTCGGTCTGCGCAGGCTCGTATCTAGTCCAGTCTTTACAGTTTCCTATTCTGAATATTCTGCTTCCAGCTTTCACAGTTATGGGGAATATTGTATATCCTTGGCTGTCCACGGACTCTCCACAACTATAGAATGTTGGCTTTATCCTTTTCCAGCCCGATATTCTCTCCTTATCCGATGCTAGGATTGTATCAGGCGCTATGTACATGTACCATGAAAAGTAATCTACTGGGTCTTCTCCTTTGGGAACTTGATAGGCTACTATTTTGTCATTTATCTGCCAGTAGTCGAGTTTTCCTATGGATTGTAAAAGGTCGAGGGATTTGCTTGTCCTTATACCTCCCAGTAAATTGTTAGGGAGTACTACTAGTGGAAGACCTCCTCCTTGAAGTGTACGGGTTCTCTCCATTATTTCCTGTATAGTGTTATAGAGGGTGACTATATTGGATAGTCTGAGTCTTTGTGCTTGGATTAGTCTTCTTTTCTGGTTATAGTCTTCTTCGTGGTATAGGGATACTACCCTTGAGGGTAGGCCATCTCTTCCTGCTCTGCCCACTTCCTGATAGTAATCCTCTACTCCGTCACTTGGAGTGACGTGTAGTATCCATCTAATGTTTGGAATGTCCATTCCCATGCCGAAGGCTTTTGTCGCCACTATTATCCTGGGACCATGGCCTGTTTTTGATGCTCTGTAAACTAAGTTCTCAGCTTCTCTCCTTTCCCTGCTTGATAGTTGTCCGTGGTAGCCGATGGATTTTATCCCTGTAAGTTTTTCTATTGCCTCTGCTAGAACTTCTACGTTTGCCCATTCACTCTTCTCGCTCTTTACGTAAGATGTAAACACTATGCCTAGCCACGGATCACTTACCGAAGAGGCCCACTCGGACAACGAGCTTATTGTGCGAGCTATGTCCTTATGCCTTTCTTTACTTGTGTATTCTTTCACTTGGAATACCAGGTTAGGCCTTATACTAGGTGCTCTTAGGATAAGTGGCTTGTCCACACTCAATTCTTTTAGCGGGGACTTTTCGTCAAGGCTAATCCTTATCGATAAAGGTTCCTCTTGGAACCCGAGCTCGTTTAGAATCGACCGGAGTAATTCGCTGCTTGCGCTTGCAGTGAAGAGTGTTATCGGTGGCCAGTTTGCTACCTTATAGATTTCTGATATTGTTCTAGCTGCGTGTAGGTAAGAGGGCCTGAAGCTCGTACCCCATTTGCTTATTGTATGTGCTTCGTCTAGTACTATTAGGCTGGGAAGTCTTTTGGCGAAGACCTCGACGAAGGATTGGTCGTAGAATCTTTCTGGTGTTACGTATACAAAGTCTACTAGTCCACGCTCCATGATCTCTAGGATTGCTTTTTTATCATCTGGTCTTGTGGATGAATCAATTTTTACGGCTGTGAATCCTTTTTCTTGGAGACCCTCTATTTGGTCTCTCATTAATGCTCTTAGAGGAGAGACTACTAGGACGTAGCCTGGCTCGATCCTGGAAAGGATAGCTCCCGAGAGCTGGAATATTGCTGATTTGCCTGCTCCTGTCGGCAA
Source organism: Acidilobaceae archaeon (assembly GCA_027043945.1). Lineage (GTDB taxonomy): Archaea > Thermoproteota > Thermoprotei_A > Sulfolobales > Acidilobaceae > S143-63. The sequence continues at coordinate 30,153 of JALUDS010000035.1, forward strand.
TATTATGGATACGGGTAACGGTCTTTTGGATAGGGATGAGAGCAGTATTGCTTTGATACCTGTGTATTGGTAGGGTTTTAGACTATATAGGGGGTTCCAGTATTTTTTCATGAGTCTTTCTGCTACTTCTACCATTTCTTCAACAATATCGTGTGGATCATGTAGGGAGGTTTGTTCTGGTTCTTCTGGTTCGGGGCCTACGAATTCGATCTTTGTGTTGTTTGGTCTTAGCGTTGTCGTTACTCCTATCGCGTTCATCGAGCCTAGGATCGACGTTATCCTTGCAGTTGATGCATCTAGATACTCTTTGTAGAGTCCCCTTGATAGGAGATCACTTAGATATCTTGGTGCCGGGTATCTCTCAGGGTATACGGCTACCTTTGGACTATGCCGGGCAAATACTTCTGGGTATAGTACATAGACGTCCCAACTTACAATTATGGCGTCGACGTCTTCCTCTTCAACTTCGTCGATAGAAACATTATGCAATGATATGCTCTTGACTCTTAATCTTTCACTGAGGATGTGTTCTAGAACATGTAGTGATGAATCATCAGGGGTAATGATTAATGGTATGGTATCTTTTCCTTCTTTTGCATTGTATTCGAGGAATTTGGATATTAATGATGCCGCTCTTGGTATGTTGATCGCGTGTTCGGTGCCGTTTAGTAGCTTTATTTTTGGCGCTCTACGCATAATTATACTCTTCTTGGTTCTCTTCCTACTGCATTCTTGTTCTTCGAGGGTTATGCCCCAGGTTTTCAACTGGTCTTCGTATGGTCCTGGTCCTGTCCAGTTTTGGCAGTCTTGCTCGGACAATAGACAGTTATAGATTACGTCTTTCCGTCCTCTGATAGTTACGCATTCAAGGTACCATGGCTCTATCTGTATGTTCTTGTCCAGTAGCCTTCTGTTTGCTATTTTAACGGTCTTTAGTAGCTCGTCCGCTATTTCTTTCTTGCCGGCGATTAGGAGTGATACAGCGGCTATTATCGGGTTTCCTTGTCGCCTTCTTAGGGATTCTATGTAGGACCTTGCTGGTCCTTTTCGACTATTGTTATTTATTATAATATATGGTGAATAATATTTGCATGCATACCTTGGCTTATCAGTTACTAGTATTGCGTTGTTATCGCATTGTATTGTTTCAGGACTTATTCCTGCTAGGAAGCTTAAATTATATGATGTAATTGTGTCATGGAGCTGGTAGGTTTCTATGAGGTATTTTAGCTTCTTTGCTATTTTCTCGATATTGTCGGTGATGCTTTTTTCGTCGGTTTCTATGCCTAGATGGTAGTTTAGGCTAGAGATGCTTGGATATGCTTCTGGGAGGACCTGTAATGCTAGTTCTCTTAGATCTAGTCCTGGACATCCCCATGAGATCAGGGTTCTTGGCCCATATTCTGCGTGTTTGAGAGGTGTGAACTGTATCTCTGCGTAGGACCTGTAGGGTTCTGGAAGCGTGCTTGTATCATAGTTTTCATCGTCTATTCTTATGATTATTCGTTTCTTACCGCAGTATGCAATTACTTTATCGGCTAGTGGATTCCTTAGCCCTAGGAGTCTGATCACATCGTCTACAAGCTTGTTTTTCTCTCCTAAATCACATCCTTTCAGTCGTAATAGGACTACTAGTTCGGGCCTATTTCTCTGCTCAAGTATAGATACTATGCCTTTTGGAGGACACCAATATTTTACGTAATTCGTGATAATTGTGGAGAGTAGTCCGTCACTGCATTTATTTGCACAATTAGTTAGAACCTTCTCTTCTATACGAGTACCTTTTCTCAATTGTTCTCTTGCTCCATAGAATATTATCGTATTTATCAGTGGTATACCGGAGAATACAGCAAGATACTTGTTTTTGGGCGCTATGAAGTAGAGTATTCCAGCTAGACCTGTTACGGTAAGAAGTATTGCTAGTATCATTGTTAGGCTTGTTGGATCCATGTCCGTGTCCCATCTTGCGATGTCTTTAGACTCAGTATTGGCGTGTTACCCGGGTATTACGTTGAGACTAGTGGGGTCTTTAACGGATAAAGGTCTCCTAACATTTTATGCTTCTCTGTTAATCTTTTACTAGAGGGATGAGGATAATCCCATGGTCCGAGGCCTGGATATGGCGATGGGGACTCTGGCAGGATCCGACCTCTCAGCAATATGATTGCGGATTGTGGGTTTGTTCTTGTATGTGTGTTTTGTTTCTATATATCGGTGATAAGGTAATACCTAGTCATCTGTAAATGGGGTAGCGGTATTGAGAGAGTCCACGCATCTACTGGTTGGACTTGGAGTTTCGGCTGTTGTATGCAAGTATGCTTCATGTGATACAATCGTTTATGGAGTGGCGCTTGTCTCCAGTATTCTTGTTAATGAGATAATCGACGTGTTTGGCCATGAACACTTGTGGTGGCAACGTTATCCGCGTAGGATAAAGATTACTCATAGTCTGTTTGGAGTGATCGCTGTATCCCTTATTGTGACAACAATCATGCAGATTCTCTTGAGCTATATTGGTACTAACTATAATTCGTCTTCTTTGATTTTTTGGGCCGTACTTTCTACTGGTGTGTCACATCTGGTATTAGATTCTTTTAATCCCTCAGGAGTTTATATTTGTGGAAAAAGGATATCGTTTAGAGTTGTCCGGGCGGGGAACCCGGTCGCTAACCTGCTTTTCCAGGTTCTCGGGGTGTTATTGTTATGTTATGGTCTCTGCAGTTGATTATCCTAGTATGGCTCCCAGTATAGTATATCGTCTATGGTTCCTCTTCGTTCTTCTTGAGGCTTGAAGACCGGGCGCACGCGTAGTCCTATTTCAGGCTTTATTCCAGGTTTTAGATAGTGTATTAATCCTCCCTCCCATCCTAGTGGCTGTACGAGAATCATTACTGCTGGTTCCTCTAGCGGGTTCCCGTAGAGGTCACGATATATTTCTGTATAGTATAGTATTGTCCATTCGGTATCTACTTCTACGAGTTCTCCTTCGCTGAAGTCCGGGCAGAAGGTTGTTGGGGGGACGATGAACTTGTCTCCGCACTTCATGCCTAGTATCTTGCCATTTATTAGTGCTTCTGCGAACTTCTTTCCGTGTATTCCTGGCGTGTACACGTACTCCTCGGCTTCTTGTCTCCCCGGATAGAATATTACGTTCTCGTGGCTCCTAGGCTTCCACCAGCTCATCTCCGGCCCCTCCGCAACCTAGGATTCAACTGGCTCGAAACACTCTATGTCGGTGACTGAGCCTGTTCTCTCATTTTCGGGCTTCCATCGAGGTTTTACCTTCATCCCGATGGCTTTTCCTGATATGACGTCTTCTTCCGTGATTCCACAGAATCTATGGAATAGTCCTGCGAACTCGTAGCTTTCTTTTGTATAGCCGGGTGCGTCTAGTTTTACTACACCTACTATTTCTGGCTTGTCCATTCTCTGCCTAAACGTTGATATGTAGCTTATCACGGCTGTGTGTATTTCGCCTGTTCCTGGAAGTTCGACGTATTCATTCATTGGGACATGGCAGTATTCGCAGAATGCTCTTGGAGGTACGTATACTCTGCCACAGCTGAGGCATTTGACGCCTATAATTTTTCCTTTCTTTAGTCCTTCTAAGAACTTTGTCTGTGCTATTCCTGCGCTAAAGCTGTATTTTGCGACGGGCTTGTATCTTACGAGTCCTGGGAGACTATACATTTCGTCCCTCTTAAGATAAGTTCCCGGATACTTCTTCGACATGTTCTATCACCCCCTCTAGTTTCCAAGAACAATCACTGTTCCCGCCTGCATGAGATCTCCCCATGCCTGAGCTACGCCCCGGTGGACTGGCTTCTTCACTTGCCTGGCTCCAGCCTCGTAGCGTAGTTGCCAGAATAGTTCGGCAACCTTCATTAGACCCGCAGCCGCAATCGGGTTACCTACTCCTAAGAGTCCTCCGCTTGGACTCGTGGGTAGTTCACCGCTTCTATCGAACCATCCTTCTTTAAGTAGTTTCGGTGCTTCGCATGGTCTTGCGAGCATTAAGCCTTCAATATGGTGGAGTTCTTTATAGTCGAATGGATCGTATGGTTCTGCTACATCTATCTCTTTCCATGGTCTCTCTATGCCGGCCATCTTGTACGCCATTCTTGCAGCATAGTTTACGTATCTCGGAAATCCTAGCTCTCTATTGTACCAGTGCGTATTGTCCAGTGTGAATCCTACTCCCTCGACCCATACTGGTGAATCTGTTACACGCCTAGCCACGTTCTCGCTTGCTAATACAAGGGCTGCCGCGCCGTCGCTTACAGGGCTTATATCTAGCCTGTTGACTGGCCATACTAGGAGCTCGCTTGAGAGAACGTCTTCCACAGTTATGTTCGCTGCGGCTTGGGCTACAGGATTATCGAGAGCGTTTCTCTTGTTTTTCACGCTTACAAGGGCTATATCTTCTTTCTTTGCACCACACTTATGCATGTATCTTCTCATCTCCATCGCGAATATCCATATTAGATTAGGTCCTAGGGGTCTCTCCAGTATAGGATCCCAAATATAGGCGAATACTCCTTGTGGATGTGGATGTGCTGGGCTCATCTTTTCTTCGGCTACTGCTAGTACTGTCTTGCAGTGACCGCTAGCTACATGCCACCAGGCGGCTATTGGAATCATTACTCCTGTTCCACCGCCCACATATACCCTGACAGTAGGCTTGGAGAATCCTCCGCTTCCGTCAGCCAAGTACTCACCGTTGAGGTGTATGCCATCGAACGCGTCCGGGGCTGTCCCGATAACTACACAATCTATGTCCTTCAATGTCAGGCCTGCATTGTCGAGAGCCATTTTCGCAGCTTCCCATGCAAGCTCGCGTGGAGTCTCGAGGAGTCTCCTCCTGAAGAGGGTTATGCCAGCGCCTACTATCGCGACCTTATCTTTTACATGTATATTGCTTCTCATAATATACCACCCCTATCCTACCTGGATAAGATCAAAACACTGCTTGTGTACGTTGGAGGACCTCTCCAAGATGCTACAAGTGCCTTCTCTACTTCGTGATGCCTGTACCCGGCCTTACCCTTAAGCTGAAGGTACGCTTCCAGAAGCCTAGATCCTCCAGTCGCCTCTAGTAGTACTCCTATGCTCTGGCTTCCACCACTTATGTTGACTGGCATGTGTGCATTCTTGTCTAGGTCGCCTGTTCTGAGAAGCTCTATCGAGTATCCTATTGTCGAGAATCCTATTTCATCCAGGAACAGGGGCTCTAGGTATGTGAATCTATCTTCTATCTCTATACTATCCATATCAGTTAGGTTTAGGCCCGACATCTTGAATGCTTGTTTAGCTGCTTCCCTCGCAGAGATCATACGTCCCCAGACGTGGTGGTTCCATCCTCCAGTGCCTGTTTCTGTGCTCCATCCGACTCCTTTGACCCACACTGGGTCATCTGTAAACTTTCTAGCAACTTCGCCGCTGGCTAGTACGAAGACTACTGCTCCATCTGTAAATCCTGCGACTTCGAGGTTCTTGATCGGCTTCATATAGTATCCTGAGTACATGACGTCGTCGAGCGTGATCGTTGACGAGTAACTTGCCCGCGGGTTATCTATACCGTTATTTCTGTTTTTGACGCTTACCAGCGCTAGATCTTCCTCGCTTGCTCCTGTTTCCATCATATATGCCTGAGCGTCTATACCAGCCATGAACAACGGGTTAGGCGGCCTTAACTGTCTAAGATATAGTGGGTCTAGGGATAGCTCGTAGATATCTTGGAGTGTTTTTATATCGCTTTGTTTAGAGTGTGATTCTACTGCTACAATATCGAAGAGGCCTGTCTTTATCATCATGAATGCTTGTGCTATGCCTTGTAGTAGATCTCCCGCCACTGTAAATGTTGGTCTAAGTACTCCTCCCAAGGGTTCTGGTGCGAATTCGTCGGCTATAGCAATGCCCTCCCAGAAGTCTTCCTGACATGATATGAAGCCAGCGATATCTTTTCTGGGATCTATTCCTGCCTCGGAATAGGCACGTCGTGCGGCTTCGAATACTAGTTCTCTAAAGGAGAGTTCTGGGACCGAGGGTTTGAACCCATAGAATCCCGCTCCTATTATAGCTACATCTGGCAAGGATCAGACCCATTTGGATCTATGGTGTTTATAGGGAATTAAAGAATTAGAATACTAACAATATATGTTATACTAGAATATTTATCGCCATTGTTTCAGCGTGATAATATATTATTATTTGAGAATGTGACAATATTTGATAAACAGAATTGAAAGAATTATATCCTTTACCCAATGATCTATATTAGAATCACTGTCCGATTTTTATTTACATTACGCATACAATTATTTTTAACCAGGTGTACAAGATGTACGACGATGATTCTATTAAACTAATAAGAGACTCCGTAAGAGAGTTCTCAGAAAAATATCTCTCAAGTATAGCTGAGAAGATCGACAAAGAGAATATTGTTCCTCGAGATATCCTTGAGAAAGTTGCCGAAATGGGCTATTTCTCTCTAAGAGTACCCGAAGAATACGGCGGGCCAGGTCTAAGCGTATTAGAGTCTGTAATCGTTGTAGAAGAACTTTCGAGGGTAAGTAGCGGTATAGGTATCATGGCTACTGTTAGTGGGAGCATGGTTCCGTTTCCTATAATTCAATATGGAAGCGAAGAATTGAAGGAAAAGTATCTCGGTATTCTAGCAAGAGGAGGCATAGGCGCTTTTGCTCTAACAGAGCCCTGCTGTGGTTCAGACGCAGCCTCTCTCGGAACAAGGGCAGAGCACGAAGGCGACGAATTCGTGATATCAGGCGAAAAAATATTCATTACGAATGCTCCCTATGCTGATTTCTTCATAGTGGCTGCTAGAACAGGTAAGAAAGAGGATAGACATAGAGGCATTTCCTTATTTGTAGTAGACAAGACCGACTGTATAGAGATTAGTAAGCTGGAAATGATGGGTTATAGGGGGAGCGGAACAAGTCTTGTTAGATTCAATGACTGCAGAGTACCCTCGACAAATCTCCTAGGAGAGCTCAATACCGGGTTCAAGAAAGTAATGATGACTCTCAACGAGGGTAGGATAACTACATCGGCAACAGGTCTCGGTATAATGCAGGCAGCACTAGAAGAAGCCCTTGAATATGCTAAGCAGAGGGAGAGCATGGGTAAACCACTCATAGATCACCAAATGGTCCAGTATATGTTGTCAGAAATATCACGACTACTAGAGACATCGAGACTACTGGTATACGAGGCGGCTAGAAAAGCCGACAGTAGGAGCCCTGACCTCCCCTTGTACTCGAGCCTTGCCAAGCTACATACAGCTACCTCTGGTGTTGAGGCTGTAAGGCTTGCTATGCAGGTTCTTGGCGGTCTTGGTTATAGTAAGGAAAGCCGTGTTGAGAGGCTCTATAGAGACATTAAGATGATTGAAATCGGCGACGGAACCAATGAAGTGCAGAGAATGGTTATAGTTAAGAGCCTGCTGGGGAAGATACGAGCTGAATGGTAAAAGAAATAATGGGGAGATCAGTGATTTAGACCCTAATCCTTTCCCTAACATGCCTTGACAGCCGGGAGAAATCCGCTAGATCTTTGCCACTTATTTTTCCAGAGTCTAGTTTTACGGATTCCTTAACTATGTTCTTCAATGCTATTAGTCCTCTTAAAGGACTTGAGCCAATGTCATCAACTGTCCTATAGACTATGATATTACTGACGCTATGCCTGTCTATTTTGACTACCATTAACTTGTCTCTATAATAGAATAACTCAACGCCACTACCTAGTGTCATTGATGAAACTAGTTTATCGAGCATCTGGAGGCTCGGTCTTATCACGATACTTGTCGAGCATCCTGGCTCAAACATTGATAAACACTTCACTCCCTGCTCGTATTTTCTAGCTACGACGAGCTTCGCTCCTAGCCCTGTGGTATAGAGCATGCTTAGGGCAGACGTCAATGGGCTATAAGGTCTACATGAGACGGTTCCGTCTCCTGTGAGTTGCCATAATGCTTCGCCGAGGAGTCCGGCTTCTATCATGCTTCTTGATCTGCATGGATAGACGTGTCTGATTCCCTTTGAAAGCAGTCTTATGCCGACAAGTATGCTGGGCCATCCCACACCTAATCTTTCAAGGTATGATCCGATCGTATATCCAAGCTTCATGTAGAGAAGGCTTTCCCCGTGTTCTTCTTTTAACTTGTTCGAGGCTTCTATGATGTATTTTGGCTTATCTAGGGTATCCATAAGGGATCTAACTATGCTTCGCAGAGCTGTTAGCTGGGTCGCGAGGACTGGATCTATGTTTGATGGGGGAAAGTAGATTGAGTTCTTATCTATATCATCTTCACTTATCGTCTTTTCTTCTATAATTGAGTCCACTGCTAGAAGATACGTTATGGCTGTGAATATTCGTTCACAATCACCTCTTACATACATGGATCCCGTCAGTTCTGCTAAGCGTTCACGACACATCTTCTTAGGTTTGCTTCTACGAGATGCTTGCAATATATAGCTGAATATCTTGCTATGTTCCTTCCTGTTTTCCTCGAGCCAAGAGTAATACAGGTATGGGGGTAGCTCCTTAACATCATCGACAATGATCCTAGGAGGCCAGTCTTTTTGTGGGTATCCGACAACTATTCTACCATTCTCATAACCGATTCTGATGCCTGTTCCCTCTCCGGCTATTTGCAATCCTGTAGGCAGGTATACGTTTATCCCATCACTATATGCTTCCGCTACAAAACCGTATTTTGCAAGAACTCTCAACACGTCATCCATAACTGCCACATCTAACCCCCGGAACCGGTGGATGCCCAGTATTGTACTACTATATCCCCTTCTATCTGGGTATAGTTCAGTGATACTATTATTTTGTTACGCCCACGACATAATCGTTATGGAGGATTGGAAAATAATGACGCTCTACCTCGCAGGAGGCGGAATATCCGCTGAAACGATAACTCTAGGCTTAAAATCGCTGATAGAAGATGCCGATAAAATATACGTCGAGACATATACAATTCCAGGCTCAGAATGGCTGTATGAATTTATCAAGGATCTTGCTCCTCAAAAAACTATTCTCGCACATAGATCCGATCTAGAAGACTCCATAAATCAGATAATTGAAGAAGCTAGATCAATGACGGTACTCATAGTTGCCCCTGGAGATCCACTGGTGGCTACAACGCATCGATCAATTATCCTCGAAGCCGATAAAAACAATATAGAATACAGAATTCTTCCTGGAGTCTCTGGAGTATGCGCCGCGAAAACAATAACTGGTCTTGACTACTATAAGTTTGGGAGAACAATCACGATCCCAGGTCCATGGCGTGGCGTTAAACCGTACAGTACCTACTATTATCTTGTATCAAACCTCTGCATAGGACTTCATACACTTCTACTCTTAGATATCGACGATAAGGGACGTCAACTATCTCCTTGTCTAGCGCTAAAACAGCTTAACGATGTAGAGATAGAACTATCTCATGAAGCAGGGTATAAACCAATCCTGGATAAACTACTCTATCTGGCGGTTTCACGGGCTGGATTAGTTGACTCACAAGTCACAGGTGGAAAAGGAATCGAAAAAATTTGTAATAATGAACTCAAAGCCCCAATAAGTATAATTGTCCCAGGGAGACTATCCTCATATGAGAAAGAATACCTTGAGACCATCTATAGGATCCAAGTCGAAGAACTATCGAATATACAAGAACGTGATTATTGCAAGATTATGAATCTAGTGACCGAAATCATATAATGCTTATATAGACCGTTCCAACGGCCCCTTTCCTTAACAATTCTATAATCCTCCTATCGATATCCTTAGCCGACTTATTGGCTTTAATCATAAGCGTCTTCCCGTCCTTATACGCGCTCTTCCTTACTATCATCCTTGTATCGTCCTTCAACGAGAGCCCTGGATCTCCTTTGCCAACGATCGCATCGCACATATCCTCGACGCATATAACTAGTATCACGGTTTTTGATTCCCAGATCCCCTCCTTTATCCATGCAGGCAAGTCCGATACTGAAGCCTCTGCCCTTATTCCAATTATACAATCTCCTTTAGGAGTCAGGTAATCCTCTTTTGTAAACTCTAGTGTTGTCCGATGGGTTCCCTTTACATTTGGGTGTCCATAAATTCTAAACTTAAACCATGCCAATGACATATTCACCTGGTTACTGTCTGTTCGACGACTCTATCCTAATTCCTACTACAGGCTCAAGTATATGCTTAGTACCATAGTCTTAATTCTACTTCTTTATCTCTAAATCAAGTGAAAAGACATGTGTTGATGGACCATGATCGATTACTTTCCTACAGCAAAGTATCTGTATACTGCATATTCCAAGCTGTGTCAGTTCCTTTTCGACATCTTCACATTTCTTTGCTAATCTATAGTAGTGGATTATTGCGTGGCGTCCTGCGAGTTTACATGCTATGGGGAGAAACTGTGCTACCATTGTAGGATTATTCATTATTATTCTATCGAATCCCTCCCGCAATATCTTATCGAGTATCATAGCATCAGCTTTCATGGGTATAATGGTGCCCAATAATCGTTTCTTGTTTAATTCTATGTTTTTTATCATGTAATTAACCGCATAGGGGTTAATATCATTGGCTACTATCAGTGCCGAGGTTATTGAAGCTATGTGTAGCGGAAATACTCCTATGCCGGCGAACATATCAAGTATCTTTTCGCCTGGTTTGACCTGTTCTGCTACCCTTCTTCTCTCACCTGAGAGCCTCTGATTATAGTATACTTTCTCAACGTCTAGCTCGAATAAAAGGCCATACTCCTTCACACGAGTTACAGTTTTCTTCTCGCCTGCTAGGTGGATAAGTATAGGTGTTCTATATTCTCCGCTTGTTTCCTTTTTGAGATAGACTGCGCGTATGTTCTTGTTGTTAGATAAGAGCTCCATAGCTGCACGCTTGTATTCTTCAACTGGTATTTTATGAGTATAGCTGAAGACAGCGATGTCTCCTAGGACGCTGTAGGATTTAATCAGGGTAGTGAGTCTCTTCATGCGTTGTTCTTTTCGTTCAAACTCGACAAAGCATGCTTCGGCATCTATTCCCTTGGATAATAGGATTTTGAGTGCTTCGTCGATGCTTATGACTGGTATATAGACCTTATCTTCGTTAGAGGCTATCTTATAGTACTTGGATAAGAGTGAGCTTGCTGAAAGAATCTTTATAGATTCATTAGCCCGTCTTTTTGGCACTGCAATACAATAGGTTTCTTCTCGGGGCATCATTATTCTCTTCCCTTCTATGAGTGTACCCAAGGTATTTGTTTTGGGAATTCACGAACTTAATATTCTCCTGGAAGATTATCGTTATAATTGGGGTCCTTTATAATGGAGAGAATAGGTATTGTCATTAAACCTGATAGTAGCATAGCATTGAGTATTGCTCGTAGAGTCATTAAGACTCTGCTGGAGAATAGTATTATGCCGCTGATAGAGGAGGGAAGCGCCCGTAGTTATCCCACGTTATCTGATTATGGAACTTTTACCCTAGATAATCCTCCTAAAAAAATCATTGTTATCGGTGGAGACGGGACACTTCTAAGGACCATAATGTTTCTAGGCGACCCAGGCACGATTATAATGACTGTTAGGGCTGGGAAACGTGGATTCCTCCTAGACGTAGAGCCGTATGAGGTCGAGGAGAGAGTCGTCGATTTTATACGGGACAATTATCGTCTAACAAGATACTCAAGACTAAAGGTCAAGGCTCCTGATAGACAGGAATACTGTGTTCTCAATGACGCGGTGTTTATCACGAAGATGGCGAAATTGGTGTCTCTCAGCATAAACATTAATGGAGAGCGTGCGATGAACCTGGACGGAGATGGCGTAATTGTATCGACCACTGCAGGCTCCACAGCATACAGCTTGAGCGCTGGCGGGCCCATAATTGATCCTGGACTGGACGTGATAATTATCACGCCGCTTAACCCTGTCCAGCTACACCTAAGACCCTTGGTTATAAGATTTGATTCTAGGATCGAAGTAGATATCTCGCAGAGTAGCAACTCGCTCCATTTGGTTCTAGATGGCCAGATATCGCTTGACTTGTTACCCGGAGATATTGTTACTCTAGAGCATTGTCCTTATCCAGCAATAATAGCGAGGTTCAAGTGGTGGGAGAACTATTATGAAAAACTGTATTCGAGAATATACTCGTATCTTTAAACCTTATCTAAGTCGATAGGTTTCATGCGGGGAAAAATAGAGTAGTTTGATTGGTTAGAGAGGCTTATACATTTCTATCTGTAGTGGTATGAAGCGTTTTCCCTTGTAGAACTTCTCTGCGATAACGTTGCCTGCAGGATATATCACTGTTATGAGCCCTGCTCCGTCGCTTGAAGCCTTCTCAACTGCCTTGTCTAGTAATAGGGTTCCCACTCTCTTTCTTCTGTATCTTGGAAGAACATAGAATTCAGTTATAACGGCTTTTATCCTGGGCTTGTAGAATATCCTGTCCATCAACGTGTATACTATGAGCCCTGCTATTTCTCCTGTAGACTCGTCTACTGCCACTATCACGCGTGTCTTTTCGTCGCCGAATATCTTGTCAACGTATTCTCTTACAACGGTCTCGAGGTCGTCGACTACTTTGTAGTGTGGGTCTAGTTCTTCGTTTAGCATCTTAAGTCTGGCTATTAGATTGGCTACTTGTTCTTTTTCGTCTTCTCTTGCTTCTCTTACAATTATTTTCGAGGACATATCTTTACACCTCTCTTAGATATAGGCTCGTGTAAGGCCTGAATTTACGAGACCTATAGAATCCTTCGGCTACAACGTTGGCTGATGGGAATTCTGCTGCGATGTAGTAGACGTTATGATCCTTAAGCATGTCTTGTAGTTCGTCAACTAGTTTTGTTGCTATACCCTGGCCCCTGAACTGGGGTATGACGTATAGTTCTTTTATGACTCCTATTCGTCCTGATGCTAGCATGGGTTTTTCGGTGATCTCTGCATGTATGAATCCTACTATTCTGCCTTCAAACTGGGCAATCAGCGTATATCCCTGGCCGTTAGCATATGATTCAGCAATTTCTCTTGCTCTCTCGCGTGCGTTTTCGACCATGCTCCATGCCGGGTCGAATTCCTCGTTGAATAGATAGAACCTGAAGATGAGTCCGGCGAGCTGGTCTACGTCTCTCTCCTCTACCTTTCTTATGACTATTCCTGGCTCATACATTACCTATACACCTCCTACGGCTCATAATCGTAAGGAGGCCTGGGAATCAATTCAGAGTCCCACATTAACTGGTACTTTTTCCTGGTTAATCCAATGATCTCTTTTGCCCTCTCGTATTCTTCTTTGAACGTGGTGGTTCTTCTCGCTTTGCCTTCCTCCACTGCCTTCACGGCTACTGCAGCGGCGACTCTAGGATAGACGTCCCATTCCTCCATTGTGGGTATAATATAGTCTTCGCGGAGGCCTTTTTCTCTGGCGTACTTGGCTAGTTCCTCTGCGGCTGCGATTGCCATAGTATCGGTTACCGTGGTAGCTCTTACGTCTAGTACGCCTCTGAAGACTCCTGGGAATACGAGACTGTTATTCACTTGGTTAGGGAAGTCGCTTCTACCCGTTGCTACTATTTTCGCTCCTGCCTCCTTGGCCTCCCACGGCCAAATCTCTGGGACAGGATTAGCTTCTGCAAACACGATAGCATCTCTAGCCATCTTGGAGACCCATTCTTTCTTTATAACGCCTGGTCCCGGTCTACTAGCCGCGACGAGGGCGTCGGCCCCCTCCATCGCTTTCTCAATAGGTGCGCCTGGTGGGAGTCCTCCTCCCTTCGTTTCGACCGCTACTTGATACTTCCATGGATGGCTGAGCATGAGCTTATCTATATCGAATCTGTCAGGGTGCAAGACACCCTTGCTGTCTAGAACTACCATGTTTTCCGGTGGGACTCCATAGGCTTTGAGGAGTCTGTATAGTGCAAGGTTTGCGGCTCCTGCTCCGAATATTACTATTCTGCTCTTCCTCATGTCTTTCCCTACATAGATGAAGGCGTTTATCAATCCTGCCAGTGTCACCGCTGCGGTTCCTTGCTGGTCATCGTGCCATACAGGTATTTTCAGCCTCTTTCTTGCTTCTTCTAGTATATAGAAGCACTTTGGGCTTTCGATGTCTTCCAGGTTAATGCCTCCAAAAGTGGGCTCTATCAGCTCCAGGAGCTCTAGGAATTTCTCGGGGTCTCTCGCCCTGTGTACTAGGGGGACCGCGTCTACTCCTCCAAGATACTTGAATATGAGTGACTTTCCTTCCATTACAGGATATGCTCCCTCGGGCCCGATCTTTCCCAGGCCTAGGACTCTTGTCCCATCGCTTACTACAGCGATGGTGTTCCATCTACTGGTTAGCTCGAAGCTTAAGTCGGGGTTTTCAGCGATTCTTCTACTCGGCTCTGCTACTCCTGGGGTGTACCATATTGCAAAGTCTTTGATTCTCCTAACCGGTACTTTGGGGATTGTTTCTATTTTTCCTCCATAGAATCTGTGGAGTTTGACGCTTAGATCATACCAGTCTACTTTTGGTTTTTCCTCAGTCAATATTCATCGCCCTTTCTACACAGATACTAGTCTCTTGTCGAATATTATTATAGACACTAGTCTTATTTATACAAAGAGTACTACATGTATTTACGCTAATAAGATAATAGAAAGATCAAGCCCGATTAATAGACACAGCAATAAATCATCAATTTAGGAGGAAAAATCTATAGTATTATAATTATGTGTTATTCTACTGCGATTCGACAAGTATATTTCTAAACTTCTCTCTTAACGCCCTCTTATTGATCTTGCCTACACTTGTCATCGGTAGTTCTTCAACTACTATTACTTTGTCTGGTAGCCACCACTTTGGTATCTCTCCTTTCTCGACATAGTTTTTCATTAGATAGTTGTTGATCTCTTCCGTAGTGATTTTGTCTTCCCATCCAGGCTTGGGGACAATTATCGCTACTGGTCTCTCCTGCCACTTCGGATGATAAGCCGCTATAACTGCTACTTGGCCTACTCCCGGATGCCTGCTTATCGCGTCTTCTAGCCTAACACTGCTGATCCATTCTCCACCGCTCTTTATGACATCCTTATCTCTATCTACTATTACTATACTACCGTCTTCGAACCATACAGCGATATCTCCTGTATGGAACCATCCTCCCTTCCAGGCTGCCTCAGTCTTCTCCTTATTCATGTAGTATTCTGGCGTGACCCAAGGTGCTCTTACTACTATTTCGCCCATTGTCTTTCCATCTTTTGGAACGGGTTTTCCTTCTGGGTCAACTACTCTTAGATCAACTAGCGGTATAGGCCATCCTGTTCGTAACGCGTAATCGAAATAGTTTTCTTCTGTTACATCTAGGTACGCAGGAGGTGCTGCTAGTGTTAGTATTGGTGCAGTCTCTGTCATTCCATAGCCTACGAAGATCTTCATTCCCATCTTCTTTGCTAGCTCTGCTAAGCCTCTCGGGAGGGCGCTTCCACCGTTCACGTAGAGGACATTGGATAGATCGTATTTCTGCGCGTCTGGGTGAGTTAGCAACATGTATAGTATTGTTGGGACTCCTGCCATGAATGTTACCTTTTCCTCGTGTATGAGTCTGAGGATTACGCCCGCGTCTAGTTTTCCTGGATACACTTGTTTCATTCCGAGTAGCGTCGCAATATAAGGTAGACCCCATGAATATACGTGGAACATTGGTACTAGGTGGAGTATGACGTCTTCTGTCTTAACACTTATGTGCCTGCTTATGGTCGAAAGATGGAGTGCTCCACTCATGGCATGTAGGACTAATGCCTTGTGGCTATGATACGCTCCTTTTGGAAGGCCTGTTGTACCACTCGTATAGCCCATGGCTGCTGGCTGATCCTCGCTTACCTCTGGCCATTCATACTTCGAACCATACATCTTTAGAAGATCCTCGTAATGGTAGGTCTTGATGCCATGGATCTTGTCTGGAACTGAGTCTGTATCTACGACGATTATTGCTTCTAGACTCTTGATCTTTGGAGCAATTGCTTCTACTAGTGGTAAGAAGTCGCTATTTGTTACAACCACCTTGTCTTCTGCCTGGCTCATGACATATACTATTTCTGCCGGAGCTAACCGTATGTTGACAGGGTGTAGTACTGCTCCCATCATTGGCACCGAGAAGTAGAGCTCATAGTGCCAGTGCGTGTTCCAGTCGAGTGTCGCTACTCTATCTAGTTTGCCGATGCCTAGCGCCGCTAATGCGCTTGCTATTTTCTCTATTCTATCTGCCGTCTGCGAGAACCTGAACCTTTCTACTCCTTTCTTTGTTCTTGACACTACTTCCATATTGTAGAAGAGTTCTTTTGCTCTATTGTATAGTGAGTGAAGAGTTACTTCGTAACCGGGTCTTTGAGGTATTTTCTCTGGTAGCCCCATTTTATTCACCCACTATTAGGACACTTTTGCATCATATTATAGTAAGATCTACAAGTGTTTTTTATAACTTATAGGAGTTAGAATCATTATTATTAGGTTAAAATATAATAGGTAAAAATAAAGATAATGAAGTTTTTGACTCTACTAACTCAGGATTATTTTCTTATCAGTACTGCAGCGGCACCTGCTATTACTAGGATTAGTACTACTATCGCTATCATTACTCCGGTATTGTTTCCGCCTGCTTCCTCTGTGGTGCTTGTCGTTGTCTCCCCGGTTGTCTGCTGCGTAGTTGTCGTGGTTGTTTGCTCTGTTGTTTGTTCTGTTGTGGTTGTCGTGGTAGTCGTCTGCTCACCAGTCGTAGTCGTCGAAGTCTGCTCCTGAGTCGTAGTAGTTGTAGTTTCTACCGGTGGCTCAGGTCCAGATAATGCTAGAGTAAATGAGTGGCTTGTTGCATGTCCTGCATAGTCGACTGCTGTTATATTGATTGTTACGTTTGTCATATACTGACTTACTACCGAGAAGGTCAATAGGTAAGTTGATCCCGAGTAATGTTTTAGGTTATATTGTACTACTTCGCCTCGTTCGGTCGTTACTGTACCATATACATTGTCGACGCCCCATCCCTCATCTGAGACGTCGATGAATACTTTGATTGTCCTGTTTATTGCTGGTGCTCTAGGCAGTAGTCTTTTCAGTTCTACTGTTGGTGGTGCTTGGTCTTCTACTGTGTAGAGGACGTATTTGAGATAGCTGTGGGCTGGTAGCGTCATATTTAGGGCGATTGCTACTCTTCCTACTTCAGGTAGGTATTGGTATCCTAGCATTGTGATGTTAGCTCCGCCTTCGCTTTCAAGTACTTGTAGGTTAACTGGGGCGTTTTCTGGCCATGGGAGAGTTATTACGAAGGCGTTGCTTATGTTAATTGGGTCATACATGTTCTCGAGACTCATTACTACTCCTGTTGATCCTTGATCTATTGTACCGAAGAAGTAGGTGTTTCCGAAGAGGTCTTGTCTCCAGTTTTCGGTGTATTCTGGTTTCGTTATTGGTATTGAGTTGTATACGTCGTATCTGCTCACATTACTGTATCCGACGAACCATTGCCATGCATATGGATATGTTATCTCTCCTGTTGCAAGGTTGAGTTGATCAACTTGTAGGCCTTGGTAGTTTCCTGTTCCGTGTGATAGGGTTGTTGTTGTCTGGAATAGGGTTGTTGTATTGGTTCTTGTCGAGTGATATGCTACGTATTGGTCTCTGTGTATGTGTCCTGCTAGAACTAGTGTTACATTGTAGTCTTCGACGAGTCTGAGGAGCCATTTGGCTTCTGTTATGTTTCCTCCCCAATAGTAGCTAATGATGCTACCCGACACGCTTCTGGGATCTCCTAGTAATGGCGAGTCACTTGTACTGTTTATGTATACTTGGCCCTGATGGTAGAATACTGGATGGTGCATTAACATTATTTTATAGGGGATGTCCGAGTTGTTTTCGAGTATTTGTTCGATCTTTACCATTGTTTCGTAGTATGGATGTCCGAGTTCTCCATCGGTATTTACGAGTACTACTAGGATTTTTCCTCCTATGACTCTGTACGCTACCGTCTCTTCATAGTACTTGATGAAGTTGCTGTTAGGATAGTCGTGGTTTCCTGGCGCCATGAACATTGGCACATTATATGCGAAAGAGTATCTATAGCTTAGACTGTTCATGTACTGTGTGCTTGCCTGTGTATCTGCTTCGTCTCCTGTATCGAGAATCATGTTTACTCCCAGGAGGGAGGACATGAGATAGCCTGTGAAACGCCTCTGTTGTCCTGTAGCCTCATCTGGGAACCCGGCTCCGAAGTGGACATCACTCATGTGTATGAATCTTATGACGTCGCCTAGGCTTGTTAGAATCCATATTGATCGTGGTAGTACAAGTTGTTCGCCGTTCGACAAGTTGAATACTAGATCATATAAGCCTCCCGTTGCATCTGAAGGCATTGTAATGTTTATCTCTGCGCCACTAGTCTCGTTTCCATACGATAGTATCGTATAGCTGATTGGCTTTCTTATAACTACGAGCTGGTTTTCCTGGAGGAATACTCCTAAAAGGTAAGCGTCAGTTATGTTAAGAGTGTTCCCTTGGTCGTCGAGCAAGGCTGTTTTCAATATAACTGTAAAGCTTTCTCCTGGAGCTAGTACTGCTGGAAGTGCAGGTCCTAGGTTGAGGCCCGGATTGGGGAACGCAGCTGTGTTGATATTGGGTATTATAGGGTTGAACTCGGTGTCTTCTGCCGTTGCTGGAATTATCGGTGCTTTATATGAACCTGCTCCAATTATTGGGGTTATAAATAGGAGTATGAGGAGGAGTGTTACTCCTTTGGCATAGGTTTTTTTCATGCCATCAACCCCGCTTGGAGATCTTCGGGTTGAAAATGTGCTTTGAATGGATTATAAGAATTAATATGATGATTACACGTCGATGTAAAATAAATTTAACATATAATTTATTGTAATTGGTAAGGAAAAAGAAGGTTTTATTGTTACTTCCTTAATGCGAATGCTCCTGCTATGATTATGATTATGATTACTACTACTGCTACTAGTAGTCCTGTGTTTATACCGCCTTCCTCAGTTGTTTGTTCAGTTGTAGTTGTTTCTTCGGTTGTCTGTTGGCCAGTGGTTGTAGTGGTTGTTTGTTCTGTTGTAGTTGTCGTAGTGGTAGAGGTCTGCTCCTGAGTCGTAGTAGTTGTAGTCTCTTCGGTGGTTGTTGTAGTTGTTTGGGTTGTGGTTGTGGTTGTCTCTGTGGTTGTTGTCGTAGTCTCCATCGATGGCCAGATCTGGAGTATTAGTGTGTTGAACCAGGTTATCATGTTTGTCACGTATTGTGGACCGTCAAGCTGTACTCCGTAGTACTCCCAGGCGAATCCTGGCTCGTAGTCTCCGTAGGGTGACTCTCCGCTTACTACTACTAGGCTGTGGACGTCTTCCCAGTATTCTGCGGCTAAGAATACGAATGTGTGGTTGCCTGAGCCTTGTCCGTAGAATAGTGGGTCATATAGCATTGGAGCTGGTGGGTTGTTGTCTCCTATATATGCTGTGTCGTAGGACCATAGTATTCTTATTAGTCCGGGGAATGTCTCGTTGGTTATGTCGTGTGGTGTTCCAGTGTCGTCTACCCATATTAGTGGTGCAGGGCCGTGAGCTAGTATTGGCTTAGTAATGTTCTGGCTTATTATTGATGTCTCTAGCTCGGGGTAGTCGTCTACTGCCATGTGGACAAGTACTCTGTAGAATCTTTGACAGTTGTGGTAGTCGTCGTAGAAGCTTGCGTACTCTATTCTTAGCTTTGCTCCGATGTATTCGAGAAGATCGTTGACATACTCCTGGGTCTGCCATCCGCTTCCATAGTCGCTGTCTCCGGCGACCCATAGTACTTTGTTTCCGGAGACGAGCCAGTTATAGATAGCGTCCATTTCGTCTGGGCTGAATCCTACTGTTGGCTGTCCTAGTATGAGCACGTCGACGTTTGAGAGATTTTCTGGTGTTATTGAGAGGTTTT
>JALUDS010000036.1:0-1170 GCA_027043945.1 Acidilobaceae archaeon
GCCTTCAACTGTCCAGCAATATACTCAAAAGACGATGGAAAAGCATACATCAACGAGCTCCTCTGTACTGGATGCGGAGAATGCGCACAGATTTGTCCATTCGACGCCTTTGAACCAGTCGACGAGGCCCCACCAGAATGGCTTCGCCTCATGCGAGAGGCAAAGCCCTCTTAACATATAAGAGGTGATGTACCATGAAGTCGCTCAATATAGTACTCTCAGGAGTAGGCGGGCAGGGAATAATCTCTCTAGCTAACGTGATAGCCAACGCTGTTCTAGAGTCAGGAGGAAATGTAATCGTAGCAGAAACACACGGACTCAGTCAACGAGGAGGCTCAGTCATAGTACATGTAAGAATAGGAGACGTAGAAGCTCCATTAATTCCACCAGGTAACGGGGACCTTATGCTTAGCCTAGATCCTATTGAAGCAGCGCGATACTCTGTTTATCTGAAAAAAGGTTCGATGATCTTTGTAGACAATAACATAACTCCTCCGCCTCTGCCTGGAATAAATATACCATCACTAGACGAGATAGTCGAATCCCTAGGCAAAGAGGGATTCGATATCATCGTCGTACCAGCAGTCGATGAGGCTAAGAAAGCAGGAAACCCTTTGGGAGCAAACATATTCTTGTTAGGGGCATCATATCAAACTAGTATCCTGAAAGAATACATTAAGGAAGAAGCCATTATAGATGCTATTAGAAAGAACCTAAAGAAACCCGAGAAAAACATAGAAGTGTTCAAAAGAGGCAAAAAGTGGGCCGAAGAAAGATTAACCAGCTAATATAGCCCTATAATCTTTCTCATCTAACCATCACATCTTACTATTCTTACGTCTACCGCATAAGCTCCATCTCTATTAACAATAATCGGGTTTAGATCGAGTTCCACTATGTCTTTTCTATTGAGGAGTTCTGAGGCCCTATACACTAAATCTATTAGTGAATCAATATCTGCCCTAAACCCTCTGTATCCCCGGAGGACTTTTGATATCTTTGTTTCATCTATCATCTTTTCAGCCTCACATCTGTTTAACGGCGCTACCCTAATTGATACATCGTTGTAAACTTCAACAAGCGTTCCTCCAGCCCCAAATAGGACAACTGGGCCAAATACGGGGTCTTTCTTTCCTCCGACGAATACCTCGATGCCTCCTTCTACTTGTT
>JALUDS010000037.1:0-1153 GCA_027043945.1 Acidilobaceae archaeon
CCGTCATATATGGTGAACAAGCACTCAGAGACGCTGGTATCCCAGAGGACTGGATCAAGCCCGTCCTCGAAGCAGCAAAAACACACATCGAGGTCAAACAGGTTAAGATAAGCGGTATTATAACCGCGACGAGTAGAGAGCCGGACGGAGTCGAGCGTATCAGAGAACTATTACTCACAATTAAGAACGAGATAGATAAGGCACTAAGCGATGAAGACAAGTATCAAGTCCGTATATACACCATAGGGGCTCCAAAATACCGTATCGATCTCACCGGCCACGACCCTAAAACTCTAGAGAAAGCCCTATCAAAAGCAATTAAACGAGCAGAGAAGAAAGCAACGAAACTCAAAGTAGAAATGAGTTATGAAAGACTGAGGACGTAACACCGGCACTGTTAATACATCATGAAATGTAGACTCCCATATCACGAACCTAAGTGTCGAGAAATAGGCGGTGGATACTCTTGAAATGGTTGCTTAGAAAATGCGTTAGATGCGGAAGATATACGCTTAGAAGGGACCAGTGTCCCGTATGTGGCGGGCCTGTTAGGGTTCCTCACCCTCCACGCTTCTCGCCCGATGATAGATTCCTAATATACAGATACCTAATGAAGAAGGAAGCTGGAGAGATACCTCAATAAACTAATCTAGTCTAGTTTTCAATAAATCACACTATCCTAAAATTTTCATTATAGTATCATATCGTCTCAATTCTTCGGTGTCTAGAGAGTTAAGTCCCCATAACGTGTTCTCCGTGTGGCTGAGAAGCAAGCGTTAATGTGGAGGATGGGTGGTCCCGCCGCGGGGATTCGAACCCCGGACCACCCGGTGTCTGCAGGGCCCTCCCTCTAAGGAGGGTCCCACCTCGCCCGTGTCCCACTACAGCCGGGCGCTCTGCCGCTGAGCTACGGCGGGTTTGCCATATCTTACTCTCTGTTGTTCGGGGGTTTAAGTTTTTCCCTTCAACCGATAAGTTCATTGTTCAAACATAGACTTCTCATTGTAATTTTTAAGTACACCTTGTCAGACTAAACTGTTTGGTGTGGTGGAATGGGAGGAAAACACGGAAAGTACGTGTACATAGCTAGGAAAGACGGATGGTATGTAAAGGCACGTGTATTCAAGAATAAGCCTGAGGATGATCCTGATAA
>JALUDS010000038.1:0-4746 GCA_027043945.1 Acidilobaceae archaeon
GTTCCTGCCCTTATTACATGGCCGTAGACAACGAAGTCTACTAGGTCTTTTTCTATCCCTGTTTTTTCGAAGAGGTTTTCCGCTGTGAGACTCGCTAGATCCACTGCTGGTATATCTTTTAGGCTTCTACCGAATTTACCTATCGGCGTTCTAACGCCGTCTATTATAAAAATCTCTTTGGAGAGAACATGAGCCTTTGCATTTGTCATTACTATTGCACCATGCTAGATGTGTAGTGTTGTGTTCATTAAGTTTTTGAAATAAAAAGATAATATTCACTCCACATCTATCAGTGTTTAGCCTGCTCTTCATCGCTTATACTCGGTGCCGGCGATCCTCATCACTCCTCTGTTTCTAATATTCATTGCGGATAGAAACAAGTCTGAAGAACGTTAATTAGAGTTGTGTTATGAGGAAAAAGGATGTGGATATAGTCTAGGTTTATGGCGCCACGTAAACTATGTAGTACATGTATGACATGTATGGCATATAGACTAGTACTCCGCTTGTTCCCTGTACACTGTAGCCCCATATTATTGACGGATATGATCCTGTTATTGGTACAAGTACTAGGTAGTAGCCTGCCGCGGTGCTTGATGCATTGAATGCTACTAGCACTCTTTTTACTGTCGAAGGTGAGAGTGATGGGTTGAATATTGTTACTGTTAGGTCTTCTGGGCTTCCACCTGATAATGGTATGACTATTGGGTCTGATAGCGTTGCTGAGCCCATTTGCTGGCTCCATATAGTTGTTACTTTTATCTTTACACTGTCGGAGCTCATGTATACCATGTTGTTATAGACTGTGACAGGTGATATTGTTATGAGTGGCCGGTCCTTGCCATAGCCTGTGAATACCTGGTGTACTACTAGCCAGTAGGTTGATGCCTGTGGATCAATTAGTGTCGATGCGACAGGTGCTAGTATTTGGGCTGATCTTTGTGATGGCCAGTCAAAGTATGTGAATACTCCATTTGCTCCTACGAATCTCGATAGTCCGCTAAGCTTTGCGCCTACTACGGCTGCGTCGATCCATGTTGTGTAGTTGATGTCGCCGACTCCCCAGAAGTTGTATCCTGGTCCTATTAGTCCTATGTCAAAGCTGGTCTGTGTGCTGCCCCATGATACTCTTACTTGTAGTCCTATTATTCTACCGTTGTCGTTGTCTAGTACTATTGGGAAGACTCTCCAATCGCCTACTTCTGGTCTCCATGATTGGTCTAGTGCTCCCTTGTAGACATAGTTGTCATAGAATAGTCCCTGTTCTTGCCCGTACCCTATGACGGTTCTGCCAGGTTCGACGACGAATGGAACTGCGATAGTTAGCGGTACGTTTACTTGCTGGCCATTGTAGCATAGTCTTAGGTATCCCTCATATACTCCTGGCTTCGCGTCTGTTGGGACGGTTGTTGTGACGTTGACTGTTCCAGTGATTGGAGAGTATTCGGCGGCGATCCATGACCAGTCCTCGTACTTGTAGTTTACGAATTCTACTTTGAGCGGTATTACTATGTTCGCGTCTGCTCCATAGTAGCTGTTTATGAAGAATCTTATGTCTAGTACTGGCATCATTAGGGAGTCTGAGGCGTTTATGCCGTAGTATTCTTGTAGGTACTGGAGAGCGGTTGTCTTTGTAATGTTGAATGCTTCTGCTGGATTGCCTAGCTGTACGTGGAACGCGTTTCCTGCTCTTATATCGTATTGCATTCTTGCTGTCTCCCATGGTACCGGTATTCCATAGTTGCCGTAGTCTATCCAGTAGCTGAGTTCTACTCCCATGTAGAAGTTGTAATAGTTGTAGTCTCCTGCTCTTCCGTATGGATCGAAGTATCTGTATGGATAGTATACGTTTATCTCTGTTAGATCTCCATTGAACGCGTTCTCTTGCACTGGTATGAGGAGTCTTGCTCCTGCTGGTAGCTGGCTTACTCTTACAAATATGTAGTCTCCTACTACTGCGACATACTTGTTGGGGAGTGGTAGGAATCCTTCTCCTGGCACGTAGAGTACTGCCATATCAGAGTTCATTATCGAGTATAGCTTGTATGATGAGTCTTTTACTAGTTGTACTGCTCTAACTGTGAGGTTCTCTGGGTTGTCTACGCCGTATACTGTTAGGCTCGTGGTTGATGGTTCTCCAGGTTTTACCACTCCGAAGTAGAGTGCAGTGTCAGCGTAGCTAGACCATAGACTGTAGAGTGTACTATAGTCGTAGCCTGTTATTGCCGCCATTGTTGATATGTAGTATTGTGAGACCTGTAGTGGAGCATCGCTCATTGCTATTAGTCCGCTTCCAAGTATTGTGTTTATTGCGTTCACTAGGTCGACATGGCCGGATCCTTGGCTGAAGGGATCGTAGCCTAGGTCTTTTGCCGAGGACTTTAGTATGGTCTTCACAAGTGCGGGTGCAGTTGGATAACCATTGTCTCTTAGGGCCTGTATGAGTATTGCTACTGCTCCCGCTGTCATTGGTGTTGCTTCGCTTGTGCCTCCGAATAGGTCGAAGGCGTATACTCCGTTTCCTAGACCGTCTATTACTCTTCCTACGCTCCAGGCGAAGCTACCTATGTTTACTACGTCGGGCTTGGGGTAAGCAAACTGTGTTGGTCCTCTGTCGCTCCAGCTTACTACCTGGCCGTAGCCGCCAGGTAGGTATCCGTACAGCGGTCTGTAGTAGAATTCTGTGCTTGCTCCTACTGTTATGACCGCTGTTGCAGCACCTGGCATTGTTACGCTTCCGAAGCCTGGTCCTCCGTTACCTGCTGCGTGTACTATTACTGTTCCTGTTGTTAGTGTGATGAAGTCCTCGTAGATTGAGGTTGGATCTGCGTCGCTTGCATAACCGTTGTAGAGTAGGTAGCTGCTTCCCCAGCTGTTGCTTATTACATCTGCTTGTGTCCAACCTGTGTATGTCCAGGTGAAGTTTGCGGGGTCTAGTAGATAGTAGCCTGATAGATAGAGTTCTGCTATTATAACGTTACCGTTCCATAGTGCTGGTGCTCCGCCTATTTTTGCTCCTGGTGCTACTCCCGTTAGGTTGTAGTAGATGTCTCCGTAGCCTAGTGGTCTTGGAACCTTGCCTCTGCCTGCTATTACGTGTGCACAATATGTTCCGTGGCTGTGGAAGTCGAATACGAGGTCATAGAATACTCCTCCGCTGTGGAATCCTGGTAGTATGTATCCTGTGTTTTCCCAGTCGTTTAGCCAGTCAAATGTATAGTTTGCGGCGAATACGCTGTTTGCATCGTTGAACGCTCCCGCTACTGCTCCAAGGCTGAAGTCGTTTACGCCGTCTCCGGTGAAGTCTCTTGCCACTATTGGGTGTGTATAGTTGAAGGGTGTTTCATCGGCAAAGCTAAAGTCTAGTAGCGCTGGGTCTGGCGGTGAAGCCATGTAGCCAAGATCATATAGAGCTAGGAGGAAGTAGTAGTATACTGTTGAGAGATCAGCATACGCAGCGTCGAAGACTCCGTCCCCGTTATAGTCGACCATTATTGTTGGCACTAGGTACCATACGAAGAATGAGCCAACGTAGAGATTCTGGCTTATTAGACCGAAGTATACGGTTGAATTTGCTGTTATTTCTCCTGGTACTTTGAATGTCTGGTTTAGGACGGGTTCCATATAGTATGTAAAGGTTCCCGAGGAGAAGTCTGCCACGTATACTAGCATTGAGTCGGTTAGATATAATCCGCCGTCATAGCCGTCGTAGAATATTACACCATTATAGCTTCCATAGGGGAGGACTGTTATCGTAGAGTTTGCTTCGTCATAATATGTTGGGTTTATGGTTAGTACGAGTCCTACTTCGTCCGCATCGAATAGGAGTGGTCTACCGAACGCGTCTCTTGCTAGTGCTTCTTCTCCAAGGTCTGTTTCTCCCATGTCTATTCCTGTGTCTACTACTGCTACTTTTACTCCTGAACCGTTATATCCTAGTGACCAAGCGTAGGTTGCTCCCATTATGTCGACTGCTCCGTATATGTTGGGTTCGAATCCTCCAGTAAATTCTGCTGTTTCAAAGGATGCATCGCTTCTAACGCTGGGTACGGGCATCTGCTTGTCTGCTGAAATATAGGTTACATAGGGAAGCATTGCTAGTTCCTGGATCTGGCTCTTGTCAGCCCATGCTATGAGCATTCCTGAGTTAGCGTTCTCGAACTTTACTCCGCTTGTTACAGTTACTATGTTCTTGATAGCGTTGATGGCTTCCTCTCCACCCTGGAAGAATACGACTATCCTGGCCTTACCGTCTATTGGGCTTGGTAGCTTCGTGGCTACAAGCGACTTTACAGTGTCTAGAGGAGCAACTATATTGTCTGGTAGTGGAAGTAGTGTTTCACTATTATACGCGTCTTCTGTTAGGAGATAGGGGTCTACCTTGTTTTTCCACGAGTCTTTAGCTGTTGGAAGGCTCTGGGTGCTAGGAACTGGTGTTGGAGAGGCTCCTGGCATTGGTAGTGCATATGATACCGTGCTAGCAAGCATCACGACAACGAGTAGTAGGGCCGCTAGTGTCTGATAACGTGAACCCACTGTTCATACACCCACAAACAAGACTCATAATAATACACCCGTGTGAGCCCCCTTATAAAACTACAAGCATATATCGACAATGCAACAAATAAGAAGGATCCAGATACTAAGAACACAACTAATGGAGACATACCCAGGGCCCGTAGCCTAGCCAGGATAGGGCGCCGGCCTCCGGAGCCGGAGGTCCCGGGTTCAAATCCCGGCGGGCCC
>JALUDS010000039.1:0-15697 GCA_027043945.1 Acidilobaceae archaeon
TGTATTCCATGCCTGATTCGTAGTGTGAGAAACCCTTTTTCCATAGGAATTCTGGATTTGCAGTGATCTCTGTTCCCGTCTGTAAGTCGACCAGGATGGGGTTGCCTCCCCGCGAGACTTCTAGGAACAAGTATAACCTATCCCCTATCTTTAGAATATTACCGGGAGCTATATCTGGGAGCCGCACTGAGATAGTTAATCTTCCCTTCCTTGAACCATCAGGTTTCCTGCCTATCAACTTGTATGTTTCTATTGTTTTACCCATGAAAGCAGACTTTATTTTAGATGCTATCATTCGAGCCGCACTCGAGTCATTTATGAGGAGATCGAAGCCCTCCTTTTTCTCTTCAAGATCTATTATTGATTCTCTTAGGACACCTGCGAGTTCTTCTTCGAGGAAGTCGTCTATTCTTTTTCTCAAATCTTCGCTTAACTTCCCGCTTGAACCACGAATCTGAACTATTGCCTCATAGCCTCTTTTTGTTAACTTATTTGTACATAGGGGGCATACCGCCATGTTTACTCGAACTGTTATCACTCGCTCTTCTGCGACTGTTATCTCGTTATGGCGTCCACCTATCTTCACTAGTGCCTTGTATAGGCCTGGCCCCATAAACGGCCTGTCGAGCTTCACCGAGTTTATCCATACTTCGTTGATTTCTCTTGAAGGCTTTGCTTTACGTGATAGGACGAGTACGAGATAATCGATCAAAGTGTCTTCTATTGTATCCGAGGGCTCGTTCCAGCCTCCTTGATACTTGTATCTTCCACAGTATCTACAGTATGTAAAGCTGATTTCTTCAGGTATACGTGCTATTCCTATTGTCTCGACATAGCAGTCTTTACAGAGGCTACCGATAAATTCTATCTCGTCGCTGCTTCTTCCGCATTTCGGGCATATCCTTGCCATTGTTTTGTCAGCCATCCATTAACACCATTGTATCGTTACTGGAGGATATATAGTGATCGTCGAAATACAAGTTTATAAGGTGTGAAAAGCGTGGCAAGCAAGCTTCCTCTCCCGACAGTATCCGTGCTTGGTACAGGTAGAATGGGGTCTGCAATTGCCCGGAGACTGGCAAATCACGGATACAAGATAATACTATGGAATAGGACTAAGCACCGTGCAGAAGATCTTGCATCAGAAATAAACGCTGAAGTAGCATCCACTCCTATCGACGCTATTCAAAGAGCAAACACAGTATTCCTAGCGCTCTCCGACGATCTCGCTCTCTATAGCGTGATAAGCACGTTT
This sequence comes from Acidilobaceae archaeon, assembly GCA_027043945.1. GTDB lineage: Archaea > Thermoproteota > Thermoprotei_A > Sulfolobales > Acidilobaceae > S143-63. The sequence goes on from JALUDS010000039.1 coordinate 1,256, forward strand.
AGGAGAATAGACGGACTAATAGTTGTGAACACTGGGACGCATCAACCCTTTACAGTATCTAATGTAAAAGAATATCTTAAAAACAACGGCGGTTGCTATATTGAATCCCCAATAATTGGCGGGCCTAAAACCGTCCTGAGAGGCGAAGCCATACTGCTCGTAGCAGGCGAGCGACATTGTGTAGGATCCACTCACGGTATACTCGAGAAACTAGGATCCATAATATATCTAGGGAATGATCCTAGAACAGCTCAAGCACTAAAACTATCATTTAATCTGCTCCTCATTAATACTGTAAATGCACTAGCTGAGAGCCTAAACTTGGCCGAGGCCTATGGTGTAGACAAGAATACTGTCAAGAAAGTACTGGAAAAAACAGTATTCTCTACACTAGCCTCCAAGTACATCGATAGAATGACAAGCGATCCAGAGAAACCAGCCAGTTTCAGGCTTAAACTAGCAGCTAAGGATCTCGCATACGCGGTCTATGCGGGATTCGAAAAATACGTATCTCTACCGGCGACTGCCGCTACTCTTGAAAAATATTTATCAGCAGTCGAATCAGGACTTGGCGACGCAGACTATACTAGAATATTCTGGCTCTCTCATAAGAGGAGTCCTCATGATAAAGAAAAAGATGGTTAGACTATCCTGTTAGTATTTCTCCTCCCTTTATGCTGGAGTGAATATTGGATTGTCGAGTGTTGCTACGTCTTTTACAGACTCTATTTCTTCTCGAAGATATTTTGGTACACTGAACATATGGGCATGTGCTATCTTGTCGTAGAATCTGTTATTGCCTTCTATCTTCTCATCGATTAGATTGTCTATGTCCATTCCAGAGAGGGACTCGGGGTCTTTTTCGTCGCTTGCAAGCACGAAGCCCCACACACCGTCGAAGCTCTTTACATACACGTGATAGTATGAGGCGTATTTGAAGACGCTCTTGATTGTATTGTATATGACTGCATGTGTATATGGCATTTGTGTTGGGCTTGTTGCCTGGGTTACGAATACGCCGCCTGGCAGTAATTTCTTCTTTACTGCTTCATAGAATTCTTTTACATAGAGCTTGTAGGCGGGGCCAGCCTCTATTGGATCTGCTAAATCTGCAATTATTACGTCGAATTTCTCCTCGTCTTCTAGGACATATTTATAGCCGTCGCCGATGATTAACTCGAGCCTGGGGTCATCAAAGGATCCCTGGTGCCATTCAGGAAGATACTTCTTCGCGACATCAATAACTACTGGATCGATGTCTACCATGACTACTTTTTTAACTGACTTGAACCTGAGTACTTCTCTTATAGTTGCTCCTTCGCCTCCTCCCAGCACGAGGACTTTCTCCGGGTTGCCATGTAGAAGCAGTGCTGGTTGGACCAATGCTTCATGATACACGAACTCGTCCACAAGGGCCGACTGCGTCTTTCCATCAAGCACTAAGGCCTTGCCTAGTTCTTCGTATTCTACTATCTGGATCTCCTGGAACTCGCTCTTTCCATGATAAATGAATCTCTTGACGGCATGCATATGAGCACTTGCAGGAGTACCCCACTCTATTATCCAGTTCCACCTATACATTTCCGTCATTATTTATGCACCTGTTTAGGTGTCCCCCAGTTTAGCTTTAAAGGTTTGATTAACTATCCACATAACGAACACTCATAACGAGAGTTGGCGTCTCAAAGAATACGGTGACATAACTATGATTAAGCTAGTTGCAAGCGACATCGATGGTACTCTTACCGAGAGGAGAGGGTCATTAATACTTGCCCTAGAGGCCATAAGGGCTATACGGATGCTTGAGAGGTCTGGGATCAGAGTATCCTTGATAAGTGGTAACAGTTTACCCATTACGGCTGGCTTGGCGAGATATGTGGGAGCGTCTGGTCCGTCAATAGGAGAAAATGGGTGTCTTATACTTTACAATGGAGAATTAATACATCTATGCGATAGAAGACCTCCTCCCGAGCTCGTTAATGAGATAAAGGCTCTGGGTCTTCGGGAGAGCTGGCAGAATAGATTCCGGTTATATGATCTCGCGTTCCTAGCCGAGGATAGGTCACAACTGGATAATTTAGCTGGAAAAGTCATGAAAATCGCTGAAAAATACGGCTTCAGGATACTAAATAGTGGATACGCTATTCATGTCCAGCCTCCGGGAGCTGGTAAAGCAAGAGGCCTATTGAAGGTAATTGAGGTACTTGGCGTCGAACCACGCAATGTAGCTGTTGTGGGAGATGGAGAGAACGATGCCGAGATGTTCATGGATGAATTCTTTAAGGCTTGTCCCGCTGATGCTGATCCTGTGATTAAAAGGATCTCTGATTACATAGCGGACAAGAAGGGTGGAGAAGGATTCTATGAGATAGCCAGATATATTCTTAACACGCTTAATCGATAAATCTCGTCCTCTAAGCCAGTTCTTTGACAACTCTGTTTAAAGGCTCTTTATACAATATTTCATATTATGGCTAGTGGCGGGATGAAGAATAGCAAACCACGGCTAAATAATCGGATAGGATGGCCGGAGGCTCTCGCATGACCGCCATCCATTTATTGAGATTATCTATTGGTTCGAGAATATGACTTCGTTAACTATACGTTTTACCCGCTTTACTTCTCGTAAAGCGACAATATGTTCGACTTCTTCCACGCCTTTGAGAGAGTATATTTCGTCTATTATTTCGTTAATATCTGAGAGTGATGGTGCAAGGATTTTCGCGAGTAAGTTGTAGTAGCCTGTGGTCTCATACAACTCGACTACATACCTATTCATTGAAAGACTACTCTTCACTTTGTTAATATAGTGGGCTCGAACTCTTAGCATTACGATTAATGTTACTCCTAATCCTAGCCTGGATGGATTGACTATTATGCTGAATCCTTCTAGGACTCCTTTTTCTTCGAGTTTTTTGACTCTCAAGTATACTGTGGCTTCGCTTACTCCCATTTCCTTTGCTACGCGGGTCCATGGAGTCCGTGAATCTTTTTCAAGTATACCTAACAGTTGTAGGTCTCTTTCGTCTACTTTTAGACCGTTATTAGAAGGCTTCTTTCCCATCCCAATACACCCTTAGATATGTAGGATTAACTAGACGAATAATTACTGCGTTAAGATAAAGACGCCATACAATAGTTTACTCTACGAGAATGCCATTTTTATCAACATCTTTGCTATCTTTGGCTTCGATACGAGAGTCTTCGTAATGCTCATCTTACTAATGTTTCCTAGCGCTATCGAGGCGTGGAGATCTCCAGGGATATTCCGCAGGAGTTCACGTCTCTCGGGTACGCTTAATTTCTTGACACCTTCCAGGATTCGTCTCTGTATCATTATCGATTCAGCTATCTTGCTCTTTTCAAGAGCTTTGACAGGATTCTTTCCTTTCTCTATCGCATCTGCTAATGATAACGCCGACAGCATACTCGGCCTGATACCCTCTCCTGTTAGTGGAAGAACAAAGCCTGCTGCCTCTCCTATAGTTATGGAGCCATTGTATTTGCTTATCTTGATGCCTCCAACAGCTATTCTTGCTCCTTCTATTTTGGATAGAGTCTTATCCCTGAATCTTGGATCTCTTGATGTGAACTTTTCGAGAAGGACTCTTAGCGTGTTGAAGTCAGCATATCCACCTACTCCTACTTCGGCGTATCCTGGTGTACTAGGGAATACCCAATAATAGCCTATTAATTTGGTATCAAAGTATACTTCTATCGTGTCTTGTTCGTCGAGGATACTGGTCTCGTAAATGTATTGTATAGCGTTTATTTTCTCGCCTGGATAGAATGCGTGGCCTCCTGCATTTACTAGGATGGCGCTGGATGGTATTGTTATTTTGTCCGAGCCATTGACTCGTACAGTTGATGTATTGGGATCATATCGCGATCTGTAAAATACTTCTGCTCCGGATTCGTTAATCAACGCCTGGAACATGCATGTTCTATCTATTATGTATCCATTCAATCCGTGGAGATCGAATACTTCTTCTCCATCTACATAGAGTTTAGCGCCTCTCAAGGGCCTCTGGATACAGTTCTCCGGTATATTTACTCCGATTCCCTCCACTCCAGGGATAGCTCTTCCACACGGCTTCATTCCAGGCTTATGTGCCGCCTCGTAAACGTGGACCGTATACCCTTTCTTAGACAAGTGATAGGCCAGCGTCGCTCCTGCCGGTCCTGCCCCTACTATGTGTATGTCTGCTTTCATCCTGGTCCCTCATCTATGGCCTAAATGTTAGATTTCTTAGATTTCCCGGATAGCATGATGTATTGTTTAGATTTTTAAACAGCTACATATATTGATGCACAATATAATATTATCTATAACCGGACTAGTGATAAACGGAACACCTAGAACCGTGATGCCTGAATCAAAACATCCCTCATATCAGCGGTGTATCGAAATGCATAAACCGATAATGCCCGAGAAACAATCCACGATAAACTATAGGGGAATAATAAGAGATCCTATTCACGGTTTTATATCATATAGTGATCTCGAATACACGCTAATGCAACATCCGTTTCTAAGAAGGCTACACAATATAAAGCAACTGGGACTAAGCAACCTTGTGTTTCCCGGAGCTACTCATACTAGATTCAGCCATAGTATCGGAGTAATGCACTTAGCCGGTATAATGGCTGAAAGGATATCCCATATAGCTCAGAGAAATAGCGACTTGTGCAGGGAAATTTTTGCTAGGTGCGATATAGGTCCGGACAATTTTGTGAAAACGGCTAGGCTGCTCGGACTATTACACGACATAGGACACTTTCCATTTAGCCATCAGCTCGAGATAAGCCTACAAACAATCATAGACATGAGCATGTGGGCTTCTGCTCTGGATCAACGTATCCCCGAGGGCTTTAGGCAGGAGATTAAGGAAATTACTAGGAGATATTCTCCTCTCACAAGGACTAAAAAGCTTCATGAGGTCTTTACGCTTGAGTATATTGATGTATTATCGGATTATGTCAAGCAGAACTATGGTGGCGACTCAGTAGAGCTTCTAAGAACTGTCTCTAACATTCTTAGAGGCAATTTCTTTATAGACGATGCTTCCGAGTACTTGGGCTTTAAGACAAGTGCTTTGAGATTGCTGGGAAGCCTTATATCTCACGATGTGTTTGATGCTGATAGACTAGATTATTTGGAAAGAGACGGTGAGATGACAGGTGTTGTATATGGGATAATTGACACGGACAGACTAGTACATGGACTAGATATTATAAGAGATGAGAATGGAGAACTTCAATTATCAATACACGATAAGAGTATGAGTAGCCTCGAAGACATCTTCGATGCAAGATATAAGATGTACAAGAGTGTATACTATCATCACAAGAGTCTCGCAATAAACATTGCACTCAACAAGATAATAGAAGGATTATTCAGGGTATGGGATGAAATAGTTCCAAGCGAGCTAAGGAAACACCTCGATACGCCCTCTCTGCTCTATGATCCCGTACATATGGCTAATCTCATAGTACAGCAGAAGTTCCTCTACACGGACTCAGACCTCGAATACCTTATCACTAAGATGATCCATGCAAAAGACAATATAGCATCCAGATGGGCCAAAAGCATATTCAGTAGAAGAGACCTTCTCCCAGTATCTCTTGTAAAAAGACCCGACAGCCTTCTTACAATCATACAAAAATACAGTGGAGACAGAGACGCCCTTGACATCGTTAATCAAGTCTTCACCAGCATATTAGCATCCACAGAAGAAATACAGGATTCCATAATAGAGCGCATAAGAAAAGAACTCGGAAACGAAATAGACCAAGATAATATTATAGTAGATTTTGACAAACGAACTATCTTTAACGCAGAAAGCCTGAAAATGCATCGTCAATTTAACTCTTTATATCTAAATGCATTAGCAAAAGTAAGTTCCGTAATCCTTCTGTACGTATTCGTATACTCCGACGATGAGAAAACCCATAAAGCAATATTCACGATAAGATCCGTGCTAAGGAATAGTCTCTCAAGAGTATTAGAGAATATGATCAAGAACTATCTAAGAGCCTAACCTAATAATAATATTATAAATATTAAGATTATCTCTCTTCCCGGCGTATACTTGAGAGTATCTTGCCAACAAGCTGAGGATCCGGCCTCATACCATTCCTTATTTCATACAGAATACTGTCGAGGAGAACTGGGTTAGTAGCTAGTTCTTGCGCGAGTTCGCTAACCCATGAAACACTAGTATTTGATAGTGCCTCAAGTCCCCTCATTATCTGTTGCTTGCTCCATCCTCCACCTATTCTTGCGGCTACATTAACTACCGCCGCAGGTATTGCCCATTTAATATGCCAATAGGATAACTGTGACATCTTGCCTGCACCAGCCTCATTACTGTCATCTCCAGGGATTCTTAATGATCCACTCATGGTAGGATCCCGGAGCCTCAACTGTTGCTGTAATACCATTTAGGGTATCTAGCAATCATCTAGAGTGAAAAGAATCCATAGATATCATTCATGAACACGTCTTCTCTATGAAGCTTCCCAGAGTAATATGATACTTGGCGATGAATCAATTAGAAACCCTGATTGATCCCTTAAAACCAGAATCCCCGGGGTTCCAACTAGATTATTTTATCTCAAAATACGACAAGATACTATCAAGGGTGGATGAGGCCATCTTGCCCCCTCCAGAACGGTGAAGAAATTACCGCGACCCGACACCCCCCTCTCCTTTATCAATCACCTGCCCTATAATTCGATACAATGGGTAGAGGAAGTATGGAGTCTATTGCTAGATCGCTCAAGAACAAAGGCTACAAGATATACCTCAAAGAGATAAAATATAGTAATCTCACAGGATCGCTTGTCACCGAGAAAAAACTTGTCGCATACAATTTCCTCGAAGGCGTCAAAATCTCCCTCAAAGAAGACAAAGCCTCGAACACGTATTCTCTATACGTATTAATAAGGGGGAAGAAAGCCACATCATCTATTGCTAGCAGATTAGAATCAATTGGCGGAAGCGTGGATCTAGAAGAGGGAGAGAGGCTATTTGGCGTCGTTAGGCAAATCCCCGAAAACATTATCAGCAGGCTCATCGACTCACTGTAAAGCCCCCGGCTCACCGGACTGGACAGGTTTAGCATTAAGAATCCTACAAGAGTCCCCTAGTTATTTAACCAGATTACCTGGTATTGTAAATGCACTATATCGCCTAGGAATAGACCCCGGCAAAGCCATAAACCTTAATCTAAGTCTAGGATGCTGTGGTAAAACATACTATGTAGCCGATAACAACTCCCTCTATACAGAGCTTCTTCATAACCCTAGTGGAGAAGTCGAGGCCAGCATCATCCCTATAGATACAGATAATCTTTCGTCCACACTACGATTATTTGATAAACTAGGAATACCATGCTCAAAGAACGTCATGATCGTTAACCCGCTAGGTTGGCCACTCATTTCTCCAATAATAATAGATAATGCTGAATTAAACAGTAGACATTGCCTTGATCTTGGATTCTACAAGGTTTTCCCAGGAGGGCTTCATCCTCTCCATGGATTCTCATTATCCGGAGAATGCCTTCAGCCATCTTCTAAGGACTCAGATACCAGTATGGAGCTTAGAGGATTTAGGCTGGAGAATTATTATACTCCGATAGGCTCCTCTAAAACGCTCCAGCTAGATGTATACGAAGGAGAGAGCTGGATAGCCAGTGTATGGAAAAAGTCTAGTATAACGATCTTGGATAAGGACGGAAAAGGATCTTTAGAGATTAAGAGCCCCTTCTACGAGACACCTATAGCTATGCTATATCCGTATAGATTCGTCGAACAAGTGGTACTTGAGGAAGAGTTTACTACTGTAGCCTTGTCAGCAGGCTACGAGGGTAAAGGCATAGCGATCGGCTCTCGGTATCCTTTCCGTGTTAGAGTAGAACCTGGAAGACTAGAGATAGAATATAATCGATCTCTTCGCATTAGTCCTGGAGGTCCCTTGACTGCTTTAAGGTTAGCAGTAGAGGATTCAATAATTCATAAGCCGATAGAGTATTGTACTGAGGGTTTAGCTCATATTAGATCGAGTAATAGTATTGTTCTCGTCTACAGTGTTGACCCAGATACCCTGGTTCTCCACCTGTTAGCGTACTCGCCGGTGAGTGATGGTGTTGCGGAGATAAGGGTGAGGGCTCCTGTTAAGCAAGCATTTATTGATGACTGTCGTGAACGAGAACAACTATTGTTCCAACACGAGCTAGGACGAATACCGTTACCCTGGGGTTCATGGTATAAAGTAGAAATAAACGTGAGGAAACCACTGTTTAAGCTGAGAAATAAACAACGATCCCGCTAGTTATTTCTGAAAATTATGTTATGTTAGAATGATTTTACGTTATAGTCCCGTTGCATCGCCATAGTCTTTGAGTAGTATTTCTTCTAGGCGTCCTTCTGAAGCCGCGACAACATATCGTATAAAGTCTTCTTCATACGGTACTCCTATGAACGCCATCTTTCCGTTAATTGCGATTGCTGGAACGCTTGTCACACCGTACTTGTCTGCTATATCGCTGTTCTCATATGCCTCTACTGTGTCTGCTATCACCTTGGGGTTTCCTCTCTTATAAGCTTCGTAGGCGAACATGTTTGCTAGCAGAGCCGCGTATGGACAATATGGGCATGAAGGTGTCACGATTACTTCGATGTGTACTTTCTCCTTAAGTTTTTCTAGTTGTGCCCCAGTGTGTTCTTCTAGTCCCGAGTCTCCTTCGCTTATTCTGAGAATAGTCTCTATGAGTCCTCTTATCTCCTCTCCCGCTGGTATTCCAGTGTATCTAATATAACCATCTATCATTGTTACTGTTGGAACTCTCTCGACGTTCTGCCTCTTGAATTCTTCTAGATGTTTTTCTACCGATTTATCGAATATTCTAACTTTCAGCTTTGGCTCACCGTTCTCTTTGGGGCTGTTATCTTCCATCATTTTGAGTAGTAGGATCGTGTCGTCACAGGTCTCACAGTTTGGTCCTATGAACACGTCTACGGTCACAGGATTAACCATGTCAAGTAGCGTCTCCTGGAGCTCTCTTTGGAATGCTTCACTTGTATCTATCGTGTAGTAGTCCGGCATCTCTATGCACCTGCCATACTTGAATCGTTAACAGGACTATTTACCCTTCTATATAGATTAGCTAGATTTAAGTCTTATCAGACAAAATCATTGAATGGACAACTCCAATCGATAACAGTTACACTCTCACAAACAGCGTGATGCGGGGTAAACAAAACATGCCGCTAGCAGAGCTACCATGCGAGAAGGCGTCAAGACTAATAATACCATCGATAAGAGCAGCACTAGTAAAGTATCTTATCGAGCACCGCAATCTTACAAGGTACCACGTGGCAAAGTTACTCGGAATAACGCCTGCATCCGTGACAAACTACATGAAAGGTGAGAGAGGCACAAAACTAATCGAACAACTACTTATGAATCAAGACTATTATCGTGTAATCGAGAAAATGGCTGATGTAATAATTAGGAACCGTGGTCTCTATACGGATTCTGCCTATGTCCAGTATAAAGACTTGGTGTGTACTCTATGTTCACAGCTTAATGAGGCAGCTAAGAAGGCAAATTGTCCGCCTCACGGTCATAATGGTGTAAATGGATCATAGCATGAGTACCGTAATGCCGTGTTTGCCCCCGCATCCTTCCCTTGGATTCCTCTGAATATTGTTCCACGTTGATATCTACGGGATGCGTTGCTTAGGTTCTCAAGGTGCCATGGAAAATATACTATTTTAACATTGAGGAGTACATATTATGTATAATGGAACGGATAAGGAGATGCACTATGATTAAAGATGCTGCTACAAAAGAACTACTCTATCAGACGCTGGCAGTACTGTATAAGCATGCAGAGCAACTTGTAGTTCTCGAATACCCTAAGAGTATTGAGAGACGAAGCGTTGATCTAGTGGTTAAGTTTAGAAACGGTAAGAAACTCCTTGTAAAAGTAGCCTATGATGCAGATTCACTTCCTAGAAGCGAGATCCAGGAACTGCATAATTTATCTTCTGTCCTAGAGGTTCCCGCAATAATAGTCTCCGTATACAGGTCTGATACTCCTCTAATTGACGGCGTCGCTTATGAGAGGGGCGGAGTTAGGATTGTAACTCCTGAGACCTTGAATAATATTCTCTCAGGAAAAGAACAAATCTATATCTATGAGGGAAAGGACTGCTTCAAGCTGAGTATCGACGGTAGAAAACTAAAGGAGAAGCGCCTTGAAAAGAATATGAGCCTAGGCGATCTAGCATTACTAGTTGGTGTCTCCAGGAGAGCAATATACGAGTACGAGAAAGGAAACATGGAGCCCAGCATAGAGAAAGGAGAGAAACTAATCAAGGTTCTGGGAGAGGATATCGTTAAACCAGTCAACATCTTTAAGCCCGTAAGAAGACATCCTCGTACATCATCGTTAATGTTCGATACAGAGACCGAACAGAAAATCGCGAACGCCCTCCTGTCTAAGGGATATAGTATAGCTCATGCTAAGAGGACTGTCGTAGACCTTACTGCAAGAAAGGGATCCGAGGACAAGATCACGGTCCTAGTGGAGCATCCTAGGGAGAGTAGTCATAGAATTATTGAGAAAATCTATTATCTCAACCGGATGGCTGATACGGTTGATGTAGAAGAGAGATATGTAATAGTTGAGAAGAAAAAGGTTGCCCAGGAGCTTCGTAAGGAAGGAATATTAGCCTATAATTCATGGGAATTTATGAGAATGGTCGCTGAAAGTGGACAGCGAAAGAAGAACGATGATGACGAGACCTAGGGGAATCTTTCTCACAGGAGAGCCGGGGAGCGGGAAGACAACCGCAGTATACAAGGCAGTTGAGATTCTAGAAAAATCATGTCGTCTCGCAGGATTCCTAGCTCCCGAGCTGAGGTCAAGCGAGGGTTACAGGCGAGGTTTTAACATACGAGATCTCAGGGGCAGAGAATGGTGTCTTGCACGGAGAGGATATCATTCTCCTGTTAGAGTAGGAAGATATGGTGTCTGTGTTGATTATGTGAATGAAGCGGTTGAGATTTTACGTGGTGAACTTCTTGGTAGTGATGTCGATATAATTATAATCGATGAAATTGGCCCCATGGAACTGAAGGTTTCGAGTCTTAGAAACTTGATAATAGACGTCCTTCTAGGCAATAAGCCGGTCATAGGCGTTGTTCATCGAAGGCTGAAAACAAGTGATCCCGAGGTATATCGTCTTGTAGAGAGGAAAGGTGTAATCCTATATATGACCAGGCAGAACCGCGACGTCATCACTTCCAGGTTTCTTAGATATGTAGAGGAGATAAGAAATGAACACTGCAGTTATTAGGGAAGGAAAAGCGCTTATTCACATACCGGATCCTTCACATGCAATTCAAGGAGATAGGTTCGAGCCTGCATGGCTCCCAGTATTCTATAACCCTATAATGGTGTTTAATAGGGATCTCAGCGTCCTAGTCTTAGACTCGTATACAAGAATGCATGCGCCGCATAAGCCGATAAAAGCGATAGACGCGCTCTCTGGCACCGGTGTACGTGCTGTAAGACTTGCACTCGAGGTCAGTGGCCTAGAATATATCCATGCGAATGACATAGATCCCCGGGCTGTGAGACTCATAGAGTCTAACTCGATGCTAAACAATGTTGGAGACAGAGTAAAAATCCATCAAATGGATGCTAACAGGCTACTAAACACTGTACGGACCGAGTATCATGAACCGATCTTATACGTAGACATTGATCCTTTTGGGAGCCCAGCCCCATTTGCACGAGAAGCTCTCTATACAACTGGACACCACGGACTAGCCGCTTTTACAGCAACTGACTTGGGAGTTCTCGAAGGGAGCAAGTCTCGGCCCGCTCGGCGGAAGTATTGGATGGAGATACGTAAGACTCCGGAGTCAAAGGAAGTGGGCTTAAGAGTACTATTGGGGTTCCTGGCTAGGACAGCCGCATCTCTTGATAAGAGTATTAGGCCTCTCCTATCATACTATGCGGATCATTACTATAGGGTCTATTTACTTTTGGAGCGTGGTTCGAAGAAAGCCGATGCTATGCTTGAGTCAATGATTGAGTACGCTACGTACTGTAGGGAAATGAAGCGGACCTTTCTCGGACAGATATCTTGTCCAAGTGGAGAAAGGGGTGTAGTTATTGGCCCGCTTTGGAAGGGGCCGTTAGCGGATCCTGGATTCCTGGAGAGACTGAGGGATAGTTTGCCCCGGTTCGGGTATCTGGAGACTTTCGATCGTATAACCAAGTTAATAGACATGTTAGTTTCCGAGACGAATGTTTGTACTGATTGTATTCACTATAGAATTGACTATGTCGCCTCTGCCGTATCTACGAGTATGCCTCCGAGAGAAAGACTAATCGAGGATCTTATTGCTCTTGGTTATAGAGCTTCCCGAACGCACTTCTCACCGTTAGGAATACGGACTAATGCTCCATATAGTATTGTATCGTATTTGATAAGAAAATACTCGAGGTAGAAAACGAGGTGCTTGGAGAATCCTTTACTGTTTTACTTTGAGCTGTGGCCTAGTGTACGTGTCTTGTATTTGTCTTCTCCTCTCTACTTCTCTCTGGAGCCATATTTCTAGTAGGATGCATGTGCTGGGGTCATGGAAGTTTCTAGGACCACACTCGTCGAAGAACGGGCAAGTCGTACAGGGTATTCTTATAGCTGTAGACATGTCTATTAGGAGACTCACTTTCTTTGCTCTATCCTCTATAGTGAAGAGCCTATAGGTTCTCCTACCATTAACGGATACTTGTTCTCTTTTGACTAGTCCTTTCTTTACTAGACGAAGGACGAGTCTTGATCCCTCCCTACTATCGAGTCCAAGTGTTTTCCACAGCTCGCTTTGGAGAATTCCATCCCTGCTCTTAATCAGTTCAAGTGCTTTCTTTTCGAGCTCGCTCAACTGGTGTTTAGGCATTCTTTTCCTTCACCTTCCTCTTATACCGGCATTTACGTGTAATACCGATATATTCTGTGTCCATATTGATATTTTAATTGAATCTAGGGGATTTATGTATTGATTATGGTCAAGAAAACCTGTCCTTATAAAATAAAGTGGGATTTACGTGGATCATCCATCTAAAGATACACCATTATTGTTAGGTCCTCTATTAAGAAGCGGAATGCCTTTCTAACGTTTGACTCCTTTATCCATACTATGTCTGCTACCTCTTTTTGACTTACATCAAAGTTCATTAGTCTCGCTGTAAGATACACTGCAGCCGCTGCTATAGCTTCGGGCTTCTTTCCAGGCAATGGTTTCATTACTCCTGACTTGTAGAGTATCGTCTCAAGGAGGTCAATAGTAGCGTTTGCAAGTCTCTGATCTAATCCGGGATATTTACCGCTCCATTCTAGCTCCGAAACAATTAATCTAACAAACGTCTTAACCCGGTCAAATAAGTATCTGCCACCGCGCCTCCTCTGCTCCTGCATTATTATCCTCATCAAGCCCTTCTTTATACCGTATTCTGACAATTTTCTCATCATTGTCCATATCTCATGCTCGAGATCCTTGGAGACATCTAGTCTCCCAGCGAACATGTCCCTGAAGTATTCTAGTATCTTGTTGCGTGGAACAGGGAGATTAGTTAGGCGCACTGCGGTAATCACGGCAGCGGCAGCGAGTATCCGGGCTTCTCTCTCCGTGACGTTCTCCTTTCTGCTCTTCTTTACTTCAAAGTATCTTCCTATAATATAGTGGACTATTTGCTCTGTATGAGTATTAATTCCCTCGAAGTGTTTGAGTGCCCTGTTTGCACAGGTCCTGGCGATGATTTCTTTTCGTACAATCTTTTCCTGTGCGAGACCACTTCTAATATTATAGTTTAGAATACTTCTACGCGGACTTCCCTTAGCTCTCTTGGATCCAAAGCCGAACTCTACGTGGACTCCATGATCGTGTCTGGTATAATCTAGCGGAGTAGAGCCTCTTACAAGTCCCTTCACACCATTCTCTCGAAAACTCCTCCACTCCGGACCATCACTTATAACTACATCGTTCATGATTACTCCTGTATCCCTATCAACTACTACCCCATAACGAGAGTCATATACAAAATTCGAACCATATAAAATCCTCCTTGGAGGGGTCTCCTCATGCAACCGTTTATTGATAGACGTGGCTTCCTGACTCGTCTTATCTTCTCCGCCGTGCTCCACGCTTTCCACGCTGTCCTCGTAGATTAGGACCGGATCCGGAATATCTGCTAGATCGTCGTGACGGGGGTCTAGCTCGCTTTTGTCCTTTACCTCCACGTCGTCTACCACGCCGCTTTGCACCCCTACGTTTTCTCTCCGGGATAGCCACGAACAAAGTATCTCCTTCTCTCACACCCTCCCCCTTGTCTAGGAGTTTAACCACAGCATAAGGCCTAT
>JALUDS010000040.1:0-4720 GCA_027043945.1 Acidilobaceae archaeon
AGGGCTCTAGGGTGCCCCCGTGCCCTGCCCGCTTTATGTTGAACATTTTCTTTATCCATGCTACTACTTCGTGGCTTGTTGGTCCTGGAGGCTTGTCGAGGTTAATTACACCATATTCTATGTATTTTTCGAGTGGTCGCTCGTAGGGGAGCCAACCCCATTCGGGGCTTGTTGGCTCGTCTATTTTGATAAGCCAGTTAGCTTTGTATCCGCAGAATTCGTTTATTGAGTTAATGAACTCCCGGCCTTTCTGGGTTACGTCTATGTCCATTCTTTTCTCTCCTCCTAGTTCTAGTTATTGTCATCTATGAGGATCTATTATATCTTGAGAACTTGGCTTGGTATACTTCTAGAAATGGAGGTTGTAAGCAATCTATATAATATTTATTATGAAAATAGTTATTAAATATTAGACCTATATGGCCGGTGCTGGTTTAACTCTTTCTCTCATGAAATCCACGAGTCCAGCACTAGTTATTGCGTTGAGTACTTCTTCATCAGAGGCTCCTTTACTGATTTCTATCTTTTTATCGAGAGGCTCTATATGGTCGATGTTTGCACGTCTTCTCCTTACACCTGTAAGCTGCTTAGGACCTGTTATTAGTACAAAGTTCTCATCAATGATATCTACGATAACACATTTTCTACCGGCTTCTCTTCCGTATACCTTTACACACAGCCTTCCTACTTCTATTGCTGGCATTCTGTCTCCCTCCATACACCGGATTCGTCTCTAGAAGGTTATCCCGATATAAATATGATTCTTTCGTCAAATCTCACAAGTAGCCTAGCTTCTTGAGCTTTAACCTAACAAAGGACTCGATAACGTGATAGACCTCGTCCACGCCCAGCACGCTTGTATCCACTACAATATCGAACAGAGAATAGTCCAGTAAGTCAAAGCCATAGTATTCTTTAAATCTCTTATATTGGCTCAACTCTCTTGTAAAAGTCTCTCTTATTGTAGTCCACTTATCTTTCTGTTCTCTTGAAACTATTCTCTGTGCGCGTACTAGTGGATGAGCTTTTACTAGTATACTTATATCTGCGATCCCGGCTAGTACCCAGGCTGCAAGATGACTATCGATAACTACTCCTCCTTTTCTAGCATATTCAAGAGTGGTCGAGTCTATGAGGAAATCTATCTTTGGGTCTTTCTCGGCTACTCTGCTAAATTCCTCTAGAGTATAGCCTAGCTTCTTTGCAAGTTCCCTGAATATCTGGCCCGTAGTATAGTATTCTAGTCCAAAATCCTTGCTTAGCTTCTTAGCATATGTCGTTTTGCCTGAGCCTGGAGGGCCAGATACTACTATTACTGGCCCCTTATTACGGATATTCTTAGTAGTTCTGCTAGACACTTCGGGCAGAGTACACCACCATATGGTCTTTCTGGTCTCTTACTAGTTTTGCTTAGATGCCTTAGCTTGTTGGGACGGAGCCTTGGTACCGCGTTTAGTCGTCGTCCACACCTCGCGCATCGTGCTGGGCCGGGTTTTCTTTTTTCGAAGTGGACCGTGGTGCGTCCGCCTGGGAGCCTAACGCTGACCCTTCGTAGGCTCCTGCTTCTATAGGCGGGCCTCACCACGTTTGTCCACCTCCGTGATGGTTCGCCAATATCGGATGATATTGGTGAGGCGCTATAAGAAGGTATCGCGCATTGCTAGGTAGAAGACCATATATGATATAAAGTATAATAGAAAGGACGGAATCACAAGGCCGAATTCTGACTCTATAGAGATTAATGGAATATAATATGGAGCGGGAAGGACAGGAACAATATAGAAGAATATAATGCTTCCCGAGACATAGCTTGCCATTAATAGGAGCATTTTTACTATGATGCTTCTCGTCATTATCCTTTTTGCTTTCTTATACTCGGACTCCATTGCTCTAAGCTTCTTCAATATCCTTTTGCTCTTCCTAGACTCGTTTCTAAGAATTCGATACTGTGAGATAACCTCGATGGCTTTCTCTATTGCTTCTCGTGGATATATGCTCCTGTATATCATTGCAGTACTATAGACGAGCAGTAACGGGAGGATCACGATGATTAGCGGTAACGGATTCATTTCCTTGTTCCTCCATGAACCCGGTGTATTCTCTTGAAATTATTTAAATTGTCCTCTAGGATCTTGAATAGTGATCTTCAACAATGGGAACATTCTTGAAACCGTCGGAAAAGAAATTATAATATTATAGGTTAAGCATGAAGCCTAAGAGTTTCTGAGCCGCTTCTTCAGCCTTTCCTTCTTCGTTTTCTATTATTGCTACTGTACTAGCATAGTATGTTGCGCTGGCGAAAGACGCTGCTCTTGCATAATCCATTAGTTTTGCTACTCCGACTGCTCCTCCCATGTCTTTCCTGTATCTTGCTGTATCCCTCTCTTGCCTCTGTACTATTACTTCTGGGTCCGCTTCGATGACAGCAATCATGTCGGGCTTTAGTTCATCTATTACGTGCCTAGGCAGACCCGGCCAGTATCCGGCTACTGTTTTTACGAGTGCGTGTGTATCGATTATCAAGTAATCATTCTCGCCCAGGTCATCGGCGTCGTTTATTATGCTTCTCGCGGCTAGACTTTGGAGCTCTAATTGTTTCCTTAGAGGTAGCTTCCTTAGCTCGTCTCTGTCTTTTACTATTCCTTCTTTTATAGCGTAATTTAGCATCGCTGTGCCAAAGTTGACTATTTTGAGCTTGATGCCTTTGCTCTCCGCTAATTCTGCTAGTTTCGAGATAACGGTAGTCTTTCCTACTCCCGGGACGCCTGTTACTATAACGACCTTGAACTTGTTCCTCATGGCTTATCCCTCGCCTAGTAGCTTCCTCAGTAGCGGGAATGTCTCTAGGGCTCTCTCATAGCTTATCATTGTATAGTACTGATTTATAATACCGACCGCAAGGAGTATTCCTGTCCCTGTACCATAGGCTCCGAATATGTCTGCTACAACAGTGATTATAGCCACGATTATACTGCTTAGCAGTGTTAGCGGATAGATGTATTTTGATAGGATTGACTCTAAGATCTTCGGATTTCTCCTCATTCCGGGTATTTCGAGGCCGCTTTTTATTAGTCTATCCGCTTGTTCTGAGGGGTTTAGACCCGCTAGTTCTACCCACATGTATCCAAATATAATTGACATTATAGTCCAGCTGATCACGAATGTTACTGTCCTGATCGGGTCTGAGACTGCAGTAATTATTCCTCTTGGCGGGCTAATATAGTAGACGAACTGGTCGTATGCTTGGTATATTGGGTGTGTTGTTCCTAGGAAGTTTCCTATTATTCCTCTGAAGAGTTGGAGGTCGGCTACTAGTATACCGACTAGTAATATGGGTATGTTTGTTACATACATGAACTGTAGTGGTACCTTTGACCTTATACCCCTCATCCTTGGAGAGGTGACTGGGATCTCTACTCTCATCGCTTGGACGTATACTAGGAAGAGTATTATTGCAAGTGTTGCCACGAGGCCTGTGAGATCAGGGTATCCTCCTGGCCTTGCAATAATCGTCGGAGAGGGATTCTGTATTAGTGCAGGTATAAAGCCGTATGTTTCTGCTACTTGGGGGATATAGCCTAGGAAGCTCCACATTACCTGGTATGCTACTCCTGCCAGGATGAAGAGGCTTATCGCGCTTCCTATACCCCAGCCCTTCTGGAGCATCTCATCCATGAGAATGACTATAAACGCGGCTAGTGAGAGCTGCGCGATAACAAGGATCTTTATTTCCCATGAGGGGGTTATGTTGGTTCCGGCCCAATACTTGTTTCCTAAGACATACATTGTGGCCTCGAAGATTGCGAAGAATATGGCCAGACTTTTCTGTGCGGCGGTGAATGTTTTTCTAGCATCTGGATCCGATAGGTCGATGTCGATTATTTTCGCGCCTGCAAGTACCTGTAATATAAGTCCCGCCGTGACGATGGGACCTATACCAAGCTCCATCAGCGTACCCGCACTACTGGCGAAGATAATCTGCTGAAGAGTAATCCTAGACTCAGTGACCTGCTCGGGTATTCCATATAGAGGAATATTAGTCATAATGAGATATAGAACAAGGACAACACCCGTCCACGCCAATCTCCTATATAGCGATGGTTTCGGCACTGGCTTTTCTATGGTAGGAAACCTATCAGCAATTGCTGCAAGTATATCCAGTACACCCACATTGATTCACCTAATCGTCGATTCCCTGGAAACCGCCTTGTAGACCTATGGATACCTCTCGGGGAAATAAATGAGTAACCCTGGGCTCGAAATATTCTTAATAACCTGTAATTGGCTTAGACACCTATAATTGGCGAAGGCGCGGGGGTGCCCGAGCCTGGTCAAAGGGGTCGGGCTCAGGACCCGATGGCGTAGGCCTGCGTGGGTTCAAATCCCACCCCCCGCACCATCCTATACTGGTTGTCATATTCACTAGAACGGAACAAGCAATGTTCTATTGATCAACGGGAGTACGTATTTCTACATCATATTAGGCTTCGCCATATTACTGCATGAATAGGTTACCACGGGATGCTAAGATTAGGAGCAACGGACAGGGCACTACTCTCTAGACCCTATATGGCGCAGGGATGCAATCTCTGTTTCGGCGGGTTAAAGGCAGTTATATTTATCACAGGACTATGCGATGATGGGTGCTTCTACTGTCCCGTTAGCCGTGAGAAACTTGGGCATGACGTGATCTTTGTGAACGAAGAACCCGTATATAGTA
>JALUDS010000041.1:0-1110 GCA_027043945.1 Acidilobaceae archaeon
TGTACAAGCTGGGCCAGCCTGCTGAAGCCTACGGAGCACCCAGCCTGGTAATCAATGGATCTGGCTAAGGAGGTGAAGGAAGATGATCGAAAAAAGAAGTACACAGATAAAGGCTCTCGCCCTTGTAGTAGGAGCAGTATTATATATGGCTATATTATGGCTCCTCAAACAGCCCTATAACTTGACCTTAGCACCGCTCGTAGCGGGCATAATAATCGGCTATGTAGCAGGTAGCGGGAGAGAAGCCTTCCTCTACGGAATAATTGCTGGTGCGGCATCCATAGTTCTATTACTCAACACCAACATACTTTACGCGTTCGAGATAGTAGCCGGTATTGGTGGTTCACCAGTTGCATTGCTCGCCCTATTATACCACTTGTTAACGCCGGGCTTTATCGCGGCTACCACACGATATATACTACCCGAATAAACGTAAAGAGGAAAACAAGACTGGTGTAGGAATCATCTATTGTTTTTCCTTATATAATAGTCTACCATTCCCCATACAGTACTATAATAGAAGGTCACGTACGCGATTTTTCCTCCCTTCTCTACGACATCACGTGCCTCATCCAAATATTCTGGTAGCTTCTCTGCGACCTGTGAGGGATCACTTACTCCTTCTGATACTAGTTTTTGTACGGCGCCGAGCCATTTCTCTAGTTGATGCTTGTGTTGCTCAAGATACTCTGTGCCGGGTAGCGGGTCTATTCCATAGTGTGTTGGGACTATCTTGTTTGGGTTCAGTTTCTTCATCTTCCCCAGGCTCTCTATATAGAGCTCAGGCTTGAAGGGAGGTGGAGTCGTGGGAAGCCTGATCCTCGTGCCATCTACGAGGAATGATACACCTGCGGCGTCGCCCGTGAATAATAGCCCGTGAGGCTCGAGTAGTATGCTCATGTGATGGCTGGCGTGTCCAGGGGTATGCTGTATATAGAGGCGTTGGTCTCTGCCTAGCTTTATGATCTCTCCGTCTTCGGCTACATGGAGCTGGTTTTCTGGGACAGGGATGGGTTCTCCGTAGAGTATCGCGACTTCTCCTAGGACTTGTTGGCTCGCCTGCCATAGTTTTGCTGGGTTAGCTAGGTGCTTGTATCCTCTTGGGTGTAC
>JALUDS010000042.1:0-4638 GCA_027043945.1 Acidilobaceae archaeon
TCTAGCCTTGTACACTACATAGACATAGATATCGTGCCGATATACCTTGTCCACGGATAGAACAGTGACAACAGCTACCCCGGTTCCATTATCTACGAGTTCACGGAAGGGATTCTGAGAAGAAGCAAAAGGCCAATATAACTCGCTAAAGTAGGGCATAGATCCATTAGCAAATTGTATGTATTTGTCCAAAGGAGTAACAGTGCTCTCAACCCCTTTGTAACCGCTATAAGTTCCTAACTCGATAAATCCATAGTTTTGAACAGTGAATGTCGAATTGTTGCTAGGGTTCAAGACTATATTGTAAATTATTAATAATCCGGTTGAGAGCCCAATTATAATAATTAATAGAATAAGGACAGGCCTTCTCATTTGCATACCCTCAATAGTATATAGAGTGAAGAGCGTTATTTTTCATTGCCAAACATTGTTGATGTTTCCGCAGAGATCCTTGAAGCTTATACTTCTGTTCGCTAATAATGTAATCCAAGGGTTTCCAAAGCTCTTTATTATGGATATGATAATTGTATATTTTCTTAGCTGTCCGTCTCTAGCACTGCACCTCGTCTAGTATATGCTGGTGTAGATATCGATGACGAATAGAATACCGGTTGTCGAGGTTCAGGGTGTTTCGCATAATATTATAGGCCAATTACAGATGTTGAGTCGTGGTTTAGTCGTGTTAAGGTTTTGTTTAAGCATGAGAGGGAGAATGTGTTTGCTCTGAGCCATGTATCTTTTAGTGTTGGTGAGGGCGAGAGTGTCGCTGTTTTAGGTCCTAATGGGGCTGATAAGTCTACTTTGTAACTTGCTTACTCTTTCAACCTTGGTTTTGGGTGGAGGATATATTCCCTAGTCATTCTTTCCGGAATTTGTTACGGAGAATCCTTGTCTATCTTCTTCCTCTGGCAGTCTATAATTTTCCCTCATCTATTATTGCCCTAGGTTATGTTGATCGCGGATATTTTGTTTCTGGTAGTGTTTGGTCTATTTTGTTGTGTTCCTCTTTATGATTTTTCTAGAGAAAAAGGGGTTGAGCATGTTTGAGGCTGTAGGTGGTTAGGATTCTTTGAGGGAAAAGAAGAGGTTTAGGGCATAGCATAGGAGACTGCGTTTATTAGTAGCTGGTGGTGTGACTGGCTGTAGAGTCCGTCTGCTCCGGGGGTGTTGTATCTCATCCAGTAGCCGTCTACTCCTTGGAAGATGAATACCCATGATTCTTGGCCGGGTGCATCGTAGACTGCTAGTATTGGTCCTTTTACGTACCAGTTCCACCATGATTTGACTGCTGTATATGCTAGTATTGTTACTCCTGTGTCGTCTGTGAAGTCGGCGTATACGTAGTCTGCGTATGTGCTTTGTGAGGTGTCTGCTAGGTAGTAGCTTCCGCTTATTCCGTCGAATATTGGATGCGTGGTGTCTGGTATGTATACTGCTACGTATGTGTCATATGTGTAACCATAGCTTCTGGTGTCTGGGGCCGCGTAGCCTGCTGCTTCTACGTCGCTGTTGTAGTTGTACATTATTAGTCCCATTGTTCCGCTTCCTTCGTATGCTCCGTCTAGTGCTACTAGTCCTATGTCGTTGGAGTCTAGGTATTTGAGGAAGTTTACTAGTTCAGTTGAGCTCGGTGTTAGGTCTGTGTTGCTTGCGTCCCAGTGGTCTACAACTACTACTTTTACGGCTGGGTCTGGGTTAGCCATGTAGTCTGGTACACTTGTGTATGTGATGACTGTGAATCCTGCCTGTTCTAGTAGTGTTGATATCTCACCGTATGGGTCGCCTATTACTGCTACTTTTGGTGTTGTAGTTGGTACTGGCTGGAGCTGGAAGTCTAGTCTAGTTTGTGCTCCATCCTGTACTGTCGCGGTCTGTGTTTGTGACTGGTAGCCTGAGGCTGACGCTGTTACCTGATATGTTCCGGGTGATAGTGTTACCTCATAGTATCCCTGGGAGTCGGTGTAGACTGAGGTCACGCCTTCGACTTGTACAAGTGCTCCTGCTATTGGGGCTCCCGTTGACGCGTCTGTTACGTAGCCGTAGAGTACTCCTTGCGCTGGTTGCTGTCCTCCACCATAGTTCTGTAGGGCATATGTTACTGCTGCGTATGCGTCTATTCTTCCATATCCGTACTCTGTGTCTTGTCCTTGGCTTCCTAGATCTACAGCGGTGTTTATCAGGGCTTCATAGATTTTTTCTGGGGTGTCTGGTACGTCCCAGTTTGTCCATCCTAGGGCTGAGAGGATTAGTGCTACTGTTCCTGCAACGTGTGGTGTTGCCATGCTTGTGCCATCGAATGCTGAGTATCCTCCGCCTGGAACCGAGCTTACTATGCTTACGCCTGGGGCTGATACGTCGGGTTTAATGTAGCTGCTCGGGTATGTGTCGTAGAATGGCCAGCTTGTTGGTATTGACTGGTAGTTTACGACTTCTCCGCTGGAGAAGTATGCGACTACGTCGTTCTGGTCTGTTGCGCCTACTCCTATTACTCCCCATATGTTTCCTGGGTTGCTACTGGTTCCCTGTCCGTCGTTTCCTATTGCTGCTACTATTATGATGTTGGCTTGTAGTGCAGCACTTACTGCGTCGAGGAGGTAGTCTCCGTAGTATCCAGAGGCTCCTAGGCTCATGGATATTACGTGTGCTGGTGCGTTTGTTGGGTTTCCGTTACAGTCGTATGGTGAGACTGCCCATTCGATTCCAGCTAGTACGCTTGCGAAGCTTCCTGACCCGCTGGGGAGTACTAGTGCGTGCATGAGTTGTGCTTGTGGGGCTACTCCTATTACTATGTTTACTCCGTCTCCTCCTAGTACTGTCCCGCTTACATGTGTTCCGTGCTGGTCTGTATCGTGTGGCTGGCTACATACTGGGTTGCCGTTCGAGTCGAATTCTATCCATCCTCCTGGATAGTTGGGGTCAGATGGGTTTACTGTGAACATTTTCCCTTGTAGCGCGGGATGGCTTATGTCTACTCCCGTGTCTAGAACCGCTACTCTTACGCCTTGTCCCATGTCATTGTACGTGCTCCATACTTGGTCTGCTCCTATCTTGTATATTCCCCAGTCTTCTACTGTTGCCTGCGGCGTTATTGTTACGGCTTCCTGCTCAAGGTCTAGTGCGTGGACTGGGAAGTTGGGTATTATTGCTTTCACTTGTGGTAATTTTGCGAGAGCGGCGACTAGTTTAGCGTCTCCTTCTACTAGGACCGCGTTTATTATCCAGAAAGATCTCAGTACTTTTCCGTTGTTTGATGCTACTAGTTGTGTTATGCTTGCTTGTGAGATCTTGGTGTATGTCTGTGCTAGTTTCGTGAATGTGTAGGGGTCGTTCGCCTGTATGGGTCTTTGTTCTAGTATTACGAAGAATATTGCTTTTCCATCGTCTGATAAGTCCTGGATAACCTGTGTGTCTACCTTCTTTGCTACTTGTAGGGATTCTTGGATGAGTTTTATCGCATTATAATTTGCTGGTTTAAACGATATGTTTATTGCGAAAGCTATCGTTGACCCTAGCATTAGAGTGACTAGAAGTACTGCGGCTAAAACTGTCTTTTTATCCATTCTCTCCCACCCTCTTATCCTGGGATGTCAGTGGGACAAATATTACACCTACTAATACTTATGTTTTTCTATCAATACACGACTGTATATGGATATAAAGTAAATATTGAAGAACTATTATGTTAATGACGAAGTCCCCATTGCTATGGTTTATTTTCCAGCAAATACTTTTTCATATTATTAGTAGATTGCAGGAGGTGTATTGTACGTGTCTGCTAGCCGGATCGGCTTGGAAACAATCAAGGAGTGGCTTGAAGAGGGAAAAGATAATCCTGATACCCTTGTCGATCTTAAATGGGCGATTATAGAGGAGAAGAAGGAGCAGGGGAGACTTGTGAGCCTACGCGCTTCTCATCCGAGCTTGCCCATAAACCTCCTTATCCTCCTGCTTACACCTCAGAGACTGGCTAAGGCCGGTGTTATACAGACTATTAGGCTTGTCATCGAGACAGATATCCCCACGGTTGACCTAGATCCTCAGGAGAAACTCTTCGTTTATAGAGACCTCTTGTCTTCATCGAGACTCCCGCTAGTAAAATTCTATATCTATGGCGAGCACCACTTTATTGGAATAGCCGTTGATCTAGACTTGAAAAGTTTGTCTAAAGCCGAGTTCAATGACGCTCTTGCGATGCTTATGGCGGCTTACCTTTATCTTAGGAAGAATGAAGCGTTTACACGATACCTGAGAAGAGAAGAGTTGATGATGCTCGCTAAGCTGGTCGTTAATTATATCCGGAAGGGTGCGTCTAAGGAGGAGATAATAGAGTATCTTGTCGAGTCTGGTGTTGAGCGTGGACAGGCCGAGGAGATAGTTGATTCTATCTATAAGTTGTCTGGAGAATCTGAACAGGATAAAGGAAAAACTAGCGAGTCAATGTATATTTGAGGCGTTGATTTGGTTTTTCCCCGATTATCTTGTGAATTTCCATGCTAGAGCCGCTAGTATTATTATGGCTACGACTATTCCTGCTATGAGCAGGTTGTTTGTTCCTTGTGTTGCTTCTTCTGTTGTAGTGGTTGTTTGTTCTTCTCCTGTAGTAGTTGTCTGTGTTGTTTCTGTGGTTGTAGTTGTGGT
>JALUDS010000043.1:0-15303 GCA_027043945.1 Acidilobaceae archaeon
AAGCTAATTATGATGGTAGTCCTCCCGCGGCAGGAGGTATGAGTACTATAACGTCTCCATCTTTCAGCTTGGTTGAAAGATTGTTCAGAAACTCTATGTTTCTTCCGTTTACGAGTACTTGTACGTCTTCGCCGATGAACTCGTAGTTTTCGCCTAGATGTTCTTTGAGGACCGGATGCATGCTTGTTAGGACATTGAGGGCTTCTTTTACAGTGCACGGATCACTACAATCGATTTCTTCCTCGAATTTTCCCACCGCATCGTAGAGTGTTGCAAGATACCTTACTCTAATCCTTGGCATTATCTATGCCACCTTTCCCATTATAGTATATTGTGTGTCACCTCCAATATAGTAAAACCATATATTTTATGGTAGGAAGAGGGGTCTGCCAAGGCTGAACTCTTCACCTTTCATCAGATTGCCTGGGCTCGTCATCCCCCTACCTATAACTATACGTTAAAGTCTAGATACATAGATTATCCTATACGCATTTCACTATATTAACGGATCGGATAAGATAACACCTGGTAAGAGAATGGGAGGTGTCTGTGCGTGAGCGGAGAGAAAATAGACTATAAGGATTTCGCAAAAGTCGATCTCCGAGTCGGAAAAGTGATCGAGGCAGAGCCAGTCCCCAACAGTAAGAAGCTTATAAGACTAGTCGTCGATCTCGGAGACGAAAAAAGACAGATACTGGCAGGACTAGCGAAGTGGTATAAGCCTGAGGATTTCCTAGGAAAATACGTTATCGTCGTAGCTAATCTTAAGCCGAAGAAAATGGCCGGCCTGATGAGCGAGGGAATGATACTAGCGGCTCCGTGCAGTGACGAGTCCAAGCCCGCGTTGTTGACTGTAGCTGAGCCAGTTGAGCCTGGTAGCAAGGTATGCTAGTATACGATAATCTGAAGATACGTTATTTTTCTTCTAAAACGACGAGGCCGATGCCCGTTATAACAATGGCCATAAGCAGTATTGATAATGGATCGATTCTCTCACCTAACAGTAGCCAGGCAAGAATTGCTGCTCCTACTGGTTCGCCCAGTATTGGTATAGTTGCGGCTAGTAGGCTCACCTTTTCTAGTACGTAGTTTATCACGGTATGTCCTCCTAGCATTGGGAGTAGTGCTAGTAGTGCTAGATACGTGTATGTTATAGGGCTGTATCCTAAGAGTCTTAGATTCATGGTTTCGACTATGATTATTGAGAATATGCTGGCGGCAGAGTAGACTATGAGTGTGTATTGAAATGTAGTGTATCGCTGTCTCATGCCTTTTCCTATGGTAAAGTATAGTGCTACGCATACCATTCCTAGAGCAGAAAGAATGATGCCGAGTACGGGGTCCCCTCCTGGGGGAGCGATCCCGCCGTGGGCTGTGTGGAATGAGAGGAGCGCGATCCCTGCCATCGCGATTCCTGCTCCGAGGAGCTGCGTTTTCCTATATGTTTCCTTGAAGAGTACCATCCCTATGATGGCCATAAGTGCTGGATAACTGTCAACTATTGTAACGCTTACAGCCACGCTCAGGTGGCTGAGACTCATCATCCATAGACCAAAGTGGAGGCTGAGGAATATTCCACTCAAAGACATTATGAACAAGTCATTTATCTTATGTAGCTGGAATCCTTTATGGTCTCCCGCGATGAAAAACAGAATTAGGGTTAGGAAGGAGGCGATTATCAGTCTCCATGTTGCAGCTACATAGCCGTGTACTCCTGCTAGACGGACTAGTATGCTTGCTGTGCTTATGTTCATTACAGCAAGTACAAGTAGTAGGTATAGCTTGGCATTGCTCTTCATGTATTCTTCATCCGCGTATCATGGTTGGTGGTTGTACAGAATTATAAGCATGTAATCAATAATTATTCTCTTAATTTTAGACAGATTAGGAGCTCGAACAAAGAGACATATCGCCTTGAGTATATTTATGATTGTATGGTGGAAGTTAATTGGTTAAGGAAGTACTACATGGTTTTGAAGGGATCGAGTGCCAGGCAATTACTCACATAGAGGAAAACGTTTCCAAGCCAGTGATATTATTCTTGCACGGATATAATTTTACGGGAAAGACATGGTCCAAGACAGGAGTGTTCGACGCGTTAATCAGTAGGGGATACTCGTTTATCGCACCAGATATGCCTTATGGACGTAGAGCAAGATGTACCAAGCATACTCGTAGCCTGGATATTAATCTTGGTCTTCTGAATTCTCTTGTATTATCATATGTTGACCGGAGACCGCTTGTGGTTGTAGGCGCTAGCCTAGGTGGTAGACTTGCTATATATTATTCGGCCAAGAACGAGCTGGTAAGAGGATTGCTTCTACTTAGCCCCTATATTGAGAAGGATAAAACCGCGCTTAGTATAGCATCTTCGATCACTACAATCTCTAAAATCATACTGGGCGAGAAGGATATAGTGTCAAGGAAGACTATCGAGAAGCTGGCAAGTAGAATCGGAGCTAGCATAGAAGTATATGAGGGAGCAGGTCATGCCATGTACTTGGATACACCTGATCGTTTTGTACGGGATCTCCTTGTGTTCATCGAGTACGTGGAGGAGACGAACAAGGAGTAATTGACCTCGTTGAATAATGGTTAAATTAAGTCATTAAAGTGAACAAATATATGATATTTATTATTATCTATGCTTAAATTCCAGTCCGAGATCCTAGTATCGCCCTGGGAGCCGAAATAATGGTCTCAGAGACACTTATCGCGTCAGCAGTATTTCTAGCGGTCATAGCAGTAATAATATCGAGGAAAATAGACGAAGTATCCGCCTCCATATTTGGCACAGTACTACTAATAGTATTGCTCGCTTCCTATACTGTTGAGGAAGCATTCTCCTACATTGATTGGGATATACTTGGAATACTTCTTGGCATGTGGATGATAACCGGCTACATGATAAAGGGAGGACTAGCCGACGCAGTGGTCACCCGCCTAATAAAGATAACCGACGATTACCGTAAACTAATCGTCCTACTAGCAATAACGGCCGGATTCCTCAGCATACTAGTCGACAACGTACTTGTAATTCTACTCTTCGGAAGCATAACTCTCGAAATAGCAAGAAAAGCCAAAGCAAACCCGATACTTGCAGTCCTACTAGTCGGGTTCAGCGCGAACTTCATGGGAACAGCCCTACTAATGGGAGACCTACCGCCACAGCTACTGCACAAAATAGCAGGAGCAGAATTCATCGACTTCATAATATGGCAAGGGAAACTAAGTAGCTTCCCACTACTCACAATCACTTTCCTAATAGTCACATACCTGTACTACAAGATATTCCTCGTAAAAGAGCCAAACGCCAAAGTCCACGAAGAACATGGCTCCAATAAAACCAACAAACTACTACTTGTTATAAGCACGCTTTTCTTCATAGCCACAGTTATAGGCATGGCCCTGAGACCAATGCTAGGAGTCCCACTAGGATTCATCACAATATCCGGTGCAAGCGCCCTAGCACTAACAATAGAAATACTCAGAGCAACAGGCAGGGATCTACCCGACTTCGAAGAAATAGTAGCAGACGTAGAATGGAGAGCACTCCTATTCTACGCAAGCCTCTTCACACTAGTAGGAGCCCTCGAAGTAAGCGGAGTACTAGAAAGAATAGCAGAGTCCCTAATACCATACCTAACCGGAAGCCCCCTAGAAGCATATACAGTATCCTACTGGATGGTAGCCGTACTATCTACATTCGTAGAACACGACGCTCTCCTAATGACATTCCTATTCCTAGTAAAAGAAGCGGCTGCATCTGCAGGCTTCGACCCAGGACACCTCTACTGGGGAATGGCATGGAGCGCCACCCTGGCAAGTAACATGACAACCGCGGCAGCGCCCGCTCTCTACGTAGCCGTCGTACTTTTAGAGAAGGAAGGATACAAAGTGACAGGGAAGACTTTCCTAAAATACAGTATACCCTATATACTCCTATCACTAATAATCCACTACATAGTAACAGTAATGTTATGGCTCTAACCAATCGTAACACGCGAAACTAGACTATGGGGTCTATCAGGCCTTGATACGCGAAAACCATATGATAGACAAGATGAAGGCCCTATTAGGCCTAAATACCTATGAAGCAAAAGCATACCTAGCGATACTCAAGCTAGGCAGTGCATCTCCTCTAAGGATATCAACAGTATCAGGAGTACCACGAGGAAGAATCTATGACGTACTAAAAAGCCTAGAGCTAAAGGGTCTAGTATACAGGTCGGAGGAAGCCTACCAGGCGGTTAGACCCAAAGAAGCGCTCTCACAAATAGCATACCAGGTCCTACTAGAAGCCAACACGAGACACATGGAGATAATAGAGCTCGCAGAGAGCCTCGAAAACACGTATGGGTCCAGGCAACATTCAGGAGACCAAGTAAGAATAATACACGGGCTCGTCGAGAGCCTATCGCTAGCACTAACACTGATAAAAATGTGTAATAACAATGTCATATTTACTGTGAACAAAGCTATCGAAAAGCTAGA
The DNA here is from genome assembly GCA_027043945.1 of Acidilobaceae archaeon. Taxonomy (GTDB): domain Archaea; phylum Thermoproteota; class Thermoprotei_A; order Sulfolobales; family Acidilobaceae; genus S143-63. The sequence goes on from JALUDS010000043.1 coordinate 4,495, forward strand.
AGATGTAGGCGACTACATAAACCTCCTAATAGAAGTACTACCAGAGGACACCCTAATAGTGGTGTCAAGCGACAAGCATCCACCCAGAGAATACGTTGAGAAACTACTCTCAAAGAACATAAGACTATACTCGAGCCCAATAGCTTTCCTCGACATGATGATAGCATGCGACAACGTTCTCATAGGACTCCCTAGCTCAACCCATACCGCAGTAACAGTATACGTGAGGCACAATGATTTCGCCGAGAGCCTAACTAAAAGGATCCTAGAACACATAGAGACTAAAGAGAATGCCAGAGAATCCTAATATACCCCTACATGTTCTCTATTATGAATGGCCTAGCCACACACGTGGCGGGAGCGGCCGTCGTCTAGCCTGGACTAGGACGCCGGCCTTCCAAACCCCGCACTAGGAACAGTAGGAACTGCGCGGGGGAGACGCCGGCGATCCCGGGTTCAAATCCCGGCGGCCGCACCACGGCCTATCAAACACTCCTATACAACTAAAATGATGGAGGGCCGTCGTCTGCTCGGGGTAAATGGATATTGAAAAGTAGAGTATTCAGCTTGATAGTTGTCCTCTTAGGTTTCGCGACTATGATAGCTATACTGGGAATAACCAGTGGTATATTCTCGGGAGATAAATCTGTAGGCGAAATACAAGACGTAGAGTCTAATGGTACAATTCTTATAATAGGTAACTATACTTTCAGCGCATACATTGCTGATACAGTAGAAGAACGGGAGTGCGGATACTACTGCTATACAGATTATGAAGCTATAGTATTCTTGTGGAATTCGACTCCCAGTACAGTAACGTTCACGATGAAAGGAATAGACTATCCAATATTATTGGTCCTTGTAAGGAACTGTACAGTATACGATGTTATAGAGATGACGCCAGGAAACCTCTATAGAATTAATAATGTAGGGCCAACCGACTTTTTTATCGAACTCAGAAAACCAATGAACATAATGAAAGGGGACCCAATAATCCTAGACAATATATGTACTCGGCCTTAGACGAGTTTCCGCGCCAGCTTATCAAAATATCTCTTGTACACCCATAGTAGTATCAGCGATCTCCCAGTAACATCTATACCCATCGCCAACCAAGCACCCACAGCGCACAGTCCCTCCGGCATAAACCTTGGCAATATACCGGCCGGGATTATCCTCAATAGGTATAACGCGGATAGATTAATTATTGTAGGGATTGTAGTGTTGCCCGCGCCCCGAATACTCATTGCAATACTCATCACGACTCCCAGAGGAGGCTCTGTTACTCCAGCTATTATCAAGTAATACATTGCGAGTCTCGCAACGTCACTAGACTCCGTAAAAACATACGGGAGCCTGTTACTTAGCAGGAGTATCACTACCATGCTAATAGCTCCCGCGACAAGATTTAGCTTAGCTACTTCAACACCCATATGTTTAGCCTTCTTAGGATCTCCTGCGCCAATCGCCTGGCCAACCAGCGCAGCTCCACTCTCGGCTATACTAAATAATGGCAGAAAAGCCAGACTTTCTATACGCACGCCTATTGTGTGTGCGGCCAGCGCGTCTTCTCCACATCTGGCAACAGCTCCTATATATGCGAGGTTTCCTCCGACGAATACGAGCCGTTCTATAAGCGTCGGGAACCCTATCTTGGTCGCTTTCCAAGCAAGATGCCTCGGAGGCCTTGGCACCGGCTTCATGCCGGCGTGGCCTGGAAGATATAGGTATAGTCCAATAGCGTAAACTATGTTCGCTATGCTACTGGCATAGCCGGCACCGCTAATGCCGAGAGATGGGAAGCTGTAGAGGCCGAATATCAATATGGGGTCGAGTACACCGTTAACGATCGTAAAAATAATTGTCGAATATAATACTGGTCTTGTTCTACCCACCCCACGATACACGGCTCCAAAAACGAGCCCCATGTACGCGAAGGGCATCCCATAGAGTCTTGCCCTGTAATAATCTATTGCTAGAGACTTTGCTGTTAACCCGACTCTCTCGCCTGCAATAATATCTACGAGATATGGAGCCGTCTTCCACAACAAGATGAGGACAGGTATTGCAAGTATAATGTTTGCGGTCAAGATCTCCCCAACAGACTGCTCCGCAGTGCTCTTCTTAGACGCTCCAACCGCCTGGCTAACCAGGACAAGTGCACCAGTATAATAAAGGGTACCTATCGAGAAGGTGAGCCATCCCAGATATCCGCCTACGCCTGCGGCAGCGAGAGCCTCGTCGCCTAATCGACTAATAAAATATGTATCAACGATCCACAATATACTGTCGGCGCTTTCAGCTAGCATTAATGGCAGTGCGATTACCAATGCTTTTCTCCATACTTCTTTATCCAAGGCAGAGGCACCCGCTGTACCGCTACCGCTGAATCATTGTACTGGTATCGACCTGGCTCGCATATTCTATCGCCTTACGCCTGCGAGTGTATTGGCACTAGAAATAATTATAAGACTATCACAATACTCGAAGTTAAAGAACCGGATCTGGGCCTCAGATATGGGAGGAATATAGCGTAGAACAGCTATAGTATTCCAACATAGCCTATAGGAGCAGTAGGGAGAAAACAGTAGGCTCTAAGGATTAGCCTCCGGGAGATCCATGCCAGGGGCTATCCTTCCACACGAGCTCCCAGACGTCTTCTTCCTTTAGGATCTCCTTCTCGGCAATGTTCCTCTCTATATCAATAAGTAATGCATGATGCTTGGCTTCATCCTCATGTATAGTCATTAACAGGAGCTTAAGCCTTGGGTCACTCGTCTTATCAGCAAGCTCCTTAGTTAACCTGACCATTTCAGCCTCCATCTCGATATGCTTCCTAATACCTTTCTTCAACAATTCAAGCTCCTCATCAGATAGGAAGGGAGACTTGCCCTCAATAGTCTTAACAATAGCCTCGTATAGTAGACTGTGCTTGAATGAGTCTCTAGCAATACCCTCGATTATCGCACGCAGTACTGGATGAGTTATTCTATGTGCCAGCTCTTCAAGCTCAGCCGCATACTTTTCCTCTTCTAAGGACATTTTCTTGGCGATATCAAGTAATTCTCTCATAGAACCCATAGTTATCGCCCATTATAACATTGTGACGACTTAATATTTATAGAAATTTAATAAATAGTCAATATGATCAAGGGATTGCTCTAATTAGCAACTATATAGATCACAGAATTATATATAGAAGCAATCATGGGGATATCCTGTTATGGAGTAAAGGTGCTGTTAATGGAAACTATAGCAGTGCTAGGTTTGGACGCCTTACCATATAATCTTTTAAAGACATATGCAGAAAAGGGGATAGCTCCCAATATATTTAACCAGCGTAATCTCGATCACTCATTTAAAATAAGAGCAATACCTCCGGTTACTCCGGCAAGTTGGCCATCAATTATGAGCGGAGTCAATCCAGGGAAGCATGGCATATTTAGCTTCAGCGGGTTCGACAAATCGAAAAGAAAAGTATTCTATTATAATGCGCTTCATTTAATGCATCCCCGTATAACAGAGATGATAGCCTATGAAGGAGGAAGAGCGTTATCAGTGAATCCAATCATGGATTATCCAATATTCCCTCATAAAAACCTAGCTATCGTCTCTAACATGTTCTTTACGCCGAAGCCGCTTTCTTATCCAAAAAACCTACACGAAAAATACTTCTCGACCGAGGTTCCTCTCCCTAAAAACACTGAGAGCTATTTTAAGTATCTGAACGGTCTCGAGGCTTTACTAGAAGAGTACTTACGTGATCCTCCTTCACTCATATGGATAAATCTGAATTTCCCAGATACGATGTATCATTCTAATCCGGATACCTTGAATAATCCAGAAAAGGTATCGACCATATGGAGCAGGATAGATAAATTATACAAAACTCTGAAACAGACTGTAGGCAATGTAGTCATAGTATCTGATCATGGATTTTCCAAATACAACATGCGTATAAGTATAAATGACATATTAGTGAATCATAAGTTAGCAATACCAACGCGGGCTGAGAAGGGTTACGCTACACACACTGCACCGGACCGGTTCAGCGTAATAAAGATAAATCCCAAGATAATGAACTTCCTGATCCGAACAGGATTGAAAGACCATATTCTTTCTCCCTTCGTTAGAAAAGTAGTCAAGCCTCTATACGCTAAGCTTAGAGGAAAGAAACTGGTGTTTGGATCCAGCTACTATATTGATCTACAAAACAGCGAGGTACTGTATCCTACACTCTATTCGTTTGGCGTATATCTAATGGATGAAAATCGCGCAGAACAAGTTATATCCATACTTAAACAATACCAGGGATTATCCCTAGTGGAGCACAAAACCAAGATATTCAGCGGAAGATATCTAGACAGGATACCTGACATAATTATTATCCCTGACTATGATAATGGATACGTCCTAGGACCACCTGACATAGTAGGATCAGTCTACACTAAAACAATAATGTATGATCATGATTTATGGGGAAGTATGATTCTCGACATTGAAAACATGGAATTAGTGGATATCGATTATCTAAAATCATTAGATTTCGTCGAAAACACACTAGTAACCCCACTGATACAATGTATGATGAAGTATCCATTAAGCGTCTATATAGATAACAAAGAGTTAATCGAAAAAGTATGTAGTTATAAACCAGAATATAAGAATTATAAAGGAAAATTCCTAGTTTCAAAGAAGCTAGCGATGATAAAGAAGTGAAACTGCATTATTTCCTATAAAGTGTTATATTTGGTGAGATAATCAAGTGAGTTAAGATATATGAGATAATGGTAATTAAGGTTGAAAACGTTAAAAATATCCTAATGTGGTGATCGAATATGAGATCCGCGGAAAAAATAATTGCAAAAATAAAAGAAGGACTCGATAAGATTAAGGATAAGTTCGAGAGGGGAGAGCGTAATGGACTAGTTCTAACTATTCTCGCACTGGAGCGAGTGTTAAAAAGGAAGGATAGGGCGTCTATTCAGGACGTTGTAGACGAGGCACGAATTATACTTGACGATAAGCGCTTGAATGTAAAGTGGGGAGTTAGCTACGAGGAGTATGATGAAGAACTCGCACGGAAACTTATAAAGGAACTAGTTGAGTTGGGTCTTGTAGAGGAGCTTGATGGTGGGTACTATAGGTTGAGGTATGTGGGAGATCTTGATCCTAGAGCGGAAATATATGCTAGGTTCGGTCACTTATTGTTGTATGGAGGACCGGCAAGATAAGTAGAGACAGGTAGACTCTCCTATATCCTTATATCGTGTCCATATACTTGTTTAAGTGCTTCTTCGATCCTTGTGCCAGGCTTGACTTTTACTACTCGTATACCATGTTGTATCATGTATTCTTCTCCTCCTGGTCCCAGGAAAGTTGTGACAATAATTTGGCAGTCTTTGTTTAATGAATGGATTTTCCTTCGTTTCTCTCCGTGTCCATGATGATGGTGATGGTGTTCATCTCCGTCTTTATAGATGTTTTCCACAATTTTAATTAGGACTGGCCTCTTTGCATTGTCTATTACATAGTGAAAATAGTATTTTGCATCTCCGAAGTGTCCAATTTTTACCTTGATGCCCTCATCGGTTGCTATGCTTGTGCAAGGGCTCTTCTGGGCCATTGTTTTTCCCTCCTTTATTAATTTCGTGTGTTCGGTCGATGAAAAAGGAGGCATCATGGATTGTTATGGATCAGAAGGATTGCTGAGAAATAAATGTATGGGATTGGCTTGTATAGGTTAGTCGTGTATCTCTTCGGGTCCTGATAGTTCTTCTGTGTGCTTGATAACGGGCTTGTAGCCTAGCTTGTAAGGCTTGAATTTTCCGTGGAGTTTCTTGAGGACCTGTGGTAAAGTGGTATACTCCATTTCTTCTGGTCCTAGTCTGTGTGGCATGAATGGGCCATGTCTCCTCATATAATCTGTTATCATCTGTGCTAGTCTTCTTGTCTCGTCGAATGCTGGGTCGTCGAATAGGTCTACCGGGCCTATTAGTTCACCGTTGTGGATCTGGAATCCTAGTGCTACTACTCTTGGCGGGCCGTCGAATCTAGTCATCTTAGCGTCTTTGAGTCCTACAGGCATTAGTGGTCCGTGGTGGCTACCTCTCATCCATCCTGCTACTAGGTGGGGGAAGGCGAATGCTTCTAGTACTTCTCCCACCGCTGGGAACCCGCTCTGTGCTCGTACTACCATTACAGGATCGTCTTTTCCAACATATTTTCCTGCGATTAGGTTTAGCCTCTCGCTACTGACTACTGCTCCGATCTCGTGGTCACTCTTCCTGTATACGTGTTTGATGACGTATCTTCCCGGGGTCCCGATGAGTGCTAGGAGATCGTAGAGCTCTTCTGGCGCTGAGAGTTCTACTACTTTTCCTTCGTATACGTCTAGTACTTGGAATATGAATCCGTCGTGCATTCGTGGGTCGATTACTAGTCCTGCCGTGTTGAATGGGTCTGCGAATATTTTGTAGAGTGGTAGGTTGAATGCTCCTGGCTCTGTCTTGTCGGCCATGAATACTAATACTGGTTCAGCGGGTCTCTCCACGAACTCCATCTCTGCTACTCCTGGTCCCATTCCTCTGACGTTTCCGCTGAACGCGTCGCTTAGTAGGTCTTGTCCAGCCGCGTATAGGCCTAGATCCTTTGCTACCTTTGTCGCCTCTTTGAAGGCGGTCCATGCGAGCTCGTGTATCTCTGGGCTGTCTATTCCCTTGTAATGGGTCATGATAAGCTGGAGGTCGTCTCCTACATGGGTTACGTAGAAGCTCTTTATCATATCCTTTTTCTTGGCTTCTGCGAGAACACGGCTAGCAGCTAGCATTGTGTCGGGATGTACTTTGTGGTGTCCGGCTATGCTTCCGATGTCTGCCTTTATAACGCTAATCGTAACTTTTTCTCCGGTCATATCTTATCACCATACAAGTGTTGCTCTCAGTTATAATCATGGAGGAGTCATTTGTTATATACCTTATCTCATTATTATGAGGGGAGAATCCTTATCCACATACCTATATAGTACTAGGTTTTTACTATGTCTGCTCTTCCTTTTCCATACTGAGAACATAGAAGTTATATGCTAGTGCAACGAGGAGGCTCACGATAACTAGTAGAGTGGATAAAGCAGCGATCGCTGATTGACTTGTATACGGGTTAAGCCCGGGCCGCCTAGCCCTGTTCCATATAAGTATTGGAAGAGTGTCGAACCCGGGCCCTTTTGTGAAGAGGGTTTTGATAAAGTCTGTGAAGCTCATCATGAAGGTCAAGCCTAGAGCAGCCAGGATTCCCGGCATCGCTAACGGGACTACTATTTTTAGAAACGCCGTCTTAGGATCTGCTCCCAGTGTTCTCGCGGCGTCTGTGAGGTTTTTCCCTCTTCCAGCTATAGGGCTTATCGCGATGTAGGCGTAAGCGACGTTGAAGGCTGTGTGTCCTATTAGCACGCTTATTGCGCCCAGAGGGAAACCTAATAGGAGGAGCATGAGCATTAGTGCTACTGCTTCGGTTATCTCGGGGATTATGACTGGAGGATAGATGAGTAGGCTGGCGAGGCTACGTGTTTGACGGGTGCCGGCGAGTGCCGCTGGTATGGCTAATCCCACGGATATAATGGCACTGGACACCGCTACCAAGAGGCTGTTCTTTAGAGCGATAGCGACTTCAGCGTCATGAAATAGTTGTTCATACCATTTGACTGTAAAGCCTTTCCATTCACCAAAGTAGTAACTGTTGTTAAAACTATAAACTGCCATAACAGCTAACGGCACATATAGTGCTACTAATAGTACTATGGTGTATATCTTAAGGGGGCTAACTCTCAGTATTCGATCACCTCACCCGTCCTCCTCGCAATGATATAGGACGCAATCATCAATACAAGTACAAGTAATATAGTTAAAGCTGCGCCAACTCCCCACATTCCGCCGCTAAGGAACAAGTAGTAGATCAGCGTGCCTACCATGAATCCCTTCACTCCTCCTAGAAGGGTAGGTATAACGTATTCAGTCATGCTCATTAGACCTACTAGGAGGGATCCAGCGATTATGCCTGGTAGGCTTAACGGGATAATTATCGATCTTAGAATCTGAGCCTTGGAGGCACCCATTACCTTTGCAGCTTCTATGACGTTGTCAGGTAGTCTCGATATGCTTACATAGAGCGGGAAGAACATGAAAGGTAGATACTCGTATACCATGCCAAGCATCATTGCTGGGTACCCCTCGGCTCCGCCTAGCGCGTACACTATGCTTTTTATCGCTAGAGCTCTGAGGAGCACGTCGATCCAGAACGGCGTAAGGAAGAGTAGCAGGAGCAGGTTTCTCTCCCTTGATGAAGCTTGTTTAGCCACATAGTAGGCGGCCGGGAACGACAAGAGGAGCGTAGCAGCCACGGTCTCCAAACTTATGACGAGACTATATACTATAACCTTTCTATAAGCTGGATCGGTTGCAAGTACTAGGTAGTTTTCTAATGTTAGTTCTCCACCGTAGCCCAAGAAGCTTTCATAGAAGAGTATTATGAAGGGAGCATAGAAGAATAGGACAAGGAATAGAGCCATCGGTAACAGTGTTAATAGGTGATTATATCTCGTCACTATTCACGCACCTTGACCGTGTCCTCAGGCCTCCACGCGATTCTTACAATGGTTCCGGGCGAGTAGTGTTTTCCGTTCCTGGGAACAGTTACCTTGTACAGTCTCCTATTGCTCCTAACGTATATGTGGAGGAGTGCTCCCTGGAAAACAACGTCCTCGATCCGCCCCATGATACTTGGAAGCCCAGTGTCCTCTGGGTCGAGCAATAACTTCTCGGGACGGATAAGAATCTTGTACTCGGGATCTTCGCTTAGAACATTAATCTCGCCGAAGAACCCAGCCACGAACAACGAGTTAGGCTTCTCGTAGACCTCTTCGGGAGGACCATACTGTATTATACGGCCATTATTCATCACGGCTATATAGTGGCTTACGGCCATTGCCTCGTTCTGGTCGTGTGTAACGTATAGAACAGTTGTACCTGTCTCCTTCTGTATTCTTTTGAGAACGCTTAGGAGTCTTTGCTTGATCTTGTAATCCAGATGAGCGAAGGGTTCATCCAATAAGAGCACGCTTGGCTCTATTACAAGGGCACGAGCTATCGCGACCCTCTGTTTTTGTCCACCGCTCAACTCGTCTATTTTTCTCCTCATGAATACGTCGGGGTCGAGACCTACCAGGTCGAGAACCTCGCGGACTCTTCTCCTTATCTCAGCATTCGGGTATCTCCTTATCTTTAAGCCAAACGCTATATTACCATAAACATCTAGGTGGGGAAAGAGTGCGAGGTCCTGGAATACAAACCCAATATTCCTCTTTTCCGGAGGCAACCCTGTCACGTCTGTGCCGTCAAAATAGACCTTTCCACTCGAAGGCTTTTCCAATCCAGCGATAACCTTCAGGAGCGTGGTTTTACCACATCCACTGGGTCCTAGGAGCGTTGTTATTTTTGATTTCTCCACTACGAGGCTCACATTGTCAAGTGCCACAACATTGCCATACTTCTTGGTAAGGTTCTCGACCTTTATCTCGACCCCTTTCAACTCCCCTGTCCTCATACTCGCCTCTAGAACAATCATTAGCCCTTATTAAGAGGCTATAAGTATTCTCTGATGATAAGAAAACTGTATATTGTAAAAATAACTTCTAGTCCATGTACAAATACGTGAGTGGTGTGGTTCTAGATTGGAAACTAGGATATATGCTCCCACAGCCATACTAGGATACGGCTTTCCCAAAGAAAGCCTAGAAAGGGCTCTCCTGGAAGAACCCGATATTATCGCCGTAGATGCAGGATCCACTGATCCAGGACCCTACTATCTAGGAGAAGGAGTACCATTCGTAACAGACTCCATGCTCCACAGAGACCTCACGCTACTAATAGAGGCATCATACAAGCACAAGATACCCTTAGCAATAGGTACTGCCGGTGGTGCAGGAGCAAAACCCCACGTAGACAAAACCCTTGCCATAATAAAAAGAATACTCAACAAAAAAAGTTACAAGGCTAGGATAGCCGTGATATACAGCGATGTCAAGAAACAGAAACTCATAGAGTTCCTCAAGGAAAGGAAACACTTCTCTCTCGGTAAAAACAATCCTTTAGGAGACCTAACAGAGGAGAGGATAAGAGAATCCACACGGATAGTCGCCCAGCTAGGCGTTGAACCTATAATGAAAGCCTTGGAAAAGGAGCCAGATATTATTGTCGCCGGAAGAGTAGTAGATGTTGCGGTATTCGCTGCACTCCCATGGATAAAGAAGCAACACAAGGGCTTAGCAGTTCACCTCGGTAAGGTCCTAGAGTGTGGTGCCATAGCAGCTGAGCCCGGAAGTGGTAGCGACGGTATGATGGGTGTACTTAGAAACGGTGAGTTTGAGGTTTACCCGGTTAATCCTTCTAGGAGAGCTACAGTGTTGAGTGTCGCAGAACATGCATTATATGAGAGGACCGATCCCTTCAGGGAATATGTGCCGGGAGGATACGCTGACCTCTCACAGGCTACATACGAGGAGGCTGGCGAGGGACATGTTGTCGTAAAGGGAACGGGCTGGGTTGATTTAGGGGAGAGATACGTAAAGCTAGAAGGTGCACGGCTGGCAGGCCATAGATATGTTGTTGTCGCCGGAGTACGTGATCCCTTATTCATATCGAGGAGAGAAGAGCTAGTAGATAAAGCCATTGAAGCTGTCAAGGAACGAATACGCGGAGAATACAACGTATATGTCCACTTCTACGGGGCTAACGCCGTTATGGGTGACAGAGAGCC
>JALUDS010000044.1:0-1077 GCA_027043945.1 Acidilobaceae archaeon
AGACTTCTGGGGAGATGACCCAGCATGCTTCATTAACCCAGCGGAGATAGCCGAGAGGTGGAAGCTATGAAAAGGACATGGATACCGCTATACATTGATCCAACGGGTCTACGAGTAGCAGTTCTAGGGGGCGGACAGCTTGGAGAGAGAAGAGCGAAAATGTTTGCTGAAGCTGGTGCCAAGGTAAGAGTATATGCACTTAGATTCACAGACTCGCTAAAACAATACGCGGACAGATATAAGATAGAGCTCGTCAAGACAGATCTCCTCCAAGAGAGTAATATCCTTGAGGCCATCAAATGGGCCGATCTAGTAGTCATAGCAACTGGAGTAGACATTATTGACAGGAAAGCAGCGGCATATGCCCGTGAAATGAGGAAACTCGTGAACAATGGGGTAGACGCAGAACAAGGCAATATAATAGTACCCTTCCAGGACGAGACAAGTTATGGCCTCAGGTTCGCTGTGACCAGTCTGGGAGAGACGGGCATAGCGGCGCGTATAGCTAGGGATAAGATAAAAGAATGCTTGGAAGACCAGAGTCTAGCCACAACGTACAGGGTCATGGCCAGGATAAAGAAATACATAAAGACTAATATCAAAGACGCTAAACAGAGGCTCCCATTATACTTTATTATAGAAGAGGACAAGGTATTCCAGAGATATGTCTCGCAGGGAGAAGAAGAGAAGGCGTTTCAAAGAGCACTAGAAATTATATCTAACAATATTCGTTATCCAGACCGCGAGTAGATCCCTCGATAAGGGTAAAAGGGATCCATCAATAACCTTATGATTTTCCTTTTTTAACATATTGTAAAGTCGGCCTCCTCGTAGCAAGCTCAACGACACAATGCACTCGTCTCCCCTACGATAAAGGCTCCACTCGTCTAGACTCACTGGTATGATATTGTATCGAGTGATTCTCTCGGCGAGCTCTATTGCCTTCTTGATCGAAGACGCGTGTCTCTCCTTGAATCTATGTGAAGGCCAATAAACTATAATGGCTCTCCTACATTTGTTCCAGTTTATGACCCTAGCTAAGTGAAGGGAAAGTATCTCTACCGGGATAGGACCGTG
>JALUDS010000045.1:0-1076 GCA_027043945.1 Acidilobaceae archaeon
GACACAGGAGTGCTCATCGACGAAATAAGGAGGAGCAGTGAGGAGTTCCAGAACATGGTTCTAGACATCATAGATAAAAGAAGAATAATTGTTCCAGAACTAAAGAAACTTTTCAAAGCGAAAGGCCTAGGTTTCCAAGTAATATTCACAAGTAACCCCGAGGACATAGGCCAGAACGAGTTGAGCGACGCGTTTCTAAGACGAGTAGTTAGAATAGAGTTTTCGTACCCCGGGAGAGAGTTAGAGGAAAAGATTGTGAACATGAGAACCCTGGACAAACCCAGTCTGCCTGCGGGCACCGTCAATTATATGGTCAGAGTCATAGATATCCTTAGGCAATCCAATATACTATACAGGCCCGGTACGTCAGACCTAGTTGAATGGGGGCGTCTGGCTCAGTTAGTGGCAAAGATACAGGGCAAGGAGAAGGTGGAGGTAGACGATGCGGTAGAAGCAGCTTATGCAGTTTTAGTCAAGAGGCCGGAGGACGCTGACATGGTTGAATCCGTGCTCTCGAGGGAAAGGGATGAATCCCTTGCCGGGTAATAGGAGCAAGCCCGGGATAAGGGAGTTATTAGTGTTCAAGGGGATGGCTGAGGCGTATACTATACTTTCCGGTGGCACGCTCGATAAGGATGATCTAGTGTTAATAGAGAAGGCTGTGGGCCTCAAACGTCATGGAGAAAACAAGTCCAGCGGAGCACAGGAGAAATTCAGTGAAAAACAGCTTGAATCAGCTTTATCGTACTTGGGAGTAAAATATGGATCTAGGTTCTTGAGAAGTGATGTAAATAAAAACAGTAAAGACAGGAGAGAAGCTATTTCTCTGTTCATTAAATTGAAAAGGCTTGGCTTTATAAAAGAAACCAAGTCAGGCTTCCACAAAGTTATCGGAAAACAAGAGGCTAGAAGAAGATTAGAAGAAATAAACAGTGACTCCAGAGGTATCGGCGAGATAATAGGATCATCCCGCAGTGGATGGGGCAGAGACGACCTCCTCATGGAGGCCGGTGTTCACAGTGATGTGAAACCATACTTGAAACACGTTAGTAACAGGAGAATTCTCAACATTTTAT
>JALUDS010000046.1:0-4518 GCA_027043945.1 Acidilobaceae archaeon
AAGACGAGTCTCGTCGCCAAGCTTATTGAGAGGGTATCTGGAGAACAACCCGTTTTATGGTATAGGTATACCCCCGGTGAAACAGCCAGTAGCTTTAGATTAAAGCTAAGAATGTTCATCGAAAACTATATTGGTTACCAGCTCCCTGTTAACCCAAGCGATGATAACCTGGTTAGTGTTCTAGATTCAAATAGTTCAATGATTGTAATAGACGATTACCACCTGTTAGGAGATGATATTAAGAAATTAATCAAATGGATGTTTCTAAAGAGCACAGATACAAGATACTTCATTATTAGCAGGACTAGGGATCCTCGACTCCCATATGCCTCGGGGAAGATCTACAGCCACTATCTATCTCCCCTAGCTCTAGAACATACTAGGGAGCTAGTAAGAACATTATATACGCTTCACAGATTAACACCTAGCAGTGACACCGTGGACTATGTCGTTAAGACATGTAAAGGGATACCCTTAATGTGTAAGGGAATAGTTAGTCTGCATGCAGGATCGAGGATAAGGCTTGAAGAGGCCGCAAAGGCAATACTGTCAAGCTACTATAAGGGAGAAGTGCTAGAGATCCTTGACGACGTGGAAAGGGATCTCGTAGAAATGTTAGCCGTAGCACGGTTCTCTTTACCCCTAGACGTGGCCTGTGCAGCCTTATCCAGGCAAGGAGCACGATGTATGAAACTCCTAGCTAAACTCCAGAACCTAGGAATAATCGAGCTCCAGGAAGAACAAGTTGTTCTAAGAGAATTTGCCTACGGCATTGCGAGAGTTATGCCTAAAGCGAGAAGAAAAGACCTTGTTAGGATGTTAGCCGGATATCTCTATTCGCATGGATCCTATAGGGATAAAGTGCTTGCACTTGATTTGTTGGCTGAAGAGTGTTTGACTAGGCAGGCGGCCACAATAGTGTCTGAGAGGCTAATGACTGGGTCCAGTTGGATGCTCTGTTGCAGAGAATATTATATCGAGATACTTGAAAAGTTATCAAAATGTACGATAAGTAGCATGTATGAAGCAGCAGTGATAAATATAGAGAAGGCATTAATAAAACATATCGCTTTCAATACCGAGTTTGAAGTCGCGTTTAAATTATTCGACGAGTACTTGGATGCACTAAGAATAAATTATACATTGTACGCTAGGCTTGCCGCCTTGTACGCTGGATTGCTGTTAAAGACAGGTAACATTGAGAAAGGGAGAAAATTGCTCAAATCTGCTGAGGAAAAATACAGGGAATTACCGTCTAGGAGGAAGCGGATAGTGGCTCCGACGATTTATAGTACTATGACTATTGAGCGTTATCTTGAAAGGGATCTCGCTAAAGCACTTGAGTATGCAGAGCTTGAGGCAAAGGCGGAATTAGAGCTGGGCGACATAGTAAACTATATAATGGCTAAGATACACGCAGCTGTAATATATCTATATATAGGAGACATACCTGGCCTCAAAAGAACTATAGACACAATAACTCCCCTGCTATCAATGCAACCCAGGAGACTAAGAATCAGACTCGATGAATACCTTCATATCCTTAACGCCTGGATAGATCTAGGAGAGTCACGTTATATGGATGCATTGGAAAAGGCCCAGCAGTATCTTGAGAGGAAGGGATGGAAATTATTCCGCCAGGAAGCCTATTTGATAAAGGCCATATCTCTATACAGATTAGGAAAACTGAAAGAAGCTCTAGAAGTTGTTGAAGATGCTGTCGAGGATTGCAATCAGCCTGCAGGTGATGAAGATCCTGCCTTATGCCTTATAGACCGTCTGTCCAGAGGTAAAGAGCCAGAAGAATGGTTGGTTAACAGTGTATTGCCAGGTTTTAGACAGCTTATAGGTATAGAGAAATAACCCTTATAATTCATGAATATAGTTCATCTACTCATGTTTATTTTAATCCAATAGTATTACGCATCTGATAAAGTCTGTCCAGTACTAAATCTATGCTCTTCCATCTATCTTCTTTTTTCTTCCTTAGGCATTTCATTACTATCTCATCTAACCATCCTGGAACGCTCGAATTATAGTGGCTTGGCGGTAATGGCTCCTCATTAATTATCTTGTTTATAAGTGCGAGAGGATTGTCTGCGGTAAATGGTGGTCTTCCTGTGAGTAGCTCGTAGAGGAGTGCTCCATACTGCCATATATCTGTTCTCCAATCAGGAGAGCCGTAAGACGCAGGATCGACTTGTTCGGGGGCCGCATATAGTATTGTGCCTTTGAAACCGCTTGCAGAGCTCATGCTTGCTTGGAGCATTACTTTAGCTAGTCCAAAATCTGTAAGTTTGGCTCTACCATCCTTTGTGAACAGGACGTTTTCCGGCTTCAGATCCCTGTGTACGACGCCCATGTGGTGGGCATAACTGAGCGCTTCTCCTATGTCTATGGCTATTTTTACAGCTTCACCTATTGTTGGTTTTCCTTCTTTTTCTAGTCTTTCCCGTAGACTTCCACCCGGCATATACTCCATTGCAATGTATGGTAATGGTTTTATCCCGTAGTCTATTACCTTGACTATGTTTTCGTGGTCAAGCCTGCTCCATGTCTCTGCTTCTCTCCTAAACTGTTCTGAGAGGTTTCCTGAAACTGTTGCTCCCAGCTCGAGTTTAGGTATTTTTAGGGCTACTAGTTCTCCTTGATCTTTCTCTGCTAGATACACAGTGCTGAATCCACCGCTTCCCAGTGGACGAATTATCCTATAGCCAGGTATATACGTAGATGGAATATGTAGTGCTTCCTCCTCACGTTCAGTTGCCCCAGTAGGCTGGGTGATTTCTACAGAGGCTGTTGCTAACGAATCACCAGGCTCTACCTTAAAGTATACCGGATAGCTACCAATCGAAGCATTGTGCAATGCTTCCAATATAAATAATACATTGCCTTCTCCTCGAGCCTCCACATATGGAGGACTGACGACTATCCAATCTGCTCCCGCAGGACGCTGTGCTGTGATTCGACATCCCTCTGGACAATTATATCTCACCGTGATCTCAGCTCTTTGACCAGGCTCAATCCTGACACGCGGCTTTACCAGAGATATCTCTGCGACTTTACCTATTGATGTATTATTAACAGTTTTTGCTTCCTGGCCGTAGTGTTCTTGTAGTATTTTTTCATGGCGGTGTAGTGCTGGGATAGGTTTCTCGGTATGGTCGGGTTTTCCTCGTCTTCTACGTCCTATATAGTATGCGGGGGCTCCTATGACGAGTATTAATGTGATTAGCCCGAGTAGTAGATCTATTGGAGAGGATTCTTCGGTCGTAGTATTGTCACTGGTGTTTATCTCTTCGTTGTTTCCTGTGATTATGGGTTGCTCTTCCTCTATTGGAGGCTGTGTTATTTGTGGGGAACTTATTTTTATTATTCCTGGGATGTATAGTCCGATTATTGCCTGGTAGTCTGGAGCGTAGTATAGTTCTATTTCGGTGTTCCATGATCCATCGTAGTATGATTCGACTATTATTTGATATGAATTGTATCCGTAGTAAGATGTGGGACCCTTGTAGGTGACTTGTAATGGAACAGTATCGCTGTAGATTAATCCTGTCTCGTCGTATATATCGATCGTTGTTGTCTGTGTTGTTTGCTCTCCGGATGCGGATTCTATTGAGGAGAGTTTCAGAGGAACCGAGGGTGTAAAGTATACTAGGATATAGCTTCCCGACGAGTATTCATAATAGAATCCTTCAAGCATGTAGTTGTTGTCAATATATAGTTCTAGAGTGCCAGTATATGTGTTTGAATAGAGCTGGAGTGTAACCATGTAGATGTTTTCTCCATTGTAATATGTTTGAGTTATAGATTCTTCCGCGTACTGCCAATTTACTCCTAGATTTGTTTCGTCGATGACTTCATTGAATTTAACATACACATCAGTGCTGAGATTTGCATATGCCACAAGCATAATATTTATTATTATAAATAATATTATCATTTTCCATATTTTCATATCTCACCACCTTAACTGGGCAAGGCTCTTATCTTAAGATCTATGGCTCTTGCAAGAGCATCCACTTCTATTATTAGACGTTTAACCTGTGACTCTCCAGCGCGCCCTTTTAACACTAGATCGCTAAGTGTAGAGATATCATCGATAGTCTCTCTATCTAGTACTTCGTAAAGTATCCTCTTATACTCATTCACCTTCAAGAGCGCGTATAGCTTTGTTGCCGCTTGCTGTCCTTTTGGTGGATCCTTATGTAGGTCTAGCTGTACGTCTTTTAGGTATATGACTATGTTCTGTAGGATCCTCTTCTGATATTGTAAATCTGATGTCTCCTCCTGTTTAATCCTTACACGTATATCATTAGTTGAATCAAAGCTTGTCCTTGTATATTCCATGTTTTTAGGTATATAGACCAGGTATCGGGACCTATCTAGGCGAATACTTGTCCTCAGGAGATCCTCTGGTAGCTTGTCTATTTGTTCCGAGTCTACAGTGACAAGATCTCCTGGACGTGCTAGCTCTATTGTCTTGGTTTTCTCCTTTATTCCAATTTTGAAAAC
>JALUDS010000047.1:0-15074 GCA_027043945.1 Acidilobaceae archaeon
GGCGAATACTTGTCCTCAGGAGATCCTCTGGTAGCTTGTCTATTTGTTCCGAGTCTACAGTGACAAGATCTCCTGGACGTGCTAGCTCTATTGTCTTGGTTTTCTCCTTTATTCCAATTTTGAAAACCGTATATAGACCAACTCTTATCGTGTCTCCCGGCCGTGCTATTGCTAGTTTACCTGGTGGTATTCTGGCCTCGTTTATGTAGGTTCCATTAGTGCTTCCTTTTCCTGAGGATCCAGCATCTTTTATTTTTAGGCCTTCAAGCGTAGGCTCCAGCAGTGAGTGCTTTCTGGATACCGTGGGGTCATGGATCCCTGTTTTTACATGGTTCTTGTTCTCTTGTACCAATATTACCATGTATGGGTCTTCGACTGGTATGTTGAATCCTCCAGGTCTTCCTATCCAAGTGGTCGATGTTATTGGCTGGCTTAGTTTAACTCCTGTATCTGTCGTCCATATTAGTACGTAGTGTCCTGGACTCTGGGATTGGATGTTCAAGGGTCCTTACACCTATAATTGATAATTACTCTTGGGAAAAACGCTTAGAGTCTAAATTTATTCTTCGTCTCCTTTCATCTTTTTGATTATAGACTTTGTCCTAGTATCTACCGCATACCCGCCGATCTCGGGGCCAAGAGCGGCGACTACAGCCTCGACACTCTTATCAAATGCCTCTTTCTCAAACTTTACCTCGGCCAGAACATCAAGTAACTTCTCGGGATCTGCTTTCTTGAGTTTCTCCCATATACCTTTCCTCTTTAGCTGTGCCTCGAAGTTCTTCAGCCTTATCAAGTTGACGAGAGCCTGTCGTTGCCGTAATAGGTCACTATATTCTTGCTGTTTGGTAGCTATTTCGTCTTCGATATTCTTGATCTTCTCTGCAAGCATTATTTGCTCTCCTTCGCTTACATTCTTACCATAATCGTAGAGCCTCTCTTTTTCCGCTTCAAGCCTCTCGATCTGTCGTAGAACCATGTTGGCTCTTGCCTCGATCCTAATCCGCTCTTTCTCGAGCTCATCCACCTTTACTTTGTCGATCCAGTCACGGCCCTTTCCTCTAAGGAATCCAAACACCATCCCCTTACACACCCCTCTATAGCTATCTACTCATTATTTCCGAACACCTCCAGGCCCTTTCCTCAGGGCCTGCAGACAACGGGAAACAATTCTTAAGGTCTCTTCGGAAAACTCCGCCCCTTCCCTTAATGACTACGCTATGGGGCTTCATGGCTATGGACCTCCAAGTATGAGCTTAAGGTTTGCGATGCCGGTCTCTGTCTTATCGATTTTATCCTCGACTTTTTGGAGAAGCTTGTAGACTTGCTCTCCGGGCTCCTCTCCTTTTTCGACTCTTTGTAGGATCTTGTCTACTTCCCTAGCAGCTTTCGGACCTAGCAGGGTCTCGATCCTTCGTCTCGCCTCTAGAAGAGTATTGTAGAGTTCCAATATGTCCTCGAGGTCCCTAATCATACTATCTGTATTCCGCAATGCGTCCATTAGCATTCTTCTCTGAGAAGGTCTTTTTGCGGCTGATATTGCTTGTTCTAATTCTTCTCGTCTCTGGTAGAGCCGATCAATCTTTATCCTAAGATCTATTATATTGGCTTCTTCCACGGTCAAACCTTTACTGGCTAGTCTCTTTTTACGCCTGTATATTAGATACGCGGCGGCTAGTGCGGCTCCTACTGCTGCTCCTGCAACAGGACCTGCTTGCATGCCGACGACGACTGATACTAGTCTCTTACCTGTCTCTACGAGTATCTCTCCTATCTCTCCAGCGTCTTTCTCAAGTCCCCTGACGTCTATATCATCTAGGCTCATAGATATTCACCCAAATCTTATTGAGCATAGACGAAGACTAGGTCGCCTTTGTGCACCTTTACAGAGCCGTAGCCTTCACGCTGGAGCCTTTCTGCTGCAGCCCTTATGGTTCTTAGAGGCAGTCCTGTCTTCTCCGCTATTTCTCTCAGGAGGAAGTGGGGCATTGCTGGAGAGTTGGCTAATGCTTCTATTTTAAGCTCCTTTATCTTGATTATTGCTTTTTCTAGCTCTTCTCTAGGCGTTAACGGTTTTAATACACTGGCAAATTTCTCTACGATAGGATCAGCGGGATGATGGTAGACGTTTCCGGTGACAGGGTCAAATAGTATTAGAGTGAGGTTGCTGCTTAGGAACATTTTATGGAACTCTGTGCCTGAAACGTATTCTTTAAGCTTTGATGCATATCCGGTAGGGCTCATTATTAGGAGTACATGGTAGTAGTTGTTGGCTCTTGCTTCGCTCGCCCTTTCTGTAACAAGTTTAAAGGCCTCGCTGAGCTGCATCGGTATAGTGTCATAGCCAGACTCTTCGTATTTACCTGGCCTAACGTAGCTTAATGCTTCGATGACTAGATGCCTCTTTTTCCGTATGAGACCTTCGTAGAGTATGTATTTCGAGTATCTTCCTAGTGGTCCTTTGCTCTCGGGATAAAGCATTCCATCTTCTTTACTAGCACGTCCCCATTTCTTGACCCGTACTTCCTTCTGGTTAAGGGGATCGTACAGGACTAATGGGAATCTATTCATGTGGTAATTGAATCTTTCAATGAATATACTCTCGTATGATACGGCTTCCTCTAGTGTTGCCGGTCTCTCCTCGGAATCCCCTCTTAGAGCTGTATCTAGCTCTTCTAGTTTAGATTCAAGCTGCATCTTCTCCATTTCTAGGCTTGCTCTAGCAGCCACATACTGTTCTAGGAGATCCTCTAGTTCACTGATACGTGCCTTAAGCCTCTCCGCTTCTGCCTCTAGGGCTTCTTTAGCGGCCTTGTCTTCTCCGTATTCTTTCGATAATTGTTCTAGTTGTCTCTGTTTTTCTTCCAGCTCTAGCCTAGCCTTCTCAAGCTGCGACTCTATACTTTCCAGCCTCTCTCTTAAGTTATCGACCTGTATCGATAGGCTTTCCTTATCTCGTTTAACATAGTCAAGCTCAAGCTCAAGTTTCTCGCGTTCTACTTCCCTGGCGGCAAGCGCAGCACTGAGCTCCTCTACTCGGGATAGAAGTCGTTCTCTTTCTTCTTGTACGATTTCGAGCTGCTTTTCTAGTTCTGGAATCCCTAGGTCTCGGATTATCTTGTCTCGGACCTCACTCTCGATTCTCTCACGTAGCTCAGCACTCTCCAACAGTGCCTGCTCATAGTCGGTGAAAAGCCTTAACAGCCATGCAGGTTGTTGGTCGAGAAGCCTCTTTACTGCTTCGACAATATTCTTGAATCTCCTCTCATACCGTGCCTGGAGGGCCTTGCTGACCATAGCACGGATCTTTCCTTGCGTCGTCCAAGTTTTTATTAGCGATGAGAAATCAATGTACTGTTTTCTTACAGCTTCTGCAACTAGATCATATATCTCGCCTGTACGTGATACTAAGAGGTCCGCGAGTCTATCGGGGGGAGTTATTTCGGGGTCGAGTTTGTTGAACTTTTCGAATTCTAGAACGAGGTTTACCTCGTCTTCAGTGAACATTTGTATTATTTGGCGGGCTACAGGGCTCTCCAGATTCTTTTCTTTCAATGCTGCTGCGATTTTGAGGAGGGCTCCATTAATAATACTTGAGATCTCGTCGAATTCTTCTTTGCTAAGGGTTCGAAAACATTGTCTACGGAACTGTATCATTATATCCATGACTCGTTTGGCATCGTCTAAAAGGATGAAGTCAGGCATGCTTTCTAGGCTTATGAGGTCCTCGCTTTCAAATATCCTCCGTGCATCGCTTACTAGCCCTTCGACACATTCATGATATGTACTCCTGGTCTCCAATTAGGTGCACCCGCCCAGCTCGAATTCATAGACAGGGACAGTTCCTCCTCTACGAGGCCCAGACATTCCTGTAGCTATGGACCTACGGGTCTGAGGTTTTCTAGTTCTAAGTCTCATCGCCAGTCACGGTATTATACTGTGGTTTTGAATCCAGGACTCAAAGCCCACGTTAAAGACCCGATTCCTGCCAAGTATGTTTAAACCGAGACAGTGCCAGCGATGAATCAAACACTCATATGGAGGCGAAGAAAAATGGCAGAGCTTTCTCTTTTTAAGAAAATAAGAGAAATTCTAAATAAGATAGCAGGCAGAAGCAGGCCTATGCAGAATGTAGCTCGTGAAAAAGTTATAGAATCATGGGAATTTAGCAGAAAAATGGCTGAGGAACTACGCCGTGAACTGTTTGGAGATACCGTCTTCCAGGAAACAGTAATGGTTAGCCTAATAGTTTTAAGCGTAGTCATTCTCATAGCAGACTATACGTTTCCCGCTGAAAGTATTCAAGCAGAGAGCATTTACAGAGTGGATCTCCTCATATGTATAGTACTCGGCCTTGAATTCTCATATCGCTTACTGATGTCCCCCGATAAGAGGATATTCCTAGATAAATACTGGTATGAATTACTAGCCCTAACGCCTGCTTATCTCACCGCTATGGTAAATATTCCATTGCTTGCAGCATTTTTGAGATTACTCAGGTTAGTCAGAGTTTATAGGGTGTACAAGGTACTGGGAAGGAGGAACATTTATCTCCATATGGTTGTTGATATAATAAGAGAGGCCAGAATCCTACAGCTCCTTATAGTGTTTCTTGTTGGCCTCTCCTTCACGAGCGTACTAGCATTCATTGCTGAGGCCCGTAATCCAGAGGCCCAGATTAAGACTCTTGGCGACGCTTTCTGGTGGAGCCTGGCAACAGTCACTACAGTAGGTTACGGAGATCTCGTCCCAGTTACATCACTTGGAAAAATAATTGGGGTAGTCCTAATGCTCTTCGGAATTGCGATACTTGGAGGCTTTATCAGTTTGACTAGTACCAGTATAATGCGCGTTTTATCAAGGTATCAGTATATAATGAGAGAGACGGCTCTTCAGACTAATTATGTGAAGTTAAGATATCTAGTTTCTAGGATTACGGAACTAGACGATGAAGAATACGATGAATTATTACGCTTGATTAATGATCTTAGGGAATATAGATAACTTTATCTTGCTACTTTCTAGACTGGTTTTAGTATATACTACTTGTTCCATTCTATAAGATCCTTTCCCAGGTGTTTGGCTAAACGCTTGTTGTATTCTGAGTAATATTTTAGAAGACGAACTCTAGTTGTCGGCTTCATTTCTGGATAGCCTTCTTTCATATTTATCCGTTTTAAAAGGTAGCGAATCGCAGAACCCGGCGGCTTATTGATTCCCACTAATTGTGCTATTTTTATTCCAACCTTATTTAGCAAATAAGACCTAGGAGATTTTCCTGTATTTACTGGTGCTTTAAGAGCACCACTTTTCTTGTAATATTCTAGGATGTTCTGGCCTGATTCGACTTCGAGAAACTCTAGCACTCTTTTTAGATTTGTTTCTGGGTCCCTAACAAGTTCTTCTAGTATTATTACCAGCATTTGGTCCTTTGAGAAGTATTTTTCGAACCTTTCTAGTTGTTCTATGTATTTTCCTCTGTCTAAATATGAATAATGTATCTTGTGCCAAGTATCTATGCTAATTCTTTCTTTTTCTAGCTCCAAGGCCTGTTCGAATGGTAGATATTCTACTACCCATTTTGTAACAGCATGCCAATAATGGGAGTATGCTCTATCAACTGGATTTCGCAGGATAAAAATCAATTTCATGTCCGGGAACATGCTATGTATCCTTTCTGGTATTTCTTCAAGGTACATATAGCTTGGAGTCTTTTCTCCTATTGCTTTATAGTTATTGTACTTTGCTTCAGCGAAGAATTTTAAGTACCAGTCTAGGCCTTTTTTATAGTTAATATCGAAGAAGTGGATTTCCTTGATTTTGCTTCTAGGCGTATATATTTGTGGATGCATGTCGACTAGTTTATAGAGCCATGTCGTTCCCCCTTTCATTGTGCCACATATCAGAAAATTTGGTTTTACCTGGCTCATTCTAAATCCCCGTATATTGCTATTGCCATAATATTAATAATTACGGTGTGATATTAAACGATAAACTTTTAGCAAGAATGTTCCTGTTTAAACATGTATATATGGTACAGGATAAAGGATACATGGAAAAAATATATTATGAATGAAAAGTGGGAAACCTGTGAACTTTCCGATAGTGTCCTTTAAGGGGACCTACATAGATAATTAATTATAGAGATCTATGGAAATATTCTCAGACTAAGAACCTTTCCGGTCGTTATCAAGTTTCTCGGCAAAAATCCCCGACAATACCTCTTTACTGAATCTAGACCGTTCAGGGATTATAGAAAGAGAATGACTTTTGCCAAGCAATAGCACGCCACTATAGATAGTCCATGCTACTCGGCATAGAGGATCTCGCTTGTCCATGAGCCAAAGTGGTTCTAGGCCTATCAGAGCATCCAAAACGTTTTCTTGACGATAGCATTTGAGTAGGACTATATGCTCCTGATAAGGAAAGAGGTGCTCGACTAGATCAAGCTGTATACCCAAAGGCATGCCGAGTTACAGGGGAGTCTCCGTGTTCCCATCAACCGAGGAAGTGGCGGAACCCGATGTGATACTTGTATATCTAACTCCCGGACAGCTATCCAAACTTGCGACTGCAATTGCCTATACCACCGGAGAACAATTAAAGATTGAGTGTGTAGGAAAAGCGAGTAGTTGTGGTGGTGTTGTGAAAGCACATCTCACGCATAGGTTGGTGAGAATACTTCCAGATCTAGGCGATCACACTATTGCTTGGAGAATGGACGATGAAATGCCGTAGCCGTACCTGTAGAGTTATTCTCTCGAATAGCTGAGTCATTAGAAGAACAGCAGAACTAAGGGATAACAACCTATCTTCCAAAACCTTTCCTCTTCAATAAGCTCGAGTTCAAAAAACATCTTAATCATAGGAGCCTACTATGATCACAAGGATAAATACATGAATACATGTGATGGTTATCTTTGCTTATATTATCCCACAATCTTTACACTATATCACGTTTTTGTATTTATTTTAATAATCCAGTCATGTGGTCTGATTATATGGTGATTTCTAGTGCCGCTGGCCGGACCAGAAAAATTATCAATGATCTCCGATTTGAACCATTTCTCTATTGACAAGCCACTACAAGATACTCTAAAATACTATATGGGAAAAGTCGCCAGCCTCGAACCTCTAGGAGAATACATTGGTAAGGTCGTATACGAACTTGCTTATCACGTCGACCGCCGTGGCAGACCAGAGCTCATAATGTGGGATCTCCGCGGTGATCGAGCCGATATTGTATGGCTTGACCCAATGGAAAGACGCGTTGTAGAAGATCTAATGCTTGTATATGGGTTGAACAAGGCCCCGTTCAGCGACGGTAGCTGGCACGAACACTATGCTGGAATAAATCTTGTGGGGGATCCCGGTCTGGCTTGTATATTCACGATAACAATCCAGACCGCGTATGCATTATGGAAGTATGCTCCGGAGGAGATCCGCGACTATTATAAGAATTTGGCCGGATTAGAGAGGCCGTTGATGCTCGGTGCTACCTGGTTCACCGAGATACAGGGTGGAAGTGATCTAGGAGCCAATACTACAGTAGCTGAGTATAGGAATGGAAAATGGTGGCTCACCGGGTACAAGTATTTTGCAAGTGGTGCAGGAATCGCGGATATAGCGCTTGTAACAGCTAGGATCCCTGGATCTAGGCCTGGCGCGAAGGGATTGTCATTATTCGTGGTTCCCCGCGTTAGAACGGATGGATCCCTGAACTATTATGTGAGGAGGCTCAAGGATAAGAGTGGTACCGTAGCTGTACCAACGGGCGAGGTGGAGCTAGTAAACTCCGAGGCCTACCTTGTGGGAGACCCTGATAAAGGGATCTATTACACGCTTGAAGACCTCATGGTATCAAGGCTCTCTAACAGTGCTGGCGCTGTTGGAATAAGCAGGAAGGCCTATCTCGAAGCATACCATTACGCGCTACACCGTAAGGCATTTGGAAAACGTATAATAGAACACCGACTAGTACGACGAGACCTGCTCGAGATGGAGATCCTTACATTGGAATCTCTAGTGATAACCCATAAGGCAGTCGACCTCTTCGAGAAATCCATCGATCAGCGTCCTCCATATAGTCAAGACTATCACTATGCAAGGCTCGTAACCCATATAGCGAAGAACCTTACAGCAATGAACGCCGCCCGTGTAACAATGCTAGCAATGGAGCTCTTCGGAGGACTGGGCTTTTTGTCAGAGTACATGATTGAGAGATGGCACCGGGAAGCACTCATAACACCGATATGGGAGGGGACGAGCAACATACAGGCATTAGATATGCTTGAAGCTATACACCGGAAGAGGGCTCACGAGCCCATGCTAAGGGAAGCCAAGGAACTAGCCAAAGAATCATACAGTAAAGAAACCGCACAGTCTGCGCTGAATTACATAGAGGAAACCCTGTCAAGAATGGCGGGCATGACGCCCGAGCAAGTAGAGTTCAACGCAAAATACCTGTTAGAAGACCTCGGCCACGCATACACCATACTAGTACTAGAGAACATGGCAGAGAAACTGAGAAAACCAATATACCATCATGTGGCAAGCCTAATACAGAAGAGCCTCCTCGCCAGGAAACCATTGCCAGATCCCGGCACAACAGTGCTCGAGGAAATAATAACAATGCAGGGAGCCCTCCCACTCTAGACTCTTCCAATTTTCCCTCCATTATAGGCTTCGTACAGGCCTCCTTCGCCTCATATTTCATAAACCCCTATGAACAACAGGCAACAATAGCCAAAGCCAAGCCAACCACTAAACAGTGAAACGGGAGAGGATAGGATACGATGGAGCAACTAGAAAACCTCCTGACAATATCAAGGAGCACAGGCTATAGGGGACTCATCATAATAACCGACGAGGAACCGCGCGAAACCCTAGAAACACTTGTGGATTTATTGGATCGAGACTGTCTTCTTGTCGCAGAGAAGTCTCTAAGGATAAGAAAGTGTCGACGTGAGCTATCACCAGCACGCTACACGGATGTCCTGGGCGGAGAATACTCTTATTCTATAATAGCTACGTCGGGACTGTTAAGACCCAGTATAGTTGCAGCGGTTGGCGAGACTGTTAGACGAGGAGGAGCACTGATAATAGTAGCTCCAGACTGGGAAAGCTGGGAACCAGGTCTAGGAAAAAGACTATACAAGCAATACCTCAAGAAAAAGATTCCAATGTCCCGGCTCCACATCTGGATAAACAACAAGAGAACTCTCTCTCATAGGATAGAATTATCATCAAAACCCTCAGAAACCACTCGGTCAAGGAAGCCGATATGCAGGCTTCCACGCGAGATAAGAAGACTCATAAAGACAAGAGACCAGGGAGAGGCACTTTGCAGGATATACCGGTTCCTCATGGATAAGCGGTCACGAAGCTTAATGCTGAAAGGTGATCGTGGACGTGGAAAGAGCTATACCCTAGGCTTGTCACTTGCACTGTTGGCATATAACCGGATAACCATAAACGTGTCCGTCGTTAGCCCTAGCATATATGGAATAGAAACAATAAAACGAGCCATAAAAATAGGAGCACAGAGTCTAGGTCTAAAAGTACAGGGAAACAATACGCATTTAAGGGTATCCGGGTTAAAGGTAAGCTTCCATGCCCCCGGTACTCCGATAGAAGCAGAGCTCGTAATTATAGATGAAGCCGCTTCAATGGGTATAGCCAGGCTAAGACGACTAGCTTGGAGAGCTAAGAAGATAATTATCTCAACTACGATTCATGGATACGAGGGGTCAGGAACCGTCATAGCAAGGTTCATGGAGAAGATTCTACCAAGCCCAATACGAGTCTATGAAATGGAGACTCCCGTGAGGTACCTGGTCGGAGATCCTCTTGAGGAGTGGCTATATGACACCTTTATGCTTAAGATCCCAGAATCTGTGATTAAGATTGAAGAAACTAGACAGATGGATAATCTGCGTATAGTAGAAATCTCAGGGAATGTCCTCGTAAATGATACTGAGTTGCTTAGACGCATATACTCACTTCTCCTAATTGCTCATTATAGGAATCAGCCGGATCACCTACTCCTCATCCTAGAGGACCCGCACCGGGCTATATACACTGCATGGCTTGACAATGATCTCATAGGTGTCGCCGAGATAATAAATGAAAACATAGAGGAAAACGAAGGTCCCTCAATGACTGTAGATATACTGGAGAAAATTCTTCCTCTAAGATTCTATCAGAGCAAGAGTATAGCTAGGATCTCAAGGATAGCAGTGCATCCCAGGATTCAACGGAGAGGAATCGGAAGCCTGTTCCTAAGGAAATTAGAAAAGGAACTGGGACAACGAGGTATCAGCCTTATATCAGTCGTGTTCGGACGAAACGATGTCCTCAGATTCTGGACTGCAAATGAGTACCTACCGTTCTATATGAGTCCAAGATTCAATAAGGTTACAGGAGAGAAGAACATAGCAGTCATCAAGTCTATTGGGAAATCTTCAGACGACCTAGTTGTCTTGTTGAACTGCTTGTTCAGACGGAGATTACTCTACTCGGCTCGATCACTGTACAGGGATATCTATGCCGAGACGATACGGGAACTCCTCAAGGTCGGTACGCCGTGTAGCTTCTCCGAAGTAGGACTTGACGAGTATGAAAAGTATCGGCTTGGAAAATTCCTAGAGGGTGACGTTGGATACGAGCAGGTAGAAGACATATTGTATAAGATCCTTGTATGTAGGGTTCTCACAGGTCGATTGGACTTCGATGATGAAACACTGCTACTTATCTCTGCTAGTCTCATCCAGGGAAGGGGACCTGTCGATGTTTCGAGGATAACCGGGCTTTCTATTAGCGAGATTAGAAGAAAGTTGGAGGAAGTTGGTCATATATTGGCAAGTAGGGTCGTTGAGTGATAGCGGTGTCCATGGTCTTGTTAAGTAGATTACATGATGTATATTTTGTTGCCCTGGTAGTCTCCACAGATTATTTTGTGGTACATGCCTGTGTTTCTAGGTCTTGTATTGTGTTGTATAGTTGTGTGACGTTTCTTAGTCCTATCATTGCGACCTGGTCGTCGTATTCTACGATTAGTGTTTGGTTCGAGTCTTTTGACCATATTATTAGTTGGGCTTTTCTCCCGTCTTCTAGCTTATAGTATCCCATGTATATTTCAGATGTGGGGTCTGCTAGTCCATTGGTTCTTATTTTGAGCATGTCGAGTGCTTTGCTTGTTGGGACTAGTGATATGTTTGCCTGGCATATGTTGATTGTTATGGTTTCGGTTCCGTAGAATGTTATTGTGAGGTTTTCTCCTTCTAGTGTTGCTCCGTAGATTGTTCCTGGCCTTATGATTATCATGTTTACTGCTATTACTAGGATTATTGTGAGGATTATTGCTATTATTGAGAGTTTCTTTTTGGGATCGTATGGTTTTCTGCGTGTGTAGTAGAGATATGCGAGTGCTCCAGATGCTATTATTATTAGGAGTACTGTGAGGATGAGTGGGCTTTGGAGCTCTGCTTTGAGTAGGGTTGCTCCACTTATTGTGGCAGATGCCGTCACAGGTGCTCCCTCTCATTGATGTTAGTTGGTGGTGAAGAGTTATAAATGTCATCTTTGATATTATCTAATACATGGGTTATACTACAAGACTTGAGGTATAACTATGACGAGCCACCACAGCATAACACGAGACATAACAATATACCTCGCAATAGCCTTTATTCCAGCCTACATACTAGACTACACGTTCCTCCTATCATTACTAGAATCAACAGATCCAATAGACCAAGTCCTTTTCATGATAGGAGCCGTTGCACGAATGATGCTACCACTAATAGCATCACTAACAATCCTATACTTGAATAACCAACTCTCAGAATGGAGAATCCGGCTCCGCCTCATAAATCCAGGTCTCCGAGGCCTCCTCCTAGCCGGGCTAAGCGTCATTACCCTATACACAATCGCACTAGCGCTCTCCATAATGTTTGGCTCGAAACCAGCATCCTGCGGCTTCCTGGCAGACATAACGTCCACAGCCACAAAAGCATCGTTGATACTGGTGATGCTAGTCCTAGGGCTAATTGCAGGATCCACCATAAACATGATTGTAGCGGTAGGAGAAGAAGCAGGCTGGAGAGGACTACTACTAAACATGCTTTCTCCCAGAATAGGAATAGCAAACTCAGCAATAGTCATCGGTATAATATGGGGGCTCTGGCATGCCCCACTAGTACTAGCAGGATACGATTATAGCCTACCAGGAGTAGAATCCTGCATAATCCCCGCAAGAGGCCTAGTAGCTCTAATAGTATTCACGCTCACAACAATATCGTTCACCCAGCTACTCGTATTGCTACGAGTCAAGACAGGATCCACACTAGCCAGCGCCGCCACACACGGAACAATCAACGCTGTAGCTGGACTATACTCCCTCCTCATAGCAGGATCAGCGCTAATTACTCCCCCAGCAGGATTATCCGTAGCGGCATCAGCAAGTATACTCGCTATAATCCTAGATCTAACGGTCAGGGAAAGAAGATGATTAGGAAGAAGACACTGGACTGGGTGAGGAAAGGCCTCATGTCACTAATAGTATTAGACCTACTTGTAGAGAACGGCCCACTCCACGGGTACTGGATAAGGATTAAGCTAGGCGAGAGATTAGGCGAGGCCCCTGCCGAGAGCACTGTGTATACTGTCTTAAAGCGGTTGGAGAAGCAGGGCCTCATCAAAGGCTATTGGGCTCGTGGCCCCTCTGGCAAGCTACGTAGATACTATACGATAACAGAGGATGGGCGCATGGCCCACAAGGAGATCCTCGGAGAGACCAGGCGCTTACTAGGAGAGATTATTTGCAAGGAGGGAGATTAAACATGGCTGGAACAGGAGAGCTAGTATTGGCACTACTCGGAGCCTACATTTCAGTTCTAGGAGCATTGATACTTTGGACGAGAAAGTATCCTGTACCTGGAAAGGATCTGCTACCTGCACATGTATATTCCTCCAAGAAACTATATGAGACGGGCATATTCTTGCTAGGTGTTGGTCTCATCTTAACGGGCTCCATATCGGCGATCACGTCGCTCCTAATGGGGCTAGATATTGGCCTCTTAGCCATTGTGGTCGGTCTAGTAGGCTCAACAATGGCATCTATACTAGCTCCTGTACTTCTAGCAGAACGTTACGTTATAGACGAGGAAATAGGTGATGAAGACAGAGCTGAACTCGAGATAATTACTCCCCTTCCACCTATTACTAGGACATTCATAATTGTCATGTTCATTCTCCAGCTCCTCGCCTCAATATCATTATTAATTCCTCTCTCAGCATTTGACAAGACCGCAGTTTATGCTCTTGTACTATTGACGGAGTCGTTACCCGTGATCATAACTCTCCTAGCACTATTTCGACCGGAGAGCTTTGCTTACGTAGGAAGCAGGCCAGGCATGTACCGGAAAATAACAATATTCTATTCGATAGGAACTAATCTTCTTCCACTCGGGATAGCCTTAATAGTTACAAGGTTCCTAGTCCCAGGTATCGTTCTGATATTATCCTCAGTACTCATAATACTTGCCACCAATCAAAGTATGGTACACGGATCCTGTAGCCAGGAATAATCTAGTTTTCCCTGGGTGTGATGTTCCTGTAGTGGAGGCTCGCCGGGATATGTACTTAGAAACATAGGTGTCCTACCCCTCGTCCAAGTAAAATAGAAAGTGGAAACAGGACAGTACCTGTAGTCTTAGTCTAAGGAGGGGTTGTCAGCCATGGGTAAGGGATATAGAGTGGAACTCACAGCTACAGCAGCATCTACTTGTACCGAGAATCCTCGTGTAAGACTTTCAAATATTCTGCTTAGTATAAAGAGTGGCGATGTAGTCGAGATTGTAGGTGAGGAGACCTATTATCCATACAATAAGCTAGTATCGATACTCAAGGGCTCAGGGCTGGTGATAAGGAGCGAGTCCTATGACGGGCTAACCTATACGGTTGTTGCGGAAAAGCCCTAGGCAGTATATGCCACGATTATTCCCAGGACTCCTAGGGCTCCGCCTAATACATGGTTTATTCTGACTTCCTCCATTAATGCTTCGCCTGCTATTCTGCTGAGGTATATTGTGTGTATAGGGAAGAGGCTGATTAGTATCACTGCTCTGGCGACGGGTAGGTCTGTTAACGCTATGTATCTTGACATCTGTGCGAGCGCGACTATGGCTGCGGCAGCAATTGCTGCTTTTAGGGCTGTTCCTAGAGTGTTCTTGTCTCTTATGGATCTTGACAGGTCTCTCCAAGTGTATGAGAGAACTATTGGTAGTGCTGAAGCATATGAGATCGTTGTACCCCATAGGGGACTCGCTCCTTGAACACCAGCATATCTTACTAGGATTGCTGAGGAGGCGAACATGAATACTGAAGCGATCCCTGATAGGAGGCCTAGCTTATAGTTGACTCCTTGTAGCTCTACTCCGCTCGGCCTGAAGCTGGCTAGGAATACGCCTAGGGTTGTTAATGATAGTCCTGCCACTAGTGGTGGAGATAGTGGCTCTCCCAAAAGTATCGCTGCTAGAAACGCTGAGACTAGTATGGTGGGGCTTGTGAGCACGCTTGCAGTAGCTGCTCCCAGCGCTGATACTGCCAAGTAGAATAATAGTCTTCCGGCGACGAAGTTGAACATTCCTGCTAGAACATATGCTAGTACGGCCTTGGCTGGTGGGAGAGGATCTTCCGAGACTATAGCGAATAATGCTAGGAGAGGTGTTCCTACTAGGAGGCTTATTGCAAGCATTGCCCTCGGCGTGAGTCTTGTTACTGCTTTTCTTACGAGTACGTCGCTTCCCGCGAATAGGAATCCTGACATGAATGCTGCTATGTATCCCGTTGTCTCCGGCGTCGCCACTCCCGGTAACCTATTATCTCTACGATAGATATAACTCCTAGATAAATAATCTGTGGAGACCCAACAATACTAAAATACAGGGCTCATGTCGCCGACTAGTTTATCACTTCAGAGAAATTCCTCATTAGAGTCCGGTAAGTGGAGTTTAACTAGTTCCTCTACCTCCTGATAGGCACTACTAAGCCCTTTTAGGCAACGCAACAGC
>JALUDS010000048.1:0-4466 GCA_027043945.1 Acidilobaceae archaeon
TTCGAAATATAAACAAGGAGATATTGTTATCCTAGAGCTTCCCTTCACAGACTTACTAGGCTCTAAACTAAGGCCTGTCTTGGTATTAAATGCAATAGACTTAGGCGACGATATGGTAGTAGCAAAGATAACCAGCTCTCCTGGGTTGTATAGAATACCGATAAAACAATCAGACTTAGCCATTGGCCGCTTAAAGAAAGAGCCAAGCTATATAGATTGTTCGAGTATTTTTACTGTGGAGAAGAAATTAGTTGTGAAGATCGTTGGCAGACTTGCTGAAGAGGCTCTAGCTAAGGTTAAGGATGAATTACGTAATATTTTTGGCTTAAAGTAAAGATTTTCCTAACTTGAGTAGAACACTCCGTCTAACATCATGCATATTGCACAGTTGTTAATATCAATCTGGATATCCGTAGTGTTTATCACTTTAGATTATCATGCATATCAATGATAATGATTAAATGCATACGATGACGTTCTCACACGGTGGAGGTCCGGGGTTTTAAATCCCCGCGGGCCCACCAGCCGATAACATTACCAAAGAATAATGGAACAGTGCAAGCTAATGTTGGTTATCTTCTGCGGTAATTGTAACACTTGGTGTTTTGAATGTGTCTGAGATAGGGGGCATTGTTAAGGATGGCGTGATTATTCCACTTAAATTTTTGAAGGAGCTTGAGGATAAGAAGATTTTTAAATAATAATTTTTGAAGGAATTGATGATGAGAAATTCTATTTATAAAGGTGAAGACTCGAGCAACTCTTTGAGATATAAACAAGGGGTATCGTTTACCTAGAGGTTTTTGGTTAATTGTGTTCGGATTCTGGTAGTGGACAGTTTTCTGATTCTAGCATTTTTTCTAGGAGTTCTTCGATATATTCTATTGGTGGTAGTCCTACTATTCTGTCTATTTCTTTTCCTTTGCGGACAGCTATTATTGTTGGCGTGCCCATTATTCCGAATATGTATGCTAGTTCTGGGCTGTAATAAGTATCTATTCTGATGAATGCCATTCTGTCTCCTAGCAGGCTTGCTGCTTCTTCGAAGACTGGTTCGAACATTCTACAGTAGGGGCATGTGGGTGATGTGAAGAAGATTAGTGCTAGTTTACATGATTTTAGTATTTTTTCTAGTTCTTCTAGTGTTGTTACTTGTAGTGGTTCTTTTCTTGGTATAGTACAGCATTCTTGGAGTTTTTTCTTTTTATTTAATGTTTCTAATAGTAGTTTTTCTCTGGCTATTTCTAGTGCTTCCGATATCGTGTTGTCCTGTGACATTTCCTTTCTTCACCTCTGTTTATTCCGTTGTCCTTGTGGTTCTCGATACATGTAGCCTAATATAGGGTAGTATAAACATACTTAATATTACTATTTGGCGTATGTGGTTAACTGGATATAGAACAATTTGCTGGTCTGATTCCAGGATTAGATCGTGGTTTTAATATAGTGGATTTGCTGGGGAAAGATGAGTAATGACGGGACTAGAGGGACTAGTCGATTATCTGCTAGGTATTGCCGGAGATAATAGATATGTCTTGGCTCTTATAGGTGGAGGGATATGTTTTTTGCTGACTTTTGTAGGTGCTTTACCTGCTTTACTCGGTACAATGATATCTAGGAAGATGCTTGATATAGGGCTAGGCTTCTCTGCAGGTATAATGATCGTAGCATCATTCACGAGCCTGATACTTCCCGGGATCGAGCTGGGAGGCGTCTTCAGCGTCGTCGCTGGATTTATACTTGGCTCGTTTATCGTAGCACTCGCTAATAAATTACTTCCACACGAGCATTTTGTTAAGGGTTTTGAGGGCCCTGAATCGCTGAAGAGGAGGATGAAGGCTGTCTGGCTCCTCGTCATAGCCATCATTATTCATAACTTTCCAGAAGGTCTGGCGGTAGGTAGTGGTATTGCTTATAGTCCGAGGGATGGCCTACTACTAGCTTTTGCCATAGGCTTGCAGGATATGCCGGAGGGCTTCGCTGTGGCAGCCCCCCTTGTTGGTATGGGCATGTCGCGGGTTAGAGCCCTTAGTATCGCGTTTCTTAGTGGAGCCGTAGAGCTATTTATGGCGGTTATACCGGTTGTGTTAACCGACATAGCCTACAGTGTCCTTCCATACATGCTGGGGTTCGCTGGTGGCGCCATGGTCTATGTTGTGAGTAGCGAGGTAATCCCGGAGACCCACAGGCATGGTCATGAAGATTGGGCAAGTGTAGGATTTATAATAGGATTCCTCATAATGTTGATATTGGATACTGTACTAGGCTAGGTTACCTATGGTAAATGATTAAGACTTTAGATTTCCACTATCCTATACTATTAGTGGGAGCACCCATGGAGGAAGGGGATGCGGAGCAAGAGAGTCTCCTGAATCGTAACATGTGGAGAGCCGGAACACCTTACCCTTCCTCCATGGGCCACGAGGTGTCCTGTAAATGGCACGATTCGTAGTGGTTGGTCTTGGACGCATAGGACTAAGAGTTCTATGGATGCTTGACCGCCTCGGCCACGAGGCCTTCGGAATAGGGAGCACGCTTGATAGCGTGGAAAAAGCACGTAGACTAGGTCTTGAAGCATACACTGGTGATCTCTTCTCTAGCCATAAACTTCTACGGAAACACGGAGACCCGGACGTAGTTGTAGTAGCACTACCGGGAGCAATAGGATATAGAGCCCTAGAATTCCTAATAAAGGAAGGATACAACATAGTAGACGTATCATTCTTCCCCGAGGATCCCCTTGGCCTCGTAGAAGAAATAGAGAAAAACAACAACACAGTAGTTGTCGACGCAGGTATAGCACCAGGACTCTCGAACTTCCTAGTGGGAAGAGGAGTAAAACTCTACGATTCAAAGAGGGCAATAATATATGTAGGCGGAATCAGCAGAAAACCGAACCCTCCTCTGGGACTGGCTCCGGCATGGAGCATGGAGGATCTACTAGACGAGTATCTTCGACCAGCGAGACTAATACGGAATAGGAAACTTGTATCTGTTGACCCTCTAGAATCAGAGACCGGGACAATAACAGTATCCCATATCGGGACACTAGAGTATTTCCCTACAGACGGGCTGAGAACGCTCCTGTTCACTTTCCCCGACATGGATGAAATGGTAGAGTATACTCTTAGATGGCCAGGACACCTGGATTTCATCAAGAAACTCAAGTCGATAGGCTTCTTGTCCGACTTCAACCTGAACGTAAACGGGTGTCCCGTGAGGCCGAGATCCTGTCTAGCACGACTACTCGAACACGAGCTAAAGGGTATCGAGGATCTCGTAGTTCTTGTCGTAGAAGTAGGAAACAGGGAGAATGGCGTCAGATATGAGGTAATCGTTGAGCCGAAAGACGAGTGGAGTGCAATGAGTATAGCGACATCCGCGTTCCAGGTAGCTTCTGCCGTACTCTTATCCGAGGATCGTCTACCTAAGGGACTCGTGTTCCCAGAACACATAGCGTTAAACGACGAGAACGCCCGTTACGTAATGAGATTTATAGAGCAGTGGGGAGTAGCTGTAACAGAGCAATCACTTTAGATAAGATAGTCCTCAAGGCTTCTTTTGCTTCGGGACGCAATTGCTCTTGCTTCGTTTCCCCTTCCTAGGAACTCTAGTATATCCTTTACTACTGCGGGTCCGAGACCCTTGATTGATAGGAGTTTCTCTACAGGGGCTGTGGCAAGATCTGTTAGGTTCCTGAACCCGGCGTCATAGAGTCTTCTAGCCCTGATCCTCCCTATACCCGGTATTATCACGAGTGGGAGCAGTTCTGGCTTCACACCATATCGTATTCGTGTTTCTAGGCTTCTATATCTAGGCTCTAGGCTATGTGCTTCTGGGAGGAATCTGGTGATCCGTGCTATGCTGTTCGCGATCCATTTTGCTGTCTCGACAATATTGTATAAGTCTCCTGATCCTACGCCGTATTCCTTGTAGATGTAGTCTTCGCTTTGTTCTTCTATCCATGCCTTGAGGACAAAGAATATCTTCGTTGAACGTGATTCCTGAGGTCCGAACCATGTAATGATATCTATTAGGTCTTCGGCTTCATCGATAATCTTATCGAGGAGCTTTTCAGCTTCACGCTTAGACACAGGTAGAGTAGTCATGTCAGGCATCGCTGAAATTGTGTATAATAGTATATCATCTGAGGCCCTCCTCGCCGTACCCAGTATCTGGCGAAGTATAGGAATGCTTAACGGGTCCAGATAGGTCTTTGAGAGTTCTATTCCAAGCGGTGTAGCCGTGATTTCACATTTGCTATTACTGGTACAGGACATATCGATTAGATTCCATGACTGGAGATCTCTGAGGGATTTATCGATTAAATGAGCTAGGTAGCTGAGCCCTCTCTGCTTAGCATACAGGGTTTTCGAAAGATATTGTTCTAGTCGTTCTCTCGTACCGGTACCAGTGCTAGACACTAGTCCAAGTATAAGATGTCTCAGCCCACTAAGCCCCTCGAG
>JALUDS010000049.1:0-1035 GCA_027043945.1 Acidilobaceae archaeon
TGGTAGGCCGAAGCCCTTCTCCGTCTCTATAACTAGAAGGAAGACCTTTACGGATGATAAGACTATCATCAAAGCTAGGATAGCGCCAAGTATTAGTTCTAGTGCTTCAATTGTAGCTCTCATCGCCTTACCTAGTGGGTGAAGCCCATTATTACTCATTGCCCTCAGGCCTCTCATCTCAGCTGTCCTGGGAGATTGATCTATTTCAATTCTCTAACTAGAATGTATTTTCAATAATATGTGTCTACTATTAATATTTGTCGTTATACACATATGAATATAACGGGGAAAAGAATTGTACTGGCAATCCGACTCATACTATGCCAACTGGTTCGGTTGGGGCCGAGGCAGAGGAAGGAAAGGCTGGGGCAGAGGAAGCATCATTGGCCCTGCTCCTCCACAAGTAATACCGATCCAGCCTCCCCAGGGAACAATATCATTAGAACGAGTACCTAGTGGTGCAAAAGTCAAGATAGTCGCCATACTGGCTGGATACGGTGCATCAAGCAGAGCCTACCAGATGGGCCTAGCTCCAGGTACAATAGTAGAAGTCGTAGAGAACAATCTATTATATCCATGGACACCAATAATCGTCAGCGTCCACGGACTACAAGTAGCCATAGGGCGAGGCCTTGCATCAAAAATATTCGTGGAAATACTAGAACAACCAACAACTCAATCTGCAAGCGGGCCATCCCAGCAAGACAAACATAACCAGTAACCCCAGTTGGCTAAATCCCACTAGTTAATTCTCAAGCTAGAATCCCGGGCTCCTGGCCCTTGGGCCGGTTTTCCTCTTAAGGGCAACTAAGAATTCTCTGAGGCCATAATGTTGTCGAGGTAAATGTTTACTATTGCCCCAGTTACACCCGGCGAATATGGGGCGCCAAGCACTCCTTTATCGGCCGAGACACTATTAGCATCAAAGTATTCTACAAGTATAGGCCTATCCTTTTCCAGGATCTCCTTTAGCCTAGACTCTTTTATCCAGATCTTCTTAGAGTAATAAACCACAATTAACACTGCAATATCCAT
>JALUDS010000050.1:0-14631 GCA_027043945.1 Acidilobaceae archaeon
CTGGCAGGGACGCAGTAACATTTTACTCCTTCCTTGGACACAATGTCTTAGGCCTCTACTCATATACGGTTAATACCACATGGACTATGACCGTCGCAGTATCCCCAGGAGACTACCCCACGGGCATCGAGCAAGGATATATCTTCGCTCCTGGGAAAGTTATCTACTATTATGACGGTATCCTTGTCTACTACGTGGCCGACTCAATTGTCCTCGAGAATAGTACATACTATGTTATCACTCCCGTCTTCCTTTATACCCCAATATATGCTATCGCCTACGATTACACAGAGATGAAAAGCATCACATTCAACCCATTCAAAGACTATACTAATATGGCTAAGAAAATAGATACTCTTTTCAACAATCTTACAAACCTGTACTTGTCGCAATCTACTGAGGAAGTAATAAAGGAGACACACGTTATCTACAATAACACTATTCCAGGATACTACAACAAGAACTACATTATACCGCCCGGAGAAGACGGAAACACACAAGACACGCCGATTATAGCATCATACGTGTATAATAGCTATATATCCCAAGTACTGGGAATCTGCAACAATACCCTATTCAACATATCGACGCTAGCCCCACAAACACTAGCACTAGCATACGCGTCAATGAACAAGAGCCCATATACGTTAAACTTGTTTATAGGAAACTTCTACAAGACAGAATCAATCTTACTACTAAAGAACTCTGTGCCACTAGAATATCTGGATCCCACACTATTCAACGAATCCAATAGTCCCACATTAATGGAATACCTGATATATGTATGGGATCCGCAACATGGATCCTAACTCTTCCTATCTATAACACATCCCGTTTTCTCATTCTCAATAATTCTCAGGGGTCTTTTACCTCGTCGAGAACCTCTAGAGTTCTCCTATAGGATTCTCTCAATGGAATGCCTTGCTCGAGAGCTATTTTCTCAGCGAGCTCAGCGCTCCAAGCCTTACCTAATAATGCTATTTTCTCTGCCTGCTCAACGTCTATTCTTAGCGTGTATAAGAAATCCTTTATAATTTCTAAAGACGCAGTCAATGTTTCCATTGTCTCGTAGAGGCAGGGATTGGCCTCTTGTAGATCAAGGCTATATCCGCTCGGTAGCTTCATCATAGTCGTCTTAAAGACCATACTACATCCTATTGTTCTTGAGGCTTTTCCTAGTAGTGCTTCGAGCGTCACAGGGTTCCGTTTATGAGACATTATACTGCTACTGGCTATATGCGAGTCTGGAAGGATCATTATCTTGTATGACAGCGACTGAAATGTCATCAAGTCAACCGCTATTCTTGAAAGTCTTACCAATTTATAATATAATATAACATGGGCTTAATCATAGCCGCATGTTATGACCTAGATTATGAATTGTCATTATGACTCCTCTTATGTCCGTAATACACTAATCTAACAGGATCCAATGTGATTAAACCTTCCTCTACAACCTCCTCGATCCTGGGTAAGATCTTGTTGATCTTATTAGCCTCATCCACTACTTCAATAACTATCGGTAGGTCCTCGCTCAGTCTTAAGACGTTGACCGTATGTATTAGGCTGTGGCTTCCATATCCAGCTATTCCTCGATAAACAGTGGCCCCTCTTA
The DNA here is from genome assembly GCA_027043945.1 of Acidilobaceae archaeon. Lineage (GTDB taxonomy): Archaea > Thermoproteota > Thermoprotei_A > Sulfolobales > Acidilobaceae > S143-63. Next base: position 1,616 of record JALUDS010000050.1, read on the forward strand.
TACCATTGGATTTGAGTATATTCAATATATACATGTAAAGTGGTTTCCCATGAAATCTATCACTCTCACCAATATATATTCTAAGCCTTAGCCATTTAGGTCTGTCACTTATAAACAAGGCCAGCCACCGCATACCCTAAATATAGAAACATAAGCCCGAGTATTATACTTAACATGATGTTAATTAAGGCTAGTGAAGACGAGGATTGTAGTAGCCTGAAGTTTTCATACTCAAACGTGCTAAATGTAGTAAAGGATCCAGCGTAACCTGTAGCAAGAAAAAGTCTCTGCTCTCGAGTAAATGCCCCATACAAAATCGAAGCACCCATAATAAATCCTATAATGAAACTTCCCAGTACGTTAACCATGAGGGTGCCCACAGGAAAACCAGTAAATCCAAGTCTACTCTGAATATAATCACTTAAAAGCCACCTAGATAAAGCTCCCAAACCGCCTCCAACGAAAACAAAGGCAAGACTAAACCCTGAGATCTTTACCACCCCGTGCCACCAGGTTCCCCGGGGAGACCCGTAAATTTATATAATTTATCACAAGTGTTACTATTTCTATTGGACTGATGCTTGAATCTGGACTTAGGTTCGAGCATGCTCTACGCTTCCTGAGAGGTCTAAGTTGGAAGGGCAGGTTTCGGTATATAATAGAGTCTATCCTAGATTTTACTGTGATGATAAGGGTGGTTATTGTAGGGCTTATCTGGGTATCAAAACTAACAGACGACGATTATAAGATCAAACCCCCCACAAACGATGCTCTGGGGGAGGGCCTTCTAAACCTTTCAAAAACAGCTGAATGGATAGCTAACATCGCTGCAACACGTTAATGTATCACCACAGGCCGTGAGAACGGCTTTATCACGGCTCAAACACATGCTAGAAAACAAGGAGTCAGCTTTCCATAGGCCCGAAGAGTTACTTTCCCGCTCAAGCCTTGAGCTCAGAGCCGAGGTTGCAGTCATAAACTATCCTCTAACGGCACTTGGATAAATTGCCGTTAAGGTAAGGGAACTTGCAGGATCATCAAGGATACTACTCCTATTCCAGGAAGTCACCACTATCACGCTCACAATAGGAGAAGAACATGCGGACGAGATCCTCAAATCTATACCCATTGAACCAGTAAATACCTCACGTGAAAGAACCCTACTAATTATAATCAGTCCCCGGGAAATAATACACACGCAAGGATTCATCTCATACGTAACAACAATCCTAGCAAACGCTGGAATAAACATAGAACAAATAATGAGCGTCCATACAGACACAGTAATCGTCGTATCCCCAGAAGAGGCGGAGAAAGCATACAAGATAATCTCGGCATCAAGGAAACTCTATAAGAACGCATTCACCAGCTAAGTACATGGTCTAACAAACAACCTAGAGGGAAATCTGGTTCCAGTTATTACAGCTAGTTCTCTATCCCAAGATTCCTTGGGAAGATCGCGAGGAATCCATCCAGTCCTCCAAAACAACGTGTCAAGATTAAGTGGAGGCACACCAACCTGTTTAGCAAGATCCAATATCGCTTCCTGTGCTCTCCGAGGATCCCTCATTATATCTCGGTAACTCGATGCCTCAATTATACCAGTACTATAGAGAAAACAGGCCACCCTAAGATCTACGGGAATCATAGCATCCCACGGAGCCATTCTTCTCTTATCAACAATTCTAGCAACATAATATGCCATCTTGGCAGCAAAAACGATAGTCTTAGCGTAGGGCTTAGAGGATAAAGCACGGGCTAATCCTTCAATAAGCCATCCTGCCGAGTCAAATATACTAAGAGGAGACTCATACAACCTATCGAGTACAGGTAATCCCTTAGATTTAACCTTATATAGCCTCTTTATCTTGGCAGCTCTCTGAAACACGGCTCCCCTACACTCTTCAAGAAATCTAACCTCGTCGTCGACAAGAGCACCTATGTCCCCTCTCATGGGAAGATCCATGTGATATCTGCTCCAGCAACGCCACCAATCCTCTCCCCTCATAGCCAGTTTATAGCTGACAAGTGCATTAAGCACTGCAAGAACGCTACTCTCACTGGCTCCCCTATTATCGACCAGATCTTTCACGCTATGATATTGAGGATCCTCGTCCTCAAGCCTCCTAACCAGATCCCTTATATTAGAGGAAACCAGTAGTGCAGAGACCTGTGAAAGCCTATCATGGTTTATTGTATATCGTGCTCTGTTCATAGTGTATACACCATTATGGGTTCATAATCTTTCCCGCGATCGGTGACGCCGATATCAGGGGTTCTCTATGTCGATGATTTCTTTTCTTAAGGTGTATTTTTCTAGCTTGTCCATGTCTACTTTTACTCCTATTCCTGGCTTGTCGCGTGGTATTAGTACCGATCCTTTGTGTAGAGTCCATGGCTCGGTTATGATGTCCTCCTCATAATATCGATCGCTGGCGCTTATGTCGCTGTGGTATCTTACTCCGGATAGGGTTCCTAGGGCTACTAGGATTGCTCTTCCTACTCCTGTCTCCAGCATTCCTCCTATCCATACTGGTCTCCCTGCTTTTTGGCTCCATAGGTCGTGGATCTGGAGGCTTGGTGTTATTCCTCCTACTCGGCCTGGCTTTATGTTGATAATATCTGCACTTTCTAGTTGCAGAGCGTATCTAGCGTGTCTTGGTGATTTGATGCTTTCATCAAGGCAGAGCGGTGTCTTTATCCTGGTTTTGAGCATGGAGTGGTCTAGCAAGTCATCGTAGTGTAGGGGCTGTTCCATCATGAGTAGATCGTATTTGTCTAGTGCTCTAAAGGTTTCGAGGTCCTGGAGACTGTATGCGGCGTTTGCGTCTACTTGTAGAAGTAAATCGGGATATTCTCTCCTGACGGCTTCAACTATTTGGATATCGGTACCTGGCTTTATCTTGAGTTTGATCCGCTCGTATCCTTCTTCAAGTCTCTTGGCTATTGTTTGGAGGAGCTCGTCTATACTTCTCTTTATGCCAATGCTTACCCCTACTTTTACGGGTCTAGGCTCGCCGCCTATGACCTCGTATAATGGTTTTCCCATGCGTCTAGCGTATAGATCCCATAGTGCCTCATCTATTCCTGCCTTTGCCATGTTATGGCCTCTTATACGAGCAGAACGTTTCTGGAACTCAACAGGCGATATTTCTCCGCCTAGGAACTTTACCAGGTAGTCTCTCACAATATGCCAGGCTGTACCTATGGTCTCATAACTATACCATGGTCCGTCCCCACTTACTATTTCTCCCCATCCCTCGTATCCTTCATTATCGACGAGGCGTACAAGGATCCCGTGCCTGGTCCGGGTTTTTCCAAAGCTCGTCTCGAAGTCTCCTTTAAGCTCCATAGCCACATGGTATAGTTCTAGTAGTGTTATCTTCATCCCTGAACTCCTCCGCTAATGATAAAGATGGAGGCCTCGGTTAAAGGAATCACGTTCATCCCATATAGAGGGGGATCCTTCTGGGGAGTATTCGTCATCGGCCCATGCTATAAGTTATGGTAGTAGATCCATTATTTCTCTCAGCGCTAGCTGGCGCCTAACAAGGCTCAGTGCCTCGTCCAGACCTATGCTCTGGCTGGAGCACATCCTGCAGGCCCTGTTGACAGGGTTCCAGACACAACCTTTCACCAGGTAGTCTTTTGCTTGGAGAAAGCTAAGTATCGTTGTACCTATGTATGATTCATCGGAGTATCCCGCGAAATGCGGTGTCATGATCACGTGCGGGTTATCCAGCAACTCATATCTTGGATCCCCTGGAGGCAATGGCTCGGTTGGATGAACGTCGAGAACGAAGTAGAGATCTGGCCTCTCCCTGGCGGCCTCGACCACGGCCATAGGTTCTTCTGTCTGTCCCCTACCTATGTTAACGTATATAGCTCCATGCGGGAGCCGCAATAGTAGCTCCTTCGTGACGAGCCCCGTTGTTTCCCTTGTGCGTGGTAAGCTATTAACTAGGATACTTGAATGTTTGAATAGGTCTTCGAGGCTCAAGTATCTTGCTCCCAGCGCTGCCTCTAGGCCTGGCTTCCTAGACCTACTGTAATAATAGAAGGGGCCTGCGCCAAGTCCTGCTAGCTTATAGGTTATACTTTGCCCTATTCTTCCAGCTCCTAGAAGTCCTACGCTTCTACCCCTTATTATGAGGCCTCTTAGATGAGTAGGCCATCCTTTCTCCGCCCACTTCGGCAAGTATAGGTGTCCGTGGACTATCATTCGTGACGCTGCAAGTATTCCTCCGACGGCGAACTCTGCTACTGCCTCGTTTATGAGTTCGGGCTGATTAGCAACACATACGTTTTCTTTCTCTGCGTCCTCCACATCAATGTGGTCATAGCCGGTGCTACGTGCAATTATTAGCTTTAGGCATCCCTTTTTCTCTAGGAGTCTCTTGTCTACGCGGCTGAACCAATTAATATAAACGCGGGATCTTGAAATAATTTCCCAGAGCTCTTCGCTCGACACGGGTCTATCAGGTACATAAACATTGAATCCCTCGAGGTATTCGAGAAGATCTTCTCCGACAGGCCTGTTAAGAACAATATCATATTCGCACTCCAAGGAACCCGACACCCATATATTCATAAGGTCCAGTTCAGGTATTATATGGAGAAATACTGAGCGGCGCCATATGATTTAAAACCCTCACCGAGGAGAAAACATCTATGGATACATGTGGGGCCGTCGTCTAGCCTGGCTAGGATGCGAGGCTTGGGCCCTCGTGGTCCGGGGTTCAAATCCCCGCGGCCCCACCAGCCTCCTTCAAACACCAATGATACCAGGTTACGGTTGATTGTAGAAAACAATATTCCGACTTAATGATTTTATGAGTCAAGACCACTACAATATACGGGGACCTCTATACAATGCTACAATATAACTAGGTTAGTATCCCGGGATGAAGGTGCCAATAGATTGAGAAAAACTATGAAGACACTACTAGATAGCTATCGACTCTGGCTCATAACACTCGTCTTTCTAGGACTGGTTCCACGAATCATAGTTGCACCCTATACCAGTGGTAGCGATATCCCACAGTTCGCTGGATTCGCCGATACGTTCTTAGAATATCACTTTCACTTCTATGCTTATTGTGATGCTACTGCGTGGAAAGAGCTGGGATGGGCGTATCCATGGCCCTATGTCTACGGCCCACTGTTCATCATTATACTTGGAGTCCTCCGGCTCATTGCTCCTTCACCGGTTCAAAGAATTGTAATGGATGGATCATACCATGTTTATGCTCCTCGTGACTGGATAGTAGCTATTAAAGCCGTCTATATTTTCTTCGACATAGTCTCGGCTGTTCTCATCTACATGATAGTAGAGAAGTATACTGGCAATAGGTGGAAGGGACTCGTAGCAATGGCATTGTACTATCTTAACCCGATGGTGATATACATCTCGAGCATCTACGGCATGTTCGACCAGATCCCCCTAGCATTCTTCCTCGCCGGAATATACGTTTACCTCTACTCTCGTAGGAAGTGGGCTGGATGGCTACTCATGGGCATCAGCCTGGCCATAAAGCCACTACTGGTATATGCCGTATTAGCAATGTTACTATACCATTATCGATCATACGGCTTCAACAAGCTCTTAACGGCATTGTATCTTGTATTTCTACCATTGGCCGTTGCATTCTCCCCATATATGTTCGCGGAGCCAGAATCACTTTCCTTCTTAATGAGAGCAGCGAAAAGCGTGTCGTCACCAAGCTATAGTGTACCGGTAGTATACAGTTTTAACGGTATATTCTCAATAGCGTTCTATGCATGGAACTATGAGGGCATAAATACTTCATACATCCTAAAGCTTTGGCCAGTCCTGTTCATACCGTTGTATCTACTCGTCCTTTATGCTGTCCGGAGAATAAGGGATCCCCTTGTACCGGTTCTGGCCTCATACATAGTCTATACGGCGACCTACTGGAGAGTAAACCACCAATACTTAGTTCCGACTGTTGCATTCGCGTCAATAATAATGTTCACGGCACGAAGTAAAGTAGTGAAAACACTTGCAACCGTAACGGGACTGATAGCTGGGCTCTGGCCACTACTCTACCCTATTAGTTTTTGGGCCAAAGTCCACATACAGCAACCTAACGAAACAGTAGTATCTCTACTCAACACTATTTCTGTTAATACGGTGGATCCACTGGTCTACGTCTATTATTCTTTAATATTGACTATTATACAGATACTCCTTGTACTTGCGATATCATTCTCGCAAAAGGATACCTGTCTCTAGACTCAGAATACTTGAACTAGTGGTGCTGGACTAGGCGTACTTTCTTTTTTGGAAGCTTATCCCATGCATCCTTATTAAGTATACATCCAGGGTCGGGCGCGAACGGGTCTCTATAGTATGCATATGCCCTTGCCCTACAGCCGCCACATATATTCCTATACGGGCACTTGGCACAGTATCCTTTGAGGTTATCCCTGTTTCTGAGTGCTTTCAATAGAGGACTGTTCCACCAGATCTCGTTGAAAGTAGTTTCTCTCAGGTTACCAACCTTTACGGGTAGGAATACGCATGGTGTAACATCTCCGTTTGGCTGGATAGCTGCGTATATTCTTCCGGCCCCGCATCCTCCGATGAATTCTGCTAGGCTCTTCATTATCCTGTTGTTTCCTACATAGAAGTGTGTTGGCGCCACTTCTTTACCGCTACTCAGCTGGAGTACCACTCTAGCATATTGTGGAGCAGTGCTTATGATTTCTATTTTCCTATTCTTCATCTCGTTGTATAGTGTTCTTAGGACTTCTTCTCTTTCCTCTGGAGTCAGGTCGAGCCATGCATGGTCTTCTCCTCTTCCTGTGGGTACGAAATTGAAGAAGATTACTCTCTGCACGCCTACTTCCTCGGCTAGGTCGAGTATCTCGGGTATCTGGTCTTTGTTAAGCTTGGTTATCGTCGTCGCCATTCCATTGCTTATACCTAGGTCTACGGCGTTTTTTAGGGCTTTTATTGCCTTGTTCCATGCCCCAGGTACTCCTCTGAACTTGTCGTGCTCGCTTGGTCTAGGACTGTCAACACTTACCTCTACGTATCGTAGACCGTGCTGGACTGTTTTCATAAGGTATTCTTTGTCGGCGAAACGGGTACCGTTGGTTGCAACAGCCACATATATTCCACGATTATTCAGCTCGTCAACTATGCGGAGAAAGTGGGGATGGATAGTAGGCTCTCCTCCACTCAGTGCTACTGCCGCTACCCCTGCCTTGTCCAGCTGGTCAACTACCATTAGCTTCTCCTCTAGAGATAGCTCGTCGGGACCCGGTTTATCGGCGCGCTGATAGCAGTGTATGCATCTTAGGTTACACATGTTCGTAAAGTTCCATACTATCAGGAATGGCGCTGATAGACTCTGTGGGACTGTTACACCGTATTTGGCCAGGCTCTCTATTACAAGGGATATTCCCCTCCTAACCGCGGGATCCTCTAGTGCCTTACTAGCCGACTCTATATCACCTCCTAAAAGCTTGACACCCATCTTAATAGTACTGGTTATAAGAGTTCCCAGGAACCGTGCGGTCACAGGACAACTATACACCTGTTCTCCAGCAAGCTTACTTAGAGCATGATAAATGACCGTGGCCTCTCTATCAACGTTTTCCTTGTAACGACAGGTGACACGTCTTGTAGAAGCTTTCAAGTATGAGCGTGTTATGGGATTATTGAAGAGGAGTCTTATACCTGCCAGCAGTCTCCCAACATCTCCTTTCCCCTCTTTGTTTCCTTCGGCGTGCTTCGTCAAAGAGAATCACCATGTTGAAGATAATTTATTATAAGGAGAGATACAGCTAGTTGTAGATTATAATGGTATAAAGTAAACTACTACATGTAGATAAATAGATTATAATCACATCAACAGGGTTTTACCAATTTATCTTCTCAGAATGGGCATTCTCTCCACGTATCCAGCATCGTCTTTAGGCAAGTGAGGAAACAGGAGACTAACGATATTCCTCCATCTAGAGAGCTCACTCACTATGAGACGAGCTAGACCCTCCTTCGGTCGCTTTCCCCAATAGACTTGCCTTATAACATCTAGTAGTTCTTCGGGGAGACCAGGCTCGTATGATTCTACTATTTTAGCTATTCTAACCACGTTTACTCTGATTAGGTTCCCCCCTAAGTTTCCATGGAATCTAACGAATAGCCTATGGCTATTAGGGGTGTAAACAGTCTGTCTCTTCTCAGCGTCATAATCGTCTACTGGAATCCGTACATCGTCGCAGTAGTATTCTTGGACTTTTCCCACATTATGCTCGAAGAGTATTCTAATCTCGCCTTCTTTCAACTGGTAAATAGTGAACCCGTATTCTCCTCTTGGAAGCCGAGACCAGAAAGCTCTTACATCATACTGGGAGTATCCTAGGTCATATAGCATGCCAGTAGTTACTGCTGGAGGATCAATACATTTAAGTCTGCAGACTGTGCATGCTATCACATGCCGTCTTAGAGAATCTAATAACATGTCAACGTTTATCCTTCTCTTGGCCCAATATAATAGTTCTTTATCTATGTATTTGCTGTGCACCAAGCTATCACCGAATTTCTTTCATTTAAACATTGGTAGTATAGCGAATATCATGTATTACTATACTGGCTCGGGCTTAACAAGAGAATAATATAGGAGACATATACTATGACAATATCATGGCTGACTAGTGTAGAGTAACATTGACTCTTCTCTAGACAATGACGTAACACGTCACTTTGTTCGCGGATCTTATATTAGTCACGGTATTCCTTTTATTGTTCATTGGCGGGATGACCGGGAATCCGGGAACTTAGCTGTAACGGCCCCTTGGAGGGCCGATGGGCTGGATGCTGAATAAGCTCATGGGGACCGCTGATACTCTATACTAAGAATAAAGGGATAGGAGTAAAGACTAGTTTCTTGTCTAGTGGGTTCCGAGATACTTGAATAGGATTGGATCCGTGAATGTGTTTATGAATTTGAGTTTCTCATCGACGTAGACGAGGAAGTAGCTGTGCTTGAAGTCTGGTAGGTCTTCGGCCAGCTTCTCTGCTAGTCCCGGGGGCCAGAAGTTATCTTTTACCTCCAGGGGATCCACCCATTGGAACATCATATTCTTGAATTCTTTTCTGGGCTCTCCGCTTAGGTGCTGGCACTTGAAGTAGAATAGTAGTTCATGTCTTGGTTTTCCCTTTCTCTCGTTTAGTGTCTCGACAACGTATACTAGTCTCTCCGGTATAACTTCTATTCCTGCCTCTTCTCTCATCTCTCTTATTACTGTGTATGGTATGCTCTCGAGGAACTCTACTCTTCCCCCAGGGATACTGTAGACTCCGTTCTTTTCTCGCTGTACTAGTACTTTGTTTTCATCGTTGACAATTATACATCGGCTCCGCACTATTATTCCTAGTCCATGCTTAGGATACTTCACTAGCCCCTACACCCGCGATGGGTTTAATGGGGTTACTGGAAAAAACATCTTTTGAAAATCCACAACTATTCTAGTACTATTTCTTTACGCTGGGAGTAATACTATTGGTAATACACTCCATTCCCGTTTATAACGAGAAGGGGTCTCATAACGATCCTATTGGGTGCATGGTCTATGAGAGGACTAGCATACATGATACTAGAGCTCCTAGAGAAGGAAGGACCACTATCACCAGGAGACGCAGTCTCCCACCTAGGAGCACCACGCTACAAGGTATTAGCCGCGTTTCAGTGCCTGGAAGAGCTAGGGCTTATCGCTCCACTCTACAAGAAAGGCACTTATAAGATATACCAGGTGACCGATGCCGGCGTCATACTGCGGAAAGCCTCTGAGAGATCAAGTATAGCTGACCAGCTCTATCATGCGATACAGTCTCTCGACGTTCTAGAATCACATGTCGGGAGCGAGGTTGTGACAGAGGATGCTTAGGCTACTATATAAGGGAAAAGGCTGCCGACGGCATCTATATATTATATAATGAGTATTACACACGGATGTTTAGCGCTTACCCAGTAATACCTCCTCGTCCAGATAGCTAGGAACCTCTTCCAGGTTCACCAAGGGTATAGCAAGCCATCCAGGCCGAGTCTTCTTAGAGATCTCTATCTTCTCCCCAGTCTCATCGCTCTTCGCAAGAATATACTTTGCCTCCTCCGCGCTCTTCGAGGCATCCTCCTCGACATAATAATACACTATTGGGAGACCATAGTACTTGTAATAGTCCTTATACATCATCTGGAGAAAATACACTGTCCTACCATCCCTAGAAACCCTGTACACAGGCATCACAATCATACGACTGGCAAGCGTAGACGCGAGGCGAACAAGATCACCAAGACCAGAAACCCTGACATGAACCGCCTTCTCAAACCCTGACATATCCAAGCACCATTATGTTTTCTGGTTGGCACAATCCTAAAATAACCCTACTATAATATTATACAGGACTGGACGCGGGGGTGCCCGAGCCTGGTCAAAGGGGTCGGGCTGAGGACCCGATGGCGTAGGCCTGCGTGGGTTCAAATCCCACCCCCCGCACCAAGAGGCTAACGCCTTATCATCCACTTCATCCTTGAAGCGTTCTAGGAGCTTCTTTAGGCTCAGGTGCAACAGGACTTTCTTACGCTTGGTTACTGGATCATATTGTCTGATTACGACGTAATTGTATGTTTTACCATTGTGCTTAACCTTTTTAACAAATATGTACATTTTGAAGCCTTATAGTTTATACAGCCTAATACGGTGTCAGTCTCCATATTACCAAGCCTCTTCCAGCGTAGGCTTCAAAATTCCCAGCAGACAGCTTCAAGTATTCTATAGAAGTGTCCATAGTCGGATTTATCAAAGCCTTTTAAGTTGATAATGATCAGTTCGAGATTCAAATAAGTGAAGCCAGCACAGGAAGTTTCTAGGTAGAGTAAGGTAGGACAAAATATGTTAGGATAATTGTCTTAATCTCCTTAGAGAGAACATATGGAGAATTCCAAAATATGAAGCAGGAATATCAGGTTTCTATTGGGAGTATGATTCTATCGATCAAACTCAACTAACATAAGGCTCTGATCCTCTTGGAGTCTTCTATGGTGCTAGATAAATGGGGCTTATCACCAGGTACATGTCTATTATTGTGTTTATCATTGTATTCCCTCTAATAGGCTCAGTTTTAACTACATCGATACTGTCAGTTGATGATGCCGTACATCATCAAAGCCTCTATCTAGAAGGGTCAGGCGATGCAAATAATAGTCCGCCCCTTGTAAAAATTATCGCACCTACTTGGAATGAAGAGATCAATGAGATGTTTGAACTGATCGTAAAGATTTATGATCCTGATGGTATAGCAAGCGCATCATTCGGTGTTCCAGGCGTCTTCATGGTGCCTTTACAGCCTTCGGATCCTTTTGCAGTTATTTATCCCGGTGGCATTTACAATACTACACTCTATACAGGAGGTTATTGGATCGACTCGTTCTTTGAGATATACAGTGAAAGAGCAGGAAGACAAGTAAACCAAATAACACTCACTCTAATAGCAGAAGACACCTTAGGAGCCAAAACAACTATTAATTTAACGGTAACTCGCCCAGATCACAAACACCCCTCAGTCATAATTATTTTTCCTAGAAACGGAGAACACTATATTAAAGGAGAGGAATTTCGTTTCCTAGGAGGCATACCCAACTTCTATTGGCCATGTGATTTATCCAATGTACCGGATAGTGTAACGGGAACCCCGACACCTTGCGAACTCCTTAACATGGCAAACCAGACGATAATGAACTGGACCATAATAATAGCCCTTGACAACAATCAACTAGTTAGAGAATCCGGTAGTCAGCCCTACAGCCCCGGGAGAAACTGGCCCTGGAGGCCCAAGGTCCTCCCATTGATAAACACTATGGATTTACAGCCAGGTATGCATAATTTAACATACATAATGAGCATTGAGATGCCTGTTCCCGGAAGCACCGATGTAATACATGACACTCTTAGAAGAACTTCAATTTTCTATGTAGATGATCCGGGAGAGCCTGCCGCATACATGGTGATGGATAGATTCAATTATAGCCTTGAATTAAGAGATCCTAATATTACAATCGAAGCCCACCATATTACTGATAAAACTAAGCTATGGGTGTATAATGATGTACAGGTCCCGGGTAGTTCACCTCCCGGCTATGTCCTAATGGGCCCAATACTCCTTGTCGTAAATAATACTGAGGGGACAGGCGGCTTCGGAATACACTTCCACATAGATCCCGAGAGGCTTCGAGAACTCGGATTGAACTTGAAAGACTTGATGCCCCTTGTATGGGACAGGGATCTGGACGTATGGTATCCGAAAGGATTCTACCGAATAGACCCTGAAAGCTACACAATAACACTATGGACCACCTATCCCTCCATCACAGAACACCCAGATCTAGGCGGAGGCCTTTACGTAGCACTAGTATCTAAGACAATGCCTACAACATCTCCCACAGTAACAATACTGTCTCCACAGCCAGGAGCTACAATAAAGAACGAAAACATAACCGTGAGATGGAAAGTACAAAAAGGATCAGCCGATATCGACAAAATAACCTTAATAATAGACGGAACCCAAACCGTGAATCTCCCACCTACTGCTACAAGCTACAGCCTAAACCTACAGCCAGGAACACACGAGATAATAGTCAAGGTAGTAGACGTTGCCAGCCGATACAGTACTGACTCAATAACCGTTACAGTGACCAACACAAGCCAGGGACAACAACGAGAGACTCCCAGTAATGGTAACGGTGCTCTAAAAACTCTAGTAGCCATAGGCGTACTAGCTATGGCGGCTATCTCGTTGTTTGCCGTATTTAAGCTAGGGTTATTTGGAGCAAGATAACATTCTCAAATATTATCACCGATCTATTACTAAAAGGTAATAGTGCTATTTATGCAGGCTTTATATTAAGTTTTCATTAATTGTGTGCTATGCTTCAAGTAGATTGTTAAAAATTACATATAGATCACACAATCTATATCTAACACTCGAT
>JALUDS010000051.1:0-1010 GCA_027043945.1 Acidilobaceae archaeon
TAGATCAGACGACAGGACAAATCGCAGGAAGAGTAGCAGCCAAACTCGGACTCCCCTTCATCAGTTACGCGAGAAAGATCACTATCAACGGAAACAAAATAGTTGCTGAGAGAGACGTAGAAGACCATATAGAGGTAATGGAAGCCTCGCTTCCAGCAGTGGTAAGCGTAACCCAGGAAATTAATGAGCCGAGACCACCTACACTGTTACAGATTAGGAGAGCAGGGAAAAAGCCGCAGAAAACACTAACCGCGGCAGACGTAGAGCCAATACCGGAAAGAAAGAAGGAGCCGGTAGAATACAAGATACTGACCGTAAGTAGAAAACAAGTCATCATAGAGGGCGATACACTCGAAGAGATCGCCGAGAAGCTTATAGAAGCTCTCGAGAAGGAGGGAGTTCTCTAGGGGGTGAATAGGAATGGTTGACGCACTAATCGTGGCGAGCGGTGTTCAGGAAGTTAAAGAATCACTCTCAGCAGTCTCCAGCCTTGGAGACGTGGAAGTCCTATTCTATGGCAAGGATGCCGATAGAGCCGATGAAGTAGCCAAGCTAGGCGTAAAAGTATACGTTCTAAAAAGCCAGCATCCTGGCGCTCTATTCAATGCAGTCAAGAAGCTATACGATGAGAAACAACCCAAAGTAATAGTAGGATACGGTACAAAGAACAACAGAGATGCACTCTCAAGACTAGCAGGAACCTATGACCTTCCCATGGCTACAGACGTAATAGGCGTAGAGTTCAAAGACGACCACATCATATACAAGAGAGGATTCCTCAGCGAAAGAGCAATCGCCACAGAGAAAATCCCATATCCAGCCATCATACTAATCAACGCGAAAGTATTCGAACCAGTTCAAAGAGAGGGCTCAGGCAACATAGAGGAGATAAGCGTAGAAGAAGATAGCGTAAAACTACTAGAGATAAAACCGAAACAGCTAAGCGGAATCAACCTAGAAGACGCCGAGATAATAGTCGGTGTAGGAAGAGGATTCAAGAAGAAGGAAGA
>JALUDS010000052.1:0-4318 GCA_027043945.1 Acidilobaceae archaeon
AGTTCGACGAGGTACTAGGAGAAGTAAAGATACTAGCCCATCACCCAGAAAAAATAACAGATAACCAGAGAAAGTTCTCCAACATGGTTCTAGCCGCAACAGGATGGAGAGCCCATATAATAAAGAAGCCTCCATTAATGAGTACCACGCTAGCGTCAGTTCTAAGACACTATCTAAGCAAGTCCTCTGAGCGTAGGAAAGCACTAATGAGTATAGGAGAGAGAATATTCAGAGAGGTAAGAATCGGCACTAGATACATTAGAATAATAGGTCTAGGAAGCTTCGGCGAGGTCGGAAGAAGCGCTATACTAGTAGATACTGGGGAATCAAAGATCCTCCTCGATGCGGGTGCGTCGCCAACAGGATTCGGACCAGACGCATTCCCATACTTTAGCGCTCCCGAATTCAAGATAGAGGATCTTGACGCGGTCGTAATAACCCACGCTCACCTAGACCATATCGGCATGCTCCCGTTCCTCTTCAAATACGGGTATCGTGGCCCTGTATACATGACTGAGCCTACAAGAGACATAGCCATACTCGTCCTCAAAGACTACATAGAGCTCGCGAGGCGCGAGGGAAGAGATCCTCCATACACACTGAAAGACCTAGAGACCATGCTTACATATACCATAACCGTTCCCTATAATACTGTGACAGACGTAGCTCCGGACACAAAACTTACCTTTTCTAACGCAGGACATATTCTTGGTAGCGCAGTGGCACACCTTCACATAGGCCAAGGACTCTACAATATACTCTACACAGGCGATATAAAATACTACAAGATCAAGGGAGACACTGGGACACGCCTGCTTCCGCCAGCAGCATACCAGTTCCACAGAGTAGAGACACTTATAATCGAGTCAACATATGGAGCAACAGAAACCCAGTCGAGGGGAGAGGCAGAAGAGGATCTTATTAATTTAATTAATGAGATATACCAGAAGAGAGGAAAGATAGTTATCCCGGTAATGGCTGTTGGACGAGGACAAGAAATCCTAGCTGTATTAAATCGTGCACGTAAGGAAGGAAGAATTCCTGATATCCCAGTATACGTTGATGGAATGATCTACGAGGTCACGGCAATATACACGGCTTATATCGATCACTTATCGAGGACAATTAGAAATGCTATAGAGGAGGGAGAGAACCCATTCCTCTCCGAAAACATCATATACGTGAATGACCAGGCGCGTCGACAGGAGGCGTTGAACTCTACTGAGCCTGCAATAATACTGGCAACCAGCGGGATGATGCAGGGAGGCCCTATCATAGAATACTTCAAGGCCTTCGCAGAAGACCCACGTAACGCACTAGCATTCGTAAGCTACCAGGCTCCAGGAACCCTCGGTAGACGCCTAATGGAAGGAGAACGAGAAATTACATTTGAAGAAAACGGAATGCTGAGAACTATAAAGACTAGGATGAAAGTAGTCAGAATAGAAGGTTTCACGGGCCACGCCACGAAGAGTGAGTTACTGCTCTATCTAAAACATCTGAAGCCCAAGCCGAGAAACATAATACTAAACCATGGAGAATCAGCAGCATTAGTGAGCCTAGCCCACAATATCAAGCAGAAATGGTCGAAGCTAGGATTCAAGGGAGCACCAGAGATAATCATTCCGGAGAACTTAGAGTCAATACGCGTATATCCTAGAAACACACGGATGCATACTATGATACAATACTAGAATATTCACAGTTTCGAGGCATATTTCCATATTCTGTCTCCTGGCCTATGAATGTTCTTGATTGCTTTACCCTTCTTATTACCGCTCTCCAGTTTTTCACGTATAAAGGTAGAGTCGACTAGTGCTTCTCCTATTCCCACAGGAACACCTGCTTCCTCGTCCACTATTACTACTATTGAACCCTCATCGAAGTCGTCTAGACCCCGTATCCCCGGGATCATTAAATCTGCTCCACGCCCCACAGCGCTAGTTGCCCCTCTATCCACAATGACTCTAGGCAACCACCCGTATCCTTTCTTGAGTAGATATTGCAGAACCGGGACTAGTCTTTCTCCTTGCACAAAGAAGGCAGGTAATCCCTCGACAATATAGAATTCTACTCCTCCGACCTCCGCATACTCTACCTTCCCAGGAGCCATGGACTTTATTGGAAACTCAGGATACTGTTCCTCTATCATTTTCCTAAGTTTCTTCAGCTCTTTCTTCGAGAGCACATGTCTACGGCTAACCCTTATCTCGTCGACACCTTTTACCATTACATGCACCAGATATTATCCAGTTTTGCAGGGCTAAGAATTTAAAAACAAACCATCACACCGACTATTGGCTGGTGGACAAATACAAGAAACCGAGCTGAGGTGAATACAAAAATGCCCGGACAAGGAGGAACATTCAGAGTACTACAAGAATTCCTAGACCAAGAAGTACTAATCAAACTCAAAGGAGGCAGAATGCTGGCAGGAACACTCGAAGCCTACGACGGACACTTGAACATATTGTTGAAGAACGCCCGCGAAGTATCATCAGAACCAAACAAAACACGAAACCTAGGAACCGTACTAGTGAGAGGAGACAACGTTATAGTAGTCAGTCCAATCTTCTAGAGGAGGTGTGACGAATGGGCAAGGGAACAGCAAGCTTCGGAAAACATGGAAGAAGCAAGACACACATCGTGTGCAGGAGATGCGGAAGAAGAGCCTTCAACGTCGCTAAAGGCTACTGTGCAGCCTGCGGCTTCGGTAGAAGCCGTAGAATAAGGAGATACAAGTGGCAGAGAAAGAAAGTCAACAGAGTAAGAATCGTCTAGGAATACAACTAACAACTCCCATGATAGTTTTATCATTGGACACTAATCAGGTCTCCTCGTATTCTACTAGGTTCTCTGTTAGAGGATAGTATCCTAACTTTTTATCTGGGGACCATTGTAGTATCCACTCGGTGTAGTATTGTGCAGAACTACGAAGAACTATTTGTAAAAAACGCGGAAAGAATCCTAGCAAAAGCTGAGGCAGAAGGCCACGACTTAGTCATACTCACAAATCCTTCAAACATACTCTATGCTACAGGGATTAGGAGTCCAAGCGGTATAACCATATTATCTAATAATTGTACTTGGACCCTCGTAACAAGCATACTGGACTATTCTAGGATGTCAAGTCAGGCACCTAAACCCTACACAGTTAAAGTCGCGTATAGAGGAGCAAACGAAGCCCTAGAAGCCGCAGTACCGAAAAGTCATCTTATTAAAGCTCCTCTCACCGAGGCTGCCGCCGAAATCGTAAAAAGATGTGAAGCCAAGAAACCAGCGGCTGACCTAGGGATGATCAGCCACTCGCTGGCATCATCCCTCAAACAAAAAATTCCCGAGTTATCAGATTTCAGCAAACACCTCTCGAAGATACGGTCAATAAAGAGTTCCGAAGAAATAGACCTCATAACGAAAGCTGTCGAAATCGCCGAAGAAGCGCTCAGACGAACCCTCCTCTACATAAGAGAAGGTGTAAGCGAAGCAGACATAGCAGGCACCTTATACAAGGAGCTACTGTCCCTAGGATCCTGGGGAGAAGCATTTCCTTCCATTATAGCCTTCTATGCGAATACAGCCTATCCCCATTATACGCCAGGACAAGTGAGACTTACATCGCCTGGACCAATACTAGTTGACTGGGGAGCAGTATACCATGGTTATCGAAGCGACTCTACGAGAACCTTCTGGTGGGGTAAACCCTCATCTACATTCAAGAAACACTACGAAGCACTCCTCGAAGCACAAGAAGCTGCGATAGACTCGATTTATGCAGGGGCCGAGGCAAGAGAACCAGATACACAGGCAAGACAAGTTCTTAGAAAGCATGGATTAGAGAAATACTTCATCCACGGCCTAGGACACGGCGTAGGCGTAGACGTCCACGAAGAACCATACCTAAGACCCGGATCCGAAACCATACTAGAAAATAACATGATAGTTACGATAGAACCTGGAATCTACCTTGACAAGATCCACGGTATAAGGATAGAAGACTTAGCGGTTGTGACTCCGAGCGGGGCAAGACTCCTAACAAAATTCACGAGGCACCTAATCGAACTCTAATAGTGGTGTGGGACAAAGTTCGGTTTACAGGCTAGGATGAAAGAGGGTCACTAGACCCGTTCATCCACATTTCCCCTTAGGGGGATTCGGAGGCAGAGCCCTATCATCCCCTCTATGACTTATCATTATTACAATCTAAAAGAAAAATACTATCCATTACGGCAAACTATCCCAATAATATTCCACGTGTATAATATGGTGCGGGGGGTGGGATTCGAACCCACGCAGGCCTACGCCAACGGGTCTTAAGCCC
>JALUDS010000053.1:0-4060 GCA_027043945.1 Acidilobaceae archaeon
GATCCTCTTAGAACGACATGCGTTGTATATGGTAGGCTGACAGCCATTCTACAGAACGCGTCTTCATCTCCGGCAGGCTCCATTACTACCATCGCGTTTTCTTCAAACCCTATTTTCTTCCCGTCCAGTGCGGCTCCAGGATCGCCTAATAATCCTGCGTCTACAAGTTTCCACGCCAGACTTGCTGTCTCTTCCTGTGATAATCCTAGCTCCTCTGCGATCCTCCTATATGGTTCCCTGGACGCATCTAGTTTTCTGAACAGTCGTAGTTGGCTTGGATATATACCAAAGGCCTCGGGGCTTGGAGGACTAATGCTTATCAAGCTGTACCCTCCTGAGCGTGATACTCCTTTGTATAGGTCGAATTTTACGCTGAGCTTGTAGGTCCGTTTAGAGAATAAGACTATGTGGCCAACGCCAAGAGTAGATGAGACCTCTGAGGCGTGCTTTACGAGATCGTCTAAGGTTTTTCTCTTTGTAACTACCCATACATCGTATACTGGGTGATCCCTAAGATATACGTGTGTAGCAAGCTTATCTCTAGCATAAATTTCGGCTAGCTCCTCCACTTGTCCTTTGGACTCGTAAGCGATCAATGCCGCTTTTAGCCCTATGCCTCTATAGTTCACGTAGAAGCCTATCCTCTTTAATATCCCAGTTCTATATAGGAAGCCTACTCTGTCGAGGAGCTCGTCTACCCTCATATCTAGTCTCTCGGCTACGATATCGAATGGATAGGCGTCTCTTGGAAAATCGTATTGTAGCTCCATCAATATTCTCTTATCAAGCTCGTCTAGATACTGCAATGTTCTCTATCACCTCGCTGGGAAGAGATCTTGGCTTATACATACATGCGGGATCCTCAGCGTAGGGATCCCCGGTTACAGCATAAGCTCTCGCCCGACTACCACCACAAATACTTCGGAACTCGCACCTACCACATCTACCGCCGAGTTTTTCTCTTAATGTACTAAACAGCCTACTACGGCGGTATATCTCGACTATGCTCTGTTCCTTTACGTTTCCAGCCGATAATGGTAGGAACCCGCTAGGATAGACGTTCCCGTCATAGGATACAAAGACTATTCCTTTCGCGTCCATGGTTCCAACGGTATGGGCCTTAGCTTCACCTGCTGGTTCGCCTAGAAGGCTCCTTAGCTCGCTTATGAGCTCATGATATAATTCTCCGAGTTCCTCGTCTAGTTTATTCAATAATCCTTTCTTCTCATAGTATCTCCTTGTCAATGCGACTCTTCGAAAGATTGGTCCTTCAACGGTCCTTACCATTATGCCGTATCTGCTAGCCTCGTATAGGAAATGGCTCACATCCTCCCATTCACGTGGTGTGAGGTCGCTTTCTCTTCCTCCTCTACCCGTTGGTATATAATAGAATACCTCCCATACCTTGATGCCTTTCTCTAAAAGTAATCTTACCATTCCTGGAAGATCCATGACAGTCTCTCTCATCACAACCGTGTTAACCTGGACTCGGAGCCCGGCCTCTTTTGCCCAGTCCAAGGCCCTGAGACTTCTATCTAGTGTTCCTGGTATTCCTCTAATCATATCATGTACTTCTCTACGATAGCTGTCAATGCTAATACTGACACTTGTGATTCCCTTTTCCTTTAGCTTGTTCATTGTCCTTCTCGTTAGGAGTGGCGTAACGCTTGGGGCTGCCGCCATCCGGAGTCCGAGGTTCTTGCCGTATTCTACTAATGTCCAGAAGTCTTTCCTCATTAATGGGTCTCCGCCTGTGAACACTAGTATGGGGCTGGGTTTTCCGAATTCTGCGATCTCTTCTAGTAGCTTGACTGCTTCCTCAGTTGATAATTCGCCTGGTAATGGTTCTGTTATTGCATTTGCTCTACAGTGTTTGCATGCTAGTTGGCATGCTTTGGTGGTTTCCCAGAATATTAGTAGGGGTTTCGACTCGAATGGCCATCTTCCTTTGAACACGGACTGTTCACCGATTCATAGCCTGAACCGGTTAGTGTTCTCTTCGTTAAAAGGAATTAGTTAGTAAGTTATTGTCTCAACCAATGAAGCAAGTAAATGTACTTACGTGTAAGTACACTAATTATATTATTCCTATTTCTCTATTGGCAAACATAATCTAGTGTTATCTCATCTTTTCTCATATGACAAGACTTATTGTTTTTCTAATCTCTCGGTCCAGAACAACTATGATCGCTAGATATAATGTGTAGTATATGATCGCGGGCTTGAGAAGTATGCTGACCTCCTCCCAGAAATATGGGCTTGGAGCCGATCCTGGCCCTATAAACTGGACGAGAACTATGGCTACTACCGCATATAAGAGTAAGTATCCTAGCACATTGCTCGATAGTAGCCTTAGAGGTAATCTTTTCCTGAATTCCTCAACAGTCATATATGATACTAGGTGTCCGATCCACGTTACAAGTGATCCCAGTATCCATAGTTCTATGAATGAATAATCTGTATCTAGCAATAATCCCTTCGTGTATGCATATGCAAGGACTACAACGTATATTATGTACATTATTGTAAGCCAGAATCTTATCCTAAAATATCTCTGAATATAATATGCTTCCTTAACGTCTCTCGTTTTTATCTCCCCTAACAGGATATTCATGACTCCATTAGTCAATAAGCGAACGATGGATTCTACGCTGACAAGCACTATTAATGGCGATATCCATATATAACTAGGGTTCAATACGTATATCGTATGATCATTGTAGTAGGCGATGAAGACTAATGGCCCGGCTACAATCGCTAGCTCCATTCTCAGCAGGAATAATAGGTTTTTAGCCCTATTTCCTTTTAGACCAGCATATTGGAGGTATCTTAATGATATGTTAACTGACTCAGACAATATACTCATGATCAGTCTCAATACGAAGAACGCCGAGACTATTAAACTACCTAAAAACTTAATTACAATTACAGCATCCAAGCTTCCGAAAATCATCATTAGGCCTCTATAAATGCCTGCCTTTATTCGTTCCAGATTAAGTAATTCTCTTATACTAACAGATGTTACCTCTTCTAACTTGAACTCTATCCTTTTTTTAGTCCAAAGATATGTGAGGACAACGCCTACTGCGTAGCCGGTTATTAGAGCGGTTAAGGATCCTATTAGTCCTTTAGCTAATAAATATACGAGCAATATTACTAGGCTTACATATGTCAGCCTAGTTAGAAGTCTTTGGATTGATACCATCACTGGTCGGGTCGCGTCAAGAATGTTGAGGGAGATAATCCACATCGTATATGTAAGGATTGCTGTGGCTGACATGAGGCTTACTATAATGTCTCCACTGATGTCATAGACGTAGATCCCTGAGACAACGGATAGTGTAGTCCCTACGAGGAGTCCTATTTTTAGGGAGGCAAGGAGGGATCCCTTGAACAGTCTCGCTACATCCCTGAATATCCACAAATCAATAATCTGGATTACTCCCATAGCCATGAGTGCAAGTCTCTTATTAACAATCTGGTAGATTGCATACTCGTCTACAGTGAGCTTCCTTACTATAACTATACCGGAGACTATTGTTAGTATGGCTCCTAGGAGGAAGAATAACGTTCTCAGGAGTACTATGCGGCTTTGCTCATATGACGACACAGTTGTTACACCTGGAGCCGTATCACTACTCGTTGTTCTGTGGGCTTCGGTTCCCTATGTCCTTGGTATAGACTGTTTACGGGTTCCACGTTCACTTTTCAGAGCATTGTTCCTATAAATTATAGACGTTGGCTGTTGAAATCATTGTTGATTTTTCTTATGAAGAGTATTTTTCTGCCTCGACGAAGACCTCGTGGATCGTATCGAGTACATCGTATGCTGTCATCGACTCTTTCCTCATACTATATGCTATTTCGCCGGCTCTTCCAATTAGATAAGCAGCTGTTATTGCAGAGTCTACGGGTGCTGGATCCTTCTTTAAGGCTGTTCTTCTGGCGAGTATAGCGGCGATTGATCCTGCTAGTAGATCTCCTGTGCCTCCCACAGCTAATGCGGAGACTCCTGCCTTGTTCGCTCTACAATATCCTTGTGGGTCACACGCTATGTCTA
>JALUDS010000054.1:0-4056 GCA_027043945.1 Acidilobaceae archaeon
GGGGCCCTTCGCCCCGAAATAATAGTCGCAGAGTCTATTAATACCCTTGAGGCACGCGTTAAGAAGGTACTGGAGGCTGTGAAGAAAGCAGGAGTGGTGGAAAGGCAATGAAGAGGACAGGGCCCACGAATATACTGGTTAGGAAAACGGCGGAGGATCTAAAAAAGACAGGAAAAAAAGAAGGTTCAAACGCCTGGATAAAAGTAGCAGAACTATTACTCAAACCTACAAGGCAAAGAGTTGCCGTAAACTTATCTAAGATCAACAGATATGCTAGAGAAGGAGAAATAGTAATAGTTCCAGGAAAAGTCTTAGGAGCCGGGAAACTAGAGAAAAAAGTAACAATTGCTGCATTGAGCTTCTCTGAGACGGCACTAGAGAAAATAAAAATGGCTGGTGGTGAAGCCTTAACACTACAGGAGGCTGCTCGAAAGTACCCCAAGGTATCGAATGCAAGAATAATAGTCTAGGAGGTGGAGCAAGATGAGTCAGCAAGCAGAAAAACAAAAAGTAATCGTGGTTGACGGAACAGGTCATATCCTGGGCAGACTTGCGAGCATAATAGCCAAGAAGCTCCTAAACGGTGAGAACATAGTAGTAGTAAACGTCGAGAAGGTAGTTGTAAGCGGGAGACCCAGCGAGGTTGTAAAACAATACAAACAGACGATCCTTCCAATTAGAAGCCACCATAAGCATAAGTGGAGGCCCAAACGTCCACGTAGCCCGGTAAGATTATTCAAGAGTACAGTGAAGGGAATGCTCCCTAAGCACAATAAAAGGGGACGTGAAGCCTTCAAGAGGCTCAAGGTCTACATAGGGGTTCCCGACGAGTTTAAGAACAAGGAGCTTGTAAGGTTTAAGGAGGCTGACGCCTCAAGACTAGCAAGGGGATACGTGGAACTAGGTAGGATAGCAAAAGAGCTCGGTTGGAAGGGTGAGGTGCAGTGATCAAGAAAATTACGATATCTACGGGTAAGAGGAAGAGGGCTATAGCAACAGCGATTATTAGGCCAGGAAACGGAAAAGTTCATATAAACGGGATTCCAATAGAGCTATGGCCAATCGAGATGGCTCGGCTCAAGATGATGGAGCCACTACTACTAGCTGGAGCAAAGATCAGAAGCCAAGTAGACATAAGGGTTAGAGTAAAAGGAGGAGGATTCATGGGCCAAGCGGATGCAGTAAGAATGGCCATTGCAAGGGGCCTTGTAGAGCACTTTAGATGTGAGGGAGAAGACGAAGAATGCAAAAGAATGAATGCGCTTTCACAAGCACTAAAACAGATATTCGAAGAATACGATAGAACAATGCTTGCAGGCGATCCAAGAAGAACCGAGCCAGAGAAATACATGAGATATAGTGCTCGTAGGAGATGGCAGAAGTCGTATAGGTGATCAAATTATGCTTCCTCCAGTAAGATGTTTCACCTGTGGAGCCCCTCTAGGCCACGTATGGGAGGAGTTCAAAGCAAGAGTAGAAGCTGGAGAGGACCCGGAGAAGGTCCTCGACGACCTAAAGATATACAGGTATTGTTGCAGAAGAATGCTTTTCACATCCATAACCTACGTGGAAGAGATAGCCAAGTACTATACGCTTAGAGCTAAGAAGCTCAGAATAGTAGGTGGTGTGTCATGAGCGTGCAGGCGAGAGAACTACTTGTCCCGGCAGAACTCTATAGGAGAGCAGGAGTAGTATTCGGTACACAGATCTGTACAAAATACATGAGACAGTTCACATACAAGATCCTTACAGACGGATTCTACCTACTCGACGTCCAGAAAATCGACGAAAGACTAAGGATCGCCGCGAACTTCCTGTCAAAATTCGATCCTCAAAAAATCGCAGTAGTATCTGTTAGACTCTATGGACAAAAACCCGCTAGAATGATGTGCGAGCGTGTAGGATGCAAAGCGATAACAGGCAGAGTCATACCAGGAATATTCACAAACCCATACCTAGAACACTACATGGAACCAGACGTGGTTCTCGTGACAGATCCCAGAACAGATAGACAAGCTCTAGCAGAGGCCTCAAAGATAGGAATACCTGTAGTCGCATTTGCAGACACAGACAATAAGATAGAAAATATCGATCTAGTAATTCCTGCAAACAACAAGGGTAGAAGAAGCCTGGCACTACTCTACTGGATAATGACGAGGGAAATCCTAAGAAACCAGGGAAGAATAGGTCCCACAGATTCCCTGGACGTAGAATACGAGGCATTCATGGCTGGTAAGATAAGGAGGTAATAATTACCCGAGAAACTTTTTCCCAGAAATCTAGGTTCAGTTATTGTTCTACGGGGGACTCCAATAACATATACTTGGGCAAGTTGCCAAAACCGATATTTTCATCTAATCCTCCAAACAATAATTTCAAAGTCCAACAACACACTAGTATAGTATAGGGTGCCAAGATACAATGACGTACACACGTATAAGGAGACCCGCGCATGCGGGAACATTTTATCCAGCAACAAAAGAAGAACTAGTAAAAGCAATAGAGTACTCATTTATGCACCCGATCGGACCAGGCAAATTACCTATAAAAGAAGGAGAGAGAACCGATAGAAGAAGTATCGGATTCATAGTCCCACACGCGGGATATATCTATAGCGGCCCTGTTGCGGCTCACGCATATTATAAACTCTCTCTCGAGAAGCCTCCTCAGACGATAGTCCTTGTAGGACCCAATCATAACGGCATAGGGATCGGAGCAGCAGTGTATAAAGGGGACGCATGGAGAACCCCACTGGGCGATGTAGAGGTTGATATGGAGACTGCAAAACTATTGGTTGAGCACAGTAGCTATTTTGGCTTCGACAGCGATGCACACATCTATGAACACAGCCTAGAGGTTCAGTTGCCTTTCTTACAGTATATTTATGATGGGGAGTTTAAGATTGTTCCAATAACAATATACGTTCAGACACCAGACGTAGCCAGAGACCTAGCATCAGCCCTGGCTAAAATCATAGAAGAGAACAAGATAGATATGATCTATATTGCAAGTACTGACTTCAACCACTACGAACCTCATGAAATATCTGTCCAGAAAGATCTAATGGCGATAAACGCTATTCTAGAACGAGACGAAGAGAAACTATACCGCTTACTAGATGAGCATAATATAACAATGTGTGGGCCAGTAGCGGCAGCAGGACTTATTAGACTTTCTAAATTACTGGAGGGGAGCACGCCTAGGCTCCTCAAACATGCGACATCTGGGGACATAACAGGAGAAAAAGAATGGGTAGTAGGATACGCATCAATATGGTTTCCCCAATAAGATATAATCCTAGTACGTTTCCCGGGTGAATCCTTATGCCTCGAGCAGAGCTACACGTGCCCCTCATAATATTGGGTCTTCCACTAGAGAAGAGTGAAAACCCCTATCTAGTCTCGCCACTCAAAAAGAGGTTGATCATAGAATATGAGATAAAAAACGAGTCTAGAAAAGAAATATCAATAAACATTGATCAGCGTATCGATGATCTACTCTATAATTACACTAATAATATTCTAGAAGCACTTGAACTCACGGATACTACTGTAAAGATAAGAAGTATATCAAACGAGAAGCTACCAAAAGGAGGATTATATGCCGCATTATCAGCATTCCTTCTCTACAAGATAGCCGATATACATGGCGAATCACTAGAAACCTACGAGATCATAGAGTATGCCCGTCTATACGACGTTTTTGAGCCTTCAAGTGGCTGGGAATATGTTATCGACGCACTTAGATACAGTGCAATACAAGGCGGAACAATAGTGTACCGAAACGACGAGGAATATGGAGACATATCTCAGGCTAAGATAGAATGGTTCGCAGATGTCAAGACGGAGAAAGTTAAGAGCCAGAGATATAGTATGGAGGACTATGGACCAGACGTATATGGAGCAATAATACATCTCATAGGAACCATTGTTCTTGAAGCTGCGATGCGCATAAAAGAAAGCAGTGAAGACGACCTGATGAAAGTCTTGGAGCCACTTATTGGGGCGAATAATAATATAGCCGAGCTATTTTGGCGAGATTTAACGAGAAAGAAGA
>JALUDS010000055.1:0-42085 GCA_027043945.1 Acidilobaceae archaeon
TACACCCACCATGTGAACAGTTGGAGCAGGAACCCGATGAATGTGCCTAGCTTGCCATAGTCCCCGTTTGATATTGCTTCTACATCGGTAACCATGTTGTTTAGTAGACCGAAGTAGAAGGCTGTGAGAGACACTACATAGTTGAACGCTATGAACAGCACTATTATTACTAGTGCATAGGAGCCAATAGTGTATCTCTCACTCAAAACACACACCTATTTGATATATGTTGCATGGTAGAGTTAAACGTTTTTTCTACCAACAACAATATAAGATTAATGGTGTGCTGCAATTGCGTCTAGCAGAGATAATGGGCTTCGGATTTATGATAGTGCTTCTAGCAGGGATTCTTAGCGTGGTACTTATGATACTGCAATTCTCCTTCGGCATGATTGGTATAGACATGTCGAATGTAGCTACATACGTGGAGCTCTATATTCTAATATTGATAGTCATGCTTGGGATATACGTGCTTGTAATATATGCACCAAGCGTTATAAGGGGGAGGTAGTAAGCAATGCGTCTCCTATACAGCCTGTTTTTGATTGCGATACTAACATTTGTCGTGCTTATAGTAGGCATGGTTATAGCTAGTGTAACTGATAGAATACATAATACTGTGAGGGGTACATTGGATAACATGACGAGTAGCGGCAATGTAAGCCTAGGCAATATAAGCATAGATAAGGTTGACGTGTACGCTAACATGCCGGGTGTTGACATTCTAAACTATGTGCTTATAATAGCGTTCATAATAGGGATAGTTGGCGTGTTCATGTATAGCAGGAAGCGGTAGCTTGTACCCTTAAAACATACGGTAACAATTTTTCTATTGGTGCTTCTCATTGGTCAGTAAATGCAGGAAGCTATACCTTGATTGTAGGGGTAAATACAGGATACCTTACTTCAAGGTTGTCCGTAGGGACATGGATATAAACGGTTGCTATGTCGTGTTCGCCTCTCCCAAGGAGTGTGTCGTTGCTAGGAACACTTCCATAAGCATGGTGAAAAAATGCAAGTACAACATACATAGAGAGGATGGCAATGTCGTTATAGACGAGGACTGTGGCGGTAGGAGCCGCATGACATACGTTTACCCGGAGAAAGTATATGATACCGTGTATAAACTATATATTGAGCCTATGGTTAATGATGAGCCGCCATTCACACCCGGGTTAATGCTCATAGGTAGTCCGGGTACTGGTAAGAGTACCCTTGCAAGAGTGATGAGCAGGATTATAGGCGTATCTACATTCGAGGTTTCACCAGACTCTATACTGTCAAAATATGTTGGGGATAGTGAGAAGGCGATTAAGAAGACTATTAGTGAAGCCGTGAAAGACCAGCCTAGCATAATCATACTTGACGATGCCGAGTGGTTGCTGTCTACTAGGAACCTGTCCCGCATGGAGGAGAGTTCTAACGCATTCCTAAACATTAAGAACATACTGTTCAACACTATGCAGGAGATATATAACAAGGGATACAGGGTGCTGTTTGTGGCGTCTACAAACGTTAAGGCAAGCGAGATAGACAGGGCTTTCCTTAGGCAGGGACGTTTCGGTGAGCCAATATTCATACCACTACCGGACTACAATGCTGTTAAACGTGTTGTTTCACCAATAGTTGGAGACGAGAAGGCTGAAGACATAGCTAAGCGTGTCGTCAACATGGGTTTGAGCATAGCTGACGCAGTAGGCATGGCAGAGAGGGTCAAGCGTGGTTTAGAGGTTGACTACAAGCCAAGTAGCGGTAGGGGCTATGTCAGGATACATGTAGAGCAGGTTGACTACTCTAGGTTTTTCGAGCATTTCAACAGGGACATATTCAAGGGTAGGGCTAGGATATACATGCATGGGAACGAGGAAGTGATGACTAGCATAGCTACACAGATAAGCTATAACTCAGGTAGGACTGTCGTTAAACTGGTTGACATAAGGTACTATGACGAGGCTGTACATACGGCTAACATGACCAATTCAAACATGATTGTCTCAACAACAATACCAAGGGAAGTAGTGCTATACATTATGAACAACCTAGACAACACACTTTTCCTAGTAGGGAAAACGCCACCACAGGGTCTTGACGTGTATGTAATGCCGACACTAGAAATACTGTATAGCATGATTAAGAGGGAAACCGTGCTAAGGAGCCTTCTAGCATACAAGGACATAAAGGTTAGCGATGAACTGGTGAAGAAGACTCTAAGGACGATAGAGGACAGCGACATGTTCACATCGCTACTAGACATAGTAGCTACACTAGGATACTTGGATGAACGCATAATAAGCAACTTCAAAACCTATGCAAGTAATTTATAAATAAGTAAGTAGTGTTATATATAGAAATAGAGGTGTTAAAACTATGTTTGTCTTCAAACAGAAGCCACTACATCTGCATGATTGTAGAACAACGGGAAATGCAGTAGTATGTGTGTCAACTGATGAAATACCGGGTGAACCGCTACCATGTACGAAAGGTGGGAGCGGCAAATGTAAGTACGAGTCTTTAATTTATATAGAGCCGAAAGGTGGGAACAGGCAGGTTGAAAGCGAATTCATAGTTAGATATGATAATAGGGAAAAAGCGATAAGAGGACATGAAATAATAAAGAATGCACTAGCAAATTTGGAAGGCATTGTTAAAACAGAAAAAGAGATTGTTAGTTTTGTAGATGATAAAACCGTGAAAAATATTCTAGCTAACAGCCTTTCTGACATAGGTTACATAGAGTAACCATAAATTTCTAATTTTTCAACAACCATTATACTATTTGGTGTATTTGTATTGGTAGACCAGACCATAGTAGACAAGTTCTCAAGGGAGATGAGTTCAAACGACTACTATGGGGCTTTGGAGACACTGGTTAATGCGGATAGAGACACTAGACGGTTCATCATAGGCTATCTTAAGTCTAAGGCTAATGTTGACCCGGTCAAGGTTCTGATACATAACGCTATACTGCAAAGCGGTAACCCGGGTAGTGTCGTCATACTAGCTTCAAAGCTTGGATACGGAGATTATGCTAGGGGAGAGGCTAGGAGGTACGAGTATAGTGTCGCCCTGAAAGAGTTATCCGATTGTGCTAGTAGGAAAGACTGGGCTTGTGCTGACAGGGTAATATCTAGGCACCACGACATTGGGTATAAGGCTCTTGCTGAAGCATTCATATACATGGTTAGCGACAAGATAGGTGAGAACGATTTAACACAGCTAAACGATTTCGCCAAGAGGCATGGTCTGGAAGGGTTGTATGAGATAGTTAATGGAGTACTAACAGTCAACACAGAGGGGCTTGAGAAAGAGGCTGTTAACCAGCTTACAGCACAGCTATTAGATGACATAGAGAAGGCTATCAAGACTGGTGATATAAGAGGGTTAGAGGATAAGTATGGTGATATTCTAGGCAAGATAACAATCAAGGGAAGAAGCCTTATGGATATAATACAGGTTCTACCGACAGTAAAGGCTTTGTCGGATTATGATAGGAAGCTGTTAAACGAGGTTGACTGGATTAACAGTACTTTACAGGCGGCACTATCTGGTAAGGGTAAAGTAGCCATTGGTAGGGTTGACTCTGATATTGGCATTGCTAGACGTGTATTACAGCTCATAGAGTTGCTCAAGCCTTACAATGGTATAGTTGTGAAAAACCTAGACGAGATAGAGAGTGCTGTAAAGTCTATACTTGCTAGGCTCTACCTGCTTAAAGGTGCATACTTCTATGAGAATAGGAACCCCAGTGTTGGAGACGAATGGCTCGGCAAGGCTTTACAGTTAGATAGGAATCTAGCAGAGGCTGTTACGGCTGTAAAACTAATGCGTCCAGCCTCTATGGACGAGCTACTATGCATTATACGGAATAGTGGTTTGCTGGGCGGTTCACATGTATCGTTCCACTTGAAACGCTATGGTGTAACACCAGTAGGCTCTCATGGGGTGTACGCAAGATGACACTCGACCTATGTAAGGTTTACGTGGATTACGCCCCTGATAAGAGGCGTGTTCTAAGGCTAGTGCTACCATTCTATGTAAGCAAGCTCATGCAAGAGGGAGATTACAGTACAGCACTACAAGTACTCTCCAATGCGTATAAGAAAGGGTTACTAACGCCTTCATTGCAGAAACTCTATGACCAGCTTGTTTGGCTCAAGAAGCTTGTAGACGCTACAAACAAACTGCTAGACGTGGAGCAGGACATTATGAACAAGGTTTCAAACGGCTCTGTTTCGATGTACGACCTAGACAGTCTAAACAAGGCTATAAGGGAGTTCGGGTCTGTTCTAGGTGGAGCAGTAGGCAAAGGGCTTGACCTAGGAGAGTTCTCACACAAGATGAACGAGGCTCTAGACCTGTATGCACTATTGCAGAGACTGCTTATGATAAAGGATGAGGAGAAAGCTATTGAGAGAATACTGAATAGCCTAGCCAAGCCTAACCCTACACCAGAGGACTATGAGAGTGCTGCGAATAAACTATTAGAGGCTTACAGACATGCTGTAAAGATACGTGATTTCATAGATAATACTATGCTGCTAACAGACACATATAGGTCTTTTCTCGACTCATTGAAGAAGACGGCTAGGAGTGTCGAGACACAGCTTATCGCTCTTGTAACACTATTCAAACAGACGGCTAAGGCTCTAAGGCATGTATACAAGCTTAACGACCTGCTGTCAAAGTATGGTGGGGACAACAACCTTATGAATCCTACCTACGTAGGCTCCGTGTACAATGCTATTCTAGATGTTATGGCTGACATTCTGGGTGCTAGGATGTGTGAGAACGATAGGTACTGCACATACGGTAACAGTAAAATAGCAGAGATATACGATAACCTTGCAAGCACTCTGACAAAGTATCTCAACACCCTTAAGGTAGACCTTGCAGGCGTGGATAAGAGATGGCTAGACCTGTTCAACAAGGCGGAGAGTCATGGCGGGGTACATCTCATAAATGTAACTGTGAACGAGGGCTTCACAGGTAAAATGGAGGAGCTTGTTAAGGAGGCTAGGGAGAGTGCTTTGAACCTAATGCACAGTAGTAGCCTGTGGAAGCAGGTATGGGGTACTGTCGCCATGATAGGTGCTGGTGCGTTAAGCAGTATAGAGATGATGTTGAACCCGAGGGAGTTTGTTAAAAGCATAGAAGATATGATTAAGGGTCTATACCATGCTGGTGAAGAGATAGTGAATGGTAACCTAGAAAAGGTGAAGCGTGAAGCTAGAGAGATTGCTTACAGCATGGCTGGTACACCGGAGAACCTAGCGTTCACAGTAGGAACCATACTTGCATTCGAGATGGGCGGTAAGGTTGCTGGTAAACTACCGCTATCGACTAGGCTTAGAGCTGTAATGGAGAGGCTCGGTAGCGGAGACCCGTTTGGAGCGGTTTATGTACTTATGAAAGACCCTAAGATAGTATCCGCTTTCCGTGAAGCAGTAGAGTTCCTACCGAGGAACACAGAGGCTTGGGAGAGGATTATGCGTTCATACAAGGAGAGCATAACTAGCAGGATAACCGAGAGGCTTGTTGAACGCTCTGCAAAGTCAATAGTAAGGGAGAACGCTCCCCTGCTTAGGAAGATTATAGCTGGAATAGTAGTTAAACCAGACGAGTTCCTGAAGCTAGACAAAGCCGTGAAAGAGGCTGTGATGAAGATAGGCATAGGGAAAGCGTTGGAGACTGCTAAGAGGTACCATAATGTTCTAGTAGACCTAGTAAACCGTGCTAACGGCACACTAGTAGAGATATTGAAGGCTAACGAGATAAAAGGCGTTAGAATACCAAGTGAATTAAAGACGTATGCTATGGTAGAGCAGTTGAAGAAGGCTCTACCAGACATGACTAGGAGCCTAGACGAAGTATTGAAGATGAAGAGTGAGGTTGAGAAACTACTGGAAGACCTTAAGCCATTTATGAATGAGGACGAGTGGATGAGGCTGAAACAGGAACTCAAGAGTGCTGACATGTCGCTGGCGGAAGCAGGTGTGAGCAGGGCTAAGAGCATACTAGACATGATACGTGAAGAACTGTCTAAAGGCGGGGAGATAAAGACAACACTATACCGTCTTGCAGACAAGCTGGAAGAGGCTGGGCTAAAAGACCTAGCAGTCAAGGTTAGGAGAGGAGACCTAGAGGCATTGTATGACGCTATAAAGAATAATGCAATAAAACTAGACAGGCAAACCGCATACATCTATGATACGCTAAGGAAGGTGGCTAGTGAACTAGAGAAGAACAA
The DNA here is from genome assembly GCA_027043945.1 of Acidilobaceae archaeon. Lineage (GTDB taxonomy): Archaea > Thermoproteota > Thermoprotei_A > Sulfolobales > Acidilobaceae > S143-63. The sequence continues at coordinate 6,248 of JALUDS010000055.1, forward strand.
GTTGCTCAACAAGACCATGCGTGAGCTTCTAAACAGGATTGATGAGCTTACCGTTACGGCTGTTGACAAGGCTCCACTAGCAGGGCTTAGCGATAGGATAAGCAGGATAATAAGCTACTTGAAGGAGAAGGGCGTGTACAACGAGCTTGGAACAGGTATAAGGGAGATAGAGGAGAGGGCTAGGCGTGGAGAGTCATCTCTGGAAGACCTAGTCAAACTGTCCGAGCTTGTAGCGAATAAATCCGCTAGGCTTGCCTCTGTAATAGACATGGGTACTGTTACATCGCTCATAGATAGTGCTGTGAAGTATGCTAGGGACATGCTTAAGGATACGCCTGTCTACAAGTACTTAGAAGGGGATTTGGATAAGATAGTTGAGATAGAATCGCAGATAGGGAAGGCTAGCAGGACTGTTGCAAGGACTCTGGAAGAGATAAACACTAGCATACGTGATTCACTATACAAGCTAGCCGACTATGTGGAAAACATAGACAGCAAGGTAGCGGAGAACCTTAGGGAGAGCGTGGACGAGTTCCTAGAAGCCGTGAACAAGGGTAGCAAGGAAGAAGTGTTGAAGGCAAGCGAGAAACTATACGAGGCTCTAAGGAAAGCAGAGAGAGTAGGGGGCGGTCTAACAGCAAAGCTTAGAGACGCCCTTGCAGGCTTGAAGAACGAGCTACTGGGGAAGCTTGGGTTCAAGAATAAGGTGCTGGAAGACGTTTATAGGAGGCTCGGCAAGTATATAGAGGAAGACCTTAGGGAGCTACCGGAAGTACCTGAAGGCTGGGGGTACATTATAACTAGTGCCGGTAGACATAGGTTTGTACCAGTCCTAGGCAAGCTTAGTGAGCTGAAGAAGATAAGGGAGCTACTTAGCAAGAAGCATGTAGATAGGGTTGTTGGAATAGGTGATAAAGAGTTCCATTGGGCTAGAGATATAAACATACTACCAGACGGCACTATGGAAGTGTTATACAGGATAGAATCACCAGAGGGTTCATGGCTTGAATACAGGTATGTAGTCAAGCCTAAGAGCATGAGTGAAGCAGACATATATACTTACACTCGTTACGACCCTAGGCTTATACAGGAGCTAGCTAAGGATAAGACTGCTATGGAGGCACTAGAGCATGAGCTTGAGACTGGTGATATTATACGCATGGTAGACCCAGACTTCGACCTCTTGAAGAGCATAGCTATAATGAAGAGGGGTACACTAGAGAGTATAGCTAGAATACTGGTGGAAGGAGTGAAGCAGTCATTACCTGTAATCCTTGCAGGAGCGGAAATAAACAAGCTACCGCTACCTTGGAAGGTTGCATTGTCGAGCAGTAAGATAGAGTTGCTGGAAGACCTTAAGCCGTACATGCAGAGGGTAACAAGTGAAGTGAAGACAGCCCTAGAGAAGCTAGGGTTGGAGCCTATTGGAGAGGCAAGCATTGGTGGGTACAAGTTCATTGTCGTTGAGCCATTGGATTATGAAAACATATTCAAGCGTTTCATGGTAGTAAACATGAATGGGAAAAAGATAGTTGTACCAGTAGTAACAATTAATGGGGAAGACTACATAGTTATACCTAACATACAGTTAAACCTAGGGTTGAACCTAAGTGAGAACGAGCTACTAGCAATGTTGCAGAAGCAGGGGTATAATACAGAGGAGATAACATTCAACCCGCCGAGCAAGGGTGGTGCAAGGGGAGAGGCTGTAACTGCTCCTGTAAAGCCGATGCTACCTATACCAGTAGCTGTTGGAAAGCAGGCTCAAACAGGTAGGGGTACACAGTACGAGATACTAATGCTCTGACACACTCACTTTTTAATGTAGAAAAGCAATGTGTACACTAGTATTAAAGTGAAGTTGAGCGGTATAATCGTTTTAACACACATAGCTACATAGCTGTTATAAGTGTATTGCACCAAGTAGCCCGCTATGAACAGGAAGAAGCTTGGGAGCAATACGAAACCAACAACATTGTCAATTAGAAACGTGAAAAACTCGTTAAACATATGATAAACATATAAGAGTCCACCAATATCTATGAAGAACACAATAATAGACAGGTACATTGTTACTTGTGCGAGACCAACATAACTGGTAGTCATTGGCATCTACCAATAATAGAGTTTCCTATTACAAGAAAAAAACATAGACGACTGATAACACTTTTCACATAGACATATCAAAAAATAACATGGTGCTTAAAACATGCATAGGGAATTGTCAATTATAATACTGGTAATGCTCATTATATCAATGCTATATGCTGGTTCTAACGCTATTACTGCTAGGACTGGAGATATAACTATACAGCCACTAATAACACAGACAGTAAACATAACAAATGGTACGCTAATACTGCCACACCTAGAAAAATGGGTGTTTTGGGATAACCAGAGCTATATTTATTTTAGGGGTAATGGGGTTTATGTGCCTTTTCCACCTGCAGGCGAGTACATATTGGTGAATATAACTGATGGTGTAGCGGACTACTCGCTACCGCTTAACCTTACTGGTGTAATACCAGATGGGTACGGCATAGTTAACGTTACTTATAACGGTAATACAGTAGGATACTGGGTCGAGAATGCATGGGATAAAGTGTGGGTGAAGCTCCCAGCAAATGGGAACTATACATTGAGGATAGACATATCGCAAGGCACTAACAACATGGGAGACCCAGACCAAGCGTTCCTGTTTTACGATGGGTTTGGTGTTTTCAATAGTAGTGTTTGGGATTATACTGGTAGTATGTCTGTGTCCACTAGTAATGGTGTGCTTACTATTCAAGGCACTAGTAGCAGTAGTTGGGGTTTGATGAATACCAAGGAGCGAATCATAGATACTTCTAAGCCATATGGTTATGTTGTCGAGGAGAGAGTTAGGGTTGACTCGGACTCGGCTTATTTCAATATAGGAATTGATGATAGGCTTGGAAATACATATATTGGCAATGGAGTTGATAGGGCCGTGATGCATAATGAAGGCCAACCAGAATGGGACGTGTCAAGGGACAATAGTGAGACTACGGTAAGCAGGAGTATAGATGCGTCTAACTGGGGCATACTAAAAATAGTATGGGATAAAAACTGGGTTGGCTTCTACTGGGATAACCAGTTAAACGCTAATATAACGAGTAATGTACCACAAGACAGTATGGATGTGCGATACGAGGTAAAGGGAAGAACAATATATGTTGACTGGGTGAGGGTTAGGCTTTATGTAGATAGCCCGCCTAGCTATAATACTAGCATAGTACGAATCATGCAGGGCAGCATAACATATCCTTTTGAGCTTGGCTATTATCGTTTGAACGATACCAGTAACAACACGGTATTCCTAGCAGACCCTTTGTTCTATAACTGCTCAAACTATTTTGACATAATAAGCTGGGATACTGGTGTTGTTCATGGTAATGTGAGTAGGGTTGCTGATAACTCTACTTGGTTCTGGGTCTTCAATAATTACTATAATGATAGTATGGTTCACCTGTTATTCTTCCCAGTTAATACTCTAGTCAGGTTTGAATATGCTAATGGGACTATTGCAAGGGATGTTGTTGTTAATGATACTAATCCTATACTTATTGATTTGGATAGTGGAGTGTATAATGTGGTGCTTTATGGATACGTTTATAGTGGAGGGACATCTTCGTCATGTGTCTATAATTGTACTAACGGCTATGTTTATTCTACTGCTTATCCAGAGAAGACGCCTATTAGTAGAGGAGAGCCTATTAACCTGTTTGTGGTTTACAAGTATGAAAATGGTACTGGTGTAAGTGGTCTTAACGTTACTGGTGTTGTGTATAAGCCTCTTGGAGACAATGAGTCTGTTAACTTCTCCTATATAGGTAATGGAACGTATAAAGCTTATTACGTTCATACTAATGAGTTGGGGCGGTATGCTGTGAATATTACTGCAGCAATGAATGGTCCATCAGTATCTACAATGCTGTATTTCGATGTTAACGTTCTTGGTGGTGGGTTGAACTTTAAGACTATATATAACAGTAGCACTAGTGTAGCCTTGACCGATGGGCTGCTAAGCTTCGCTTTGACAGTTATAGGTGTTATAGGCTTAGCTTACTGGTATAGGAAGCACAGGCTGTTCAACCTCTTGCTTCTAGGTATAGCTCTTACAGGTCTAGGGTTGGTGCTACTAGCTGTTAGGAGCAACTATGTTGACTACATACAGAATATTAACGGTACGATAAAGCCGCATTATGCGGTTAACCCATACGCAAGGCTGTACCTAGCACCTATATACACGGGAATACTAGTGCTAGGGGTTTACATAGTGTCATATATAAGCAGAACCGCTAGAAGAGTCATCCATAGCTAACCTCTTTTATCTGCCTGTCGGCACCTATGTACACTATTATTTTTCTCTGTGTGTCAATATGTAGTATGCTGTCCTTCGAGACTACTTCCCCGTTAGGTAGTCTGACCACGTTTTTCCGGAAATCAATTATCTGGGGGCTAGGTCTTTCACCTGTTTTTTCCTTCTTCTTGAACACAAACATGGGTAACACCATGTTTATATTTTGCCTAGAATAATTTAAGGCTACCACTAGGCTATTGGGATTTCAATTATTTATAAAGTAGACCAGACCCTAATAGATAGGACATGAGCATAAAGCATATATACTAGACCGCACATAATATTATAGTTGGTGAAAACCCATGTCTGGAAGGAGAAAACTATACCACAGGATAGCCGTTAAAACCGGGATGAAGTACCACGAGATAAGGGTGAAGCTAGCCAAGGTCGGCACGGAAGCCGCTAAGAAACTGCTCGTAGAGGCTCTCGGGGAAGAGGGTGCAAAGTACCCCGGAGAGGCTTGGTTCAAAGTGCTAAGCTTCACAATGCCGATAACATTCAAGCTGGCAAGAGAGAAGCTGGCGATACCTACTGTTGACGAGGTAATAAGTGCTGTCAAGTCAACATACCCCAACTGGGAGGCAGAGGTTAAGAAGGCATACGAGGAAACCCTATCCTACACAGAGTAAAGCTCTCCCCCCTCTAGCCTAAACCCTTTTTCCATTCTTGTAACACATAAATTATTCACACACAATACTATTCTACTAGGATGACCCTTGGATTTATCAAGCATAGGAGAAAGGGTATATGGATTCGCTTTATGGTACAGCATAATAATAACAGTAATAGCCATATCATTCGCTAGTGCGGGATACACACTAGACTCTCCATTGTTTGTACCGTCAAGCACTTTCTACAAGAGTGTGAACAACATAGCAAACAATCTACCTAGGAATGCGACGCTAAGCCAACTACTGCTCAAAGGTGGGAGCCTGCTAGCAGGGTCTGTACTGCAATTCACCTTCACGCTACTGTTTGGTCTGATAGCACTAATACAGACGATAACATATATAATACCACCACAGCTATCTTTTCTAGTGCCATCACTATACTTTCTAGGTGGCTTCTTCCAGTTTGTAGTATGGTACTACATTATAAGCAAGATAATAAGCACGCTAAGCAACATAGTGTAGAGGTGTACACAGATGAGCCTATATGTAGAGGATATACAGTCAAACTCCGATTTCAAGACAAAGCTAGCGATGGAGATACTTACAAACATAGTACCTAGACTGCTGAATGATGGAGTGTACATAGGGACTAGGGTTAGCCTAGCATACACTTGGAGCCGGTTCCTATGCAAGGCTGACAAATGCCCTGACACACCTAGCAATATTAGGGACTGGGATTTGAGCCATATCAAGATTGTAGCAGACTCTCTGGTAGACTATGCTATGTCTATCATAGAAGACTATGTAAAGACTAGGAAACACTAGGGTCTGGTCTACTTTAAATACCATAGAAAATATATACCATTACAGGCAAATACTATAACCGGTGAAACCACATGTCATTCGAACTAAGCAAATACGGGAACGAGCTACTCAGAATAGTCATAGCTCTTATAACAGTAGCAATAGCATTCGGCATTGGACAGTACATAGTAACAGAGCTAAACGTTGGAACCAACAACAGCCTGCAGGCGTCAGAGTCGTTCTTCACCAGCCAAGCTAACTATGTGAACATGGCTCTAACGTTCCTGTTCATAGGAGTAGTTGCGGCTGTTGGTATAGCACTAGTAAGGATGATGGCTAAGATAGGTGGAGCAACAGCCGCCGGTACTCCATAAGCATAAAACAATTTTTATTGAATCTCCTTCACATCAATCCCAAGCCTATTTTTCATAACCCTTATCCTAGTACCATTCATACATCTTATGTCAAGCATTGTCTTGTTACCAGCATAAATATCGTATAGCTGCTGTATAGCGTTAAGTATTTCTTCCTCTCTGCAATTATTTGATTCCATTATCTCTGTGATGTCTAGTATTGCGTTTATATAGGAGTCGGAGAGGCTAGTAGTTGTATTCGAGAACCGCATGGCATAGTTCACCAAGTGTATAGATATTAGAGTATGATGATTTAAGTGTTCTATAAACCCATGCTGTGATACTCTTACTCAAACAGGTATCGCTTTCACATCCAAGCTCGTTTAGAACCATTATATACAGGTTGTAGTCGTGCTTCTTTAGGTATGCCACTATTTTACTAGCTTTGAACGAGTTGCGTGTGCCCCATCTCCTAATGAAAACCTTGTCTAAGCTATCTCCGCTACATATCGAGGTGAAAACCCTTTGTAGGGCTTCTTCCCTAGACAATAGTTTCTACCCTTATAATATCTGTGTCGAGATAATATTATAAGGGTTGACAGGATGGCTGGTGATAACAGGAGTAATGAACTGCTAAACATTCTTCCTTCAAGTATGGCTACAAGGCTAAGGAGGAGGGTTAACCCGCAGTCAACAAAGGACGCACTTAGAAAGCTGTGTGATAGTGGGGACTATGAGTTTGCTATGCTACTATTAGAATACATTACTGGTTTGGGGGACGCCAAAACATTGTTCATGGCTATACCAAGCGATAAAAGACCTGTGGAGTGCAACATACACGAATCAACAAACACATTATTCGTTCACTTGGTAATAGAGAACGAGGCTGGTAGGGACGAGTCATGCATAGCTATGGATGACTATGAGAGTGTGCTAGACATGATTGTTAGACCATGCACATTGAACGAGTGGAAGTACGTGAAAAACGAGGAGAATACAGGGGATTCTTCGATAGAGAGTATTACACTATCGCTATGAACGGCTGTTGTACACTAGCAGTATGCCTACAAGTACACTAGCAACAAAAGCTAGGTACATGTAGTTAGTGTATATGCCTAGATACCCTATCATAAGCAGGGATACACCAAAAAGTATTAGACCCAAACCAACATCTTTGACGCTACCCCTACCAGCTAGCTTTATGAGTATAGCGATAGGTATAAGGGTTGCTAGTATGCCCATGTAACCAGTCATCTTGACAGGGGAGAATGGTATTATCATAGTGTCCTGCTTTAACAGAACCTTGTAGCTAGAGTTGTAGTAGCGGTATATCTTGTAGGTTATCTTTGTGTTGTTGCCGTATGGTATGTAGACTACTTTACTGCATAGACCGTTTAAGGTGCACATTTCCGTGAAGTTTATAAAGTCGTATGTACCTAGTAGACTCATGTTCTCATCATATACTTCTATCTGTATCTTACAGCAGTCAGACGTGGAGTTCTCATATAGACATGCATAGGACAGTATTAGGTGTGTACTGTTCTCTATGCCGATACTTATAGTAGTAGTGTTGAAACGGTAGACTGTAACATTGCTGATACTCACAGTAGGCTCGGTTGTAGTGGTAGAGTTTTCTGTCTGTGCATGAACCATATTAGTATGCTGTGCTAGTTGTGGTAGAGCAAGCAGTAGTAAGAGCAGGAATACTAGCTTTACTGTTCTCATACCATGTTCAACCCCACAATATATAATTGAGCGTGGGGAAAACAAAAACATTGTCCTAAGCTTAAAACATCGGGTTTGAATATTATTATTCAAGGTGTAACAGTTTTGGCTGGAGCAAGTTTCCTAGGTGCATTAAGCGGGGTTAACTATAAGCTTGTTCTAGGCTCTTTCGTTATGATGATAGTGCTTGTGCTGCTATACTACTATACGTCTGTGAAGCCAAGAGTAAAAGCGATGGAGAACACTAGGATTGGGCGGATGGTTAAAGCAGTAGTTATAGACGACTCGACAGGTACGCTATCCACAGTAAGGTTTAGGGAGATTGGAAACAATGTGTATGGAAGCATAGGTAGTAGTAGACCTATGTTCCTAGTTGTGCCGCCCGGCACAAAGAGCTACCGTTGTGGTAGTGATATATGCTACATGGCATACGGCACAGATGTTGTCCTAGTACCGTTAGACCCTACTACAATAGGTAAGATAAGTACGCTACTAAGTACTGATGAGATGGCTAAGATTAAAGACGAGGATGTTAGGAAGCTTCTAAGGAAAATGTTTGAGCTAGAAGACAAGAAGACTGGTACAATAACAATATCACCAGACATGAAGATAGGAATAGTTTTCGATGTAAAGCATGTTATACGAGAGCTGCTGCATAAAACGCTTGGCGGGGCTGGTCTCACAATACAACACTTCTTCCGGAGTATGGGTAACATAGAGGAGTTTGAGCGTTACATAAGGGCTATGAGCGAATACGAGTCGAAGAGGTTTAGCTGGGCATGGATTGTAGGTGTAGTACTGTTTATGCTGCTGATTGGTGTTGCAATAGTAATATCTGTGAAGAGTGGGGCTATGGGGGTACATAAGCCATGAGTAAAGAGGTGGCTTGCAGGTACGAGAAGGCTTTAACATGTGCTATATACAAGGCTTTGAGAGGCTCTTCATTGTCATTGTTCAAGCTAAGGAAGAGCGGTAGATACATTGGGGAGTGGGGAATATCAAACGTGTTTAGGGGGCATGGCAACATTAACATTAAGACAAAAGGTGTTGATATGGATAATGTTACTGCAATATATGTTCTAACACTATGTGCTAAAACAATAGACAACCCTGTAATAGTGCATGTAGCATTAAAGAAGGACAAGGTAGATAGCGTCTGCAATGAAAAAGAGTATGAGAACGCTTTAAAGAGGCTTAGCAATGTTGGTTGGTGGCTTCTGTTTAAACCACAGCTCAAATACTTGTGTAGTGCAATAGTGAAAGATGATACGAGTGTAATAATGGTTGATGGAGAGAAGGCTAACTGGGGCATGGTTCTCAACTGTGATTACAACGAGGCGTTATACTTCAAGAACTCGGGTGATATGTACTATGCAACATACCTACTTGGATTACGTTAGCTCTATGAGCTATACTAGGAATGTGAAATACACGCACCAGAAGTACGCTAGGAGCTATGCGAAAGAGCATAACAATAGTCTGCTGCTGAAAATTGTTAAGGACGCATGGAAGGACATACCTACATTCCTGTATGAGAACGTTAACGGGGACTTGGAGACTAACAAGAAGCTTGTTCTAGCAAACATGATAGCAGAGAGGTATCTAATAAAGAAGTACACGGGTAAGCTTAAGCATATAAGCATAGCTCTAGTCGGTCTAGCTGGGAGCGGTAAAACAACCTATGCTATAAGGAGTGCAATAGGCGGATTGATGATAGCGGGATACGACTATGAGACCGCTAGGAAGCTAGCTAGCAGGCTAATATTCTTCGAGCCTATGAGCCTTATAGACTTCATCACACAGCTACTAGAGAAGAAGAAGTGGACTCCATTCATAATAGTGGACGACATAGGGAGCCAGATAAGCAAGTACTGGGTGCTTATGGGACAGCACTACTGGAGCCATCTGTTTAGCGTACTAGACCAGCTTAAGGATATTACGGGAGTACTAATAACGACAGCTAGGAGATTCTCAAGCATACCGAACCGTATAAGGGAGATTACAGACCTTATAGCTGACTTCCAAGAACTAGACATTGAGAGCTATGTAGTGGATAGGATAGAGTACTACCTGCTTGAAGACTATACTGCTAGCAGTAAGAAGAAGAGGGATAGAATGCTATATCTAGACGCTATACCACCAACAGCTAAAATGCCCGATGACGTGTGGGAGGCGATGATGGAGAGCAGGAGGGAGATAGGTATCAAGAGGCTTACAGAGATAAAGAAGCTGATGGAGATGAGCCACGAGAAGCTAGAGGAGAGGATAAGCAAGCTAAACAAGCAGGAAGAGGGGAGAGAGGTTGCAGTATCCGAGTAAACCACTAATACAGGGTAGGACATACATAGAAACACTACTCCTAACCATGACAGCAATGGAAATGGTTAACCCAAGCCTAGACACAAGAGAATTCATAGCAAAGAGACTTGAAGAGGAGCTGTGCAGTATAGCTAGTGGGATGAAATTCCTAGCCGCAATGTACAAGAAAATGGTTTATGATAAAATAGAAGAAGAACTTGGGGACATAGCTAAACCAGACCTAGATGGATGCTTTATATACGACCAGCTATACAACTGGGCTAGGTCTAATAGAAGGTACATCATAGGCAAGAAGAGCGAAATACTAAGAGCGGAAGACGCAGACGCAATGATAAAAACCGTGATAACAAGAATAGTGAGAAGTAGCATAATGGGAGTATTCTACTCAAGTGGGTTCATAAGCGTGAAAGCCAATGAATGAAGAGACAGATGTAGGAGACTATATAATATCTATATCTACAATAAGAAATTCCGACATAAATAGAATAACACATGTAATGATGAGATATACATTAGGGAGACCTGTTTTCGTGTTGTACAAGAGACTATTCGATATAATTGCATTTAACAAGAACACACTAACGATAGATGGTGCTTGTATAATCTACAAAGCCAAGAGATTTATGGTTGGTTTATGCACAGGTAAACCAGAAGCAATAACTATAATAATAAATAAAGTCAAACCGAGAAGTGTACTTGTACCAAAACACATAGAACTTGACATAAATGGCAAACGGGAAGAAACTACTTATTTTGGGTCATTGAAAAAATATATTATAACTTACTAGTATAGGAATAGCTTACTATATATAGTAACTGTTTTTAGTGTGTATCGTATATGATGGTTTTTGAGAAAATGCTTATAAAGTAGTACTGGTATAGGTAGTATTGGGGAGAACCTTTTGAAGGTTAGGCTTGGCATGTGGAAGAGCCATTATCATGGTAAGTATGGTACTGTCCGTGTGTACGAGCATTACTATATTTCTCTTCCTATGGACTTGGTTAGGGATGAGCTTGGATGGCATAAGGGGGATACTCTCGATGCTTATGTTATGGTTCTCCCCAATGGTAAGAAGGCTCTATTCCTGTGTAAGGGGTGTATGTGTTGAACTATTATCATCGTGTGAATGCTTATGTCGGGAGTATCTTGAGGGGGGAGGGTAGGAGGTATAGGTATATAAAACAGAGGTATCCTACTATTATAAAGTACATTGAGACTAGTATTAACAGTAAGAGATGTCCATTCTGTGGAAAGCAGTTCAATAGGATATATAGTGTAAAGAGGCATTTGAAGTATAGCTCTGAATGCTCATACCTGTTTAGCAGGCTCATTGAAATGATGATAGCTAGGATGGATGAAGAAGAGCTTAGGCGGTTCATGGGTCTACCTGTCGAGGAGAAGAAGGAGCCTAGTGTAATAGAGTTACTCCCTAACATGTAGTTTTCCCCACAATAGTGAAAAGTGGGGGAAATGAAACATGTTGAAACAAAATGTGTACGTTAAAATGAGCGAAAACACCATTACAGAACAGTTTTCTATACACAAAATACCTAGCTCTCTTGTACATAAAACATGTTTAAGAGGTTGGTAAAATGGTTGAATGCAAATGTGATGATAGCGGGGAAATAATTATAGAACTACCTAAAATATATGTTGGAATGATGGATAACTTAGTTTACTACTATCATTCTAGTATGCATGTTGTAGATGGTATAGATATTGCATACGATATAATGTCTAATGGTTTAACAGTTGTACTTGTAGATAAATGGACTAATACTATAAGTATGTTCACGCTACCATGCAAGGAGTTAAAGGTAATAACTGATAAGGATAAGCCTCGTATACGTAATGAGCTAGGTAAGGTATTATTTCCGAAGGATTTAAGGAAAGACATGGGCTATGCGAAAGCAGTAGCTAAGATATTGGTTAAACATCTGTGTGTAAATGGTGATATGTAATGTATGATAATGAGGTTACTTATTATACTAGGGATAACATGCTACTTGTAAAGGACTTCCTAGACGGATACTCTAGCTATGATTGGCTTAGATATAGGAGTAATTCGCCATACTATTATAAGGTAGCAAAGGGTGTGCTGCTCGGTAGAGTACACCTACCAGTAAGCTCTGGTCTGTATAGATTATTCTTCCCAGACCATTGCCCTAGCACAACCGTTTTCCATGCGGTACTATTCCATAGGGAGATAAACGGGGAGAAGTACTGGTTCCCAGCTATTGTTACTGCATGTAGCCATTTCGAGCATGGACTACCAGACCTTGCCGACATGGTTAACCTTCTAAAGCTTTCGGAAGTTGTTGGGATAGAGGCATTTGGATATAACTATGATGTTCATACAGATGTTGATATTGCAGATGATACGGTAGAGAAGCTTGTTATGGTTACATACATATATGATAGTGAGCTTGGAATGATGTGGGATAGTGTAGGAAAAGCATTGCGTAGATACACAAGTCTGGTAAACGAGCAGTTAAAGGAGAAAGATGTATTAAACAAGGTTAAACAGTTCATAGGTGATAACAATGATGACAGTTAAAATATGCCTATACGAGGTAGACATAGACTGTTTCTATGTGGCAGAAGCAATAAGGCGTGGGGAGGTATATTTCAATGAGAAAACTAAGCTTTGGTATGAAGATGGCAAACTAGAATATTGCACCTATACATGCGATATAGATGGATGTGGATTCGACTGCTGGGACATAACCCGTGTGATAAGCGAATGTAGGGAACAGTCGGCTAACCCGGAAGCGTGGGATGAACTTGTTAAGGGGGCGGTTGAACATGGGTAATGCTGTAACCATATACGTGTTAAAGATGGATGAAAACCGTACTGTAACACAGTTCTCAACAACATGTTTAGACATTGAATCACTAGTAGAGGTTAGGGATACTCTAGACGAGAATAATGTAGTTAGGAAGATACAGGTTGAATGTAGGGACTATACTATTCTAATAGTTATAAAGAAAGAGGGATTGCATGATGTGTGAGAAAGCATACAGGTATAATCTTAGCAACCTGCGTTTCATTGCTACACAATATGAAGGCGATAGGTATGATAACATTATATCTGTCCTAAATATATTGAAGAGGAAGGGTTTAATTAAGTCTTTTGTAGCTAGGAGACTAAGCGATGTATCGGGATTATATAGGGATACGTTTGGAAATGTGTGCCCGCATGCTTATGGTGTTGGAGTTGTCTACATGACTAGTAATGGAACAATAAGGTGTATGGTTGAAGTGTTATTCGCTTCGAGTATCATTGAAGAAGGAAGAGTGTTGAAGAAGAAGTATTGCTCTATATTCAAAACATACGATGTATCCAAAAAGTGCAACCACCACCTTCTGGTCAGGGTTATGAGAGAGTTCATAGAGAGGAATAGTATTGGTAGTGGTGATAGTGTTTGACCAAGAAGGTCATCATAATATGCTACTACAAGTATAGGAGTGCAAGGCGTAGGGGCAGGAAGTATGAGAGGGAAGAGTATGATGAGCATGTTCCATTGGAGACTAAGAAGAGTAATCCTAGGTTCAAGAGTCTTATAGACGAGAATGGGCATATATGCATAAGGAAGCTGGAAGATTATGTCAGGGAGAAGGTTAGGAAACCACAGTTCAAGAAGTGTAGCGTGTTCTATCACTATTATGACTAGTAAGTGGTTAAAAATAATTTTACCCGCTAATAAGCCTTGTTCATACCTAGAGAACATGCTTCTCCGAAATAGGGCATAAATGGGCGTTTACAACCACTAGCACATATATAATTCCACTAGCCTAAAAATGCTTTTAACATCAAAGAACAATAATAACAGAACAAGGTGTACATTATGGCGACAAAGGAAGAAGTAATAGAGTACATGCGTGGTATGACTGAAAAATTCCTCATAATCGAGTATGTAGTACTGATAGTAATATTAGTTGTCTCGCATTATCTAGTGGATATGTTTAATAATGATATGATACCGCTACTCATCATGCTAGGGTTCATAGCACTATTCTTTATGAACGCCATATTAGACTACTGGATTCTCAAAGCAATGGAGACAGCACTAAGAACAAACTACCGCCTAGACAGAATGATAAAACAATACAATGAAGATATTAAGAGGATAGATGACCTATTCTTTGACTTTGACTACCGGATAAAGAAACTCGAAAAAGAAGCGAAGCAGCAGTAACGCATGGGAGAAACAAGCGGTTTTCTCGGCAAAACCTTTTTATATTTTCTTCAACAATAATCAACAATTGGGGGAAAACCCCCGCAAAAAAAGAAAAAGGTGAAAGAAAAATGGTCACCCAAACCGCCCAAACCGCTAAGGTAGATGGGGCGGAGGCCCCTAAAACCCAAACCCTTTTTTTTGAAAAGGTAAAGGAGAAAGTTTTCCAGTTCGCTATCCGTCAAGGCACCCTCCGTCCCTACCTCGGGGCTAGCCCCGAGGGGCTAGTGGGGGGGCATAGAATATACCAGGCACATATACAGTCTAGCCCCGAGCTATTATTATCCGTGGAAATAAGTGGCGAATGGCATTATCTACCGCTCCAGCCATGTGAGTTCAAACTAGTGCAAATGGCTGTTGACAGGGTAGCCCAGCTCCTTAACCGTATTGAGGAGCTGGAGAAAAAGATAGAAGAATTAGAAGAGGGACAGGTGGAGGTAGATCAGTGATGAAAAAACTTAGTGTTGAAGAGCTAGTCTCAGGGCTTACAAATCTATCCACCGCTGAGTCCAACATATACCTAGTAGGTAACAAGGTAGTTTACCAACTGAAATATAATAATAAGTTAATATATAAGGTCGAAGTTGAGAAATATGTTGACAATTGGAGCCAGTTAAACCTAACTAACACAGTACCCAAACTAAAGGAGCTAGCCGAGAAAAGCGTAGAGGACTACAAACAAAAATTGAATAATGCGATAAAAGAAGTAGTGTCAGAATTCGATGAAGTATCAAGAAAACATAAAGTGCCAATATACATAAGAGTAGAAGACTTCCTAAGGATATTATCAATCAAAGTCGACGGGATGATTGACACTACCGAGTGCGACTGTGACGGTTGTTGGAACACCGACAAGATAATACTGTACAAACCATATGGATATGAGGATGATGACGGTAAGCACGAAATATATGTTACAATATATAGTGATTGGTTGGAAAATTTTGACGATAAATATAATGACTACGTATATATAGTAATAAACTAATAAAGTAAGGTGGGAAAAATGAAAATTCACTACATGGACCTTGGAGGCGAAACCTATTTCCATATAACGCTGAATGACACCGGTTTTTCAACTAATGTTGATAGCGTTGACGAGGCTAAGGTAGTCAGCTACGCCCAACAATACACTAATAAAATACTATCAGCGTATAACAAGGCGATTGAGAACGTTAGAAATAAATTGCAAAAACAAGCCGACAAACTTGGTGCTGCCATAACAGTATCCCCAGAGGTGCTAGCTTGGCTAGTGTCTCGGGAAATGGAGAGTATGAGTGAGGAATGGTATATTGTTACTGTAAATGTGGATGGGAAAGATAAGGCTATAATATTAGTGCAAGTAATTACCGAGAGGAAGAGGGAGAATTGGAGCATTTTCAATGTCCCTATAAACCAGCTAGTAATCAAACCCAAACAAGTGTTAGAACAGGTGGAGGTGGAGCAGTAATGACCGAGGAAAAGTTCAATATAAACCCCGAAACTAGGGTCATGTCACTTGAGGTTCTCCCCGACACAAAGGTGTCGGGGGAGACCTCCGCAGAGATAAGAGACATAGTTAACATATTCAAAAACGCCACCATCCACAACTGGGTGGGGTTCCCCAGTTGTGAGGAGAACCCCGACGGCTACGTGGAGTACGTTTATGTTAGCAACAGGTATATATGGGTGGCCTATCTGTGGTTCGAGTTCCACAGGGTCGCCAAGCTACAAATACGCAAGTATTCAAGGCCAGTAAGATTTGAGGACAGTAGTTATAACACTGAACTACTGTTCGAGCTAGTTACAACTAACAAACAAGTAATATCCCACCTTAAGTGGTGGGATGACAATATAGACCTATGTTCCGAGGAGGTGTAGGACAATGGATGAGTTGAAAAAGCTTTTCCATAGCTTGCAAGGTCAAAGCTCTCTCACATATAGTAGCACATTCGAACTGCCCCAGTACTTATATCGCTTCGTCGACCTTATAAAAAGGGAAAGCCACCAACTACATAGTATACCAGTATTCAAGCTGGATAATTGCCATACACTATTTATTCCATTAAAACATGTCAATAACTATAAACTCGTTAGGACCGATGACGGTTTCATGGTTGTTCCTAGCACGTTCATTTTAATAGTGTTCTACATCAACCAGTGCGAGGATAGTGTCGAGGTCTATTCCACAGTCGGCGGTGTGTGGTATAGGCTTAACGTTCCACTATATAGTGGTAAACCGTTTACCATAAACGTCATGCTGAGGTTCTTCATCGAAAAAATGCCTCGTGGGGGGTTCGAGGAATGGTAAGGGTTCCCACAGCGCTAGCTAGCATGGCTCCACCGCAGCTGCGGCGGAAGGTGAATAATGCAAGGGTAGTAAAGGGCAAGCAATGTGTTAGGTTCAAGCACTACAATTTCGACAGTAATATTATGAGGATGTTTAGTTATCGGCCCGAAAAAGAGGTGCAGCAAATACA
The DNA here is from genome assembly GCA_027043945.1 of Acidilobaceae archaeon. Classification (GTDB taxonomy): domain Archaea; phylum Thermoproteota; class Thermoprotei_A; order Sulfolobales; family Acidilobaceae; genus S143-63. The sequence goes on from JALUDS010000055.1 coordinate 23,143, forward strand.
CATTATCCATGCACCGTTCTACACGGTGCTAAGGTCGCTTGGCAGGGACGGTTTCAAGGTCAGACGCCCAGAACTACCCCGTTTCTGGGGGTTCGTAGACGCCGAGGTGCTAGAGATATTAGTGTGCCGCCCCGCTATCGTGCTTGTTGTTAAGTGGGGGCCGAATGGGGCGGCCCCCGATGAACTAGTATTCATAACATAAGGTTTGTTATGCTGCCCGTGGAGAAGGCTGGTTGGTTGGTGGTTATCTATGGTTTGGTGTGTAACTACTGGTAAGGGAGTCAAGGGTGCTATTATTGTTTGTGAAACGCCTATTGGTGATGTTGGCTTGAAGTGTCTCAAGGTTGCTCCTTACAAGTATAGTGTTTACTCGGAGTACCCACCAGGACGGTTTAAAACTGTCATGCGGGCTAGAAATGTGGAAGACTTGAGAAAACAAATACAGGAATGGCTTAGCCATGAGCTTGAAGGTAGAGCTTAGTTTTTCTCCCAGACCCGCCCTCTGGATGGGGGCGGGGGGAGAGCGGGGGGATAAGCCCCCGGAAGGTGGAAAACATGTCGGAGGAGAAAATGTATAAATTCGTGAATCTAACCCCACATGTGGTCAATATATACACCCAGAACAAGCATGTTGTGAGCATACCGCCTAGCGGTACGGTAGCTAGGGTTCAAGTGGATGAGAAGGTTGTAGGGTACATGCAGGGGATACCAATAGTTAAAACGGTATATGGGGATATAGTGGGTCTACCAGAATACCCGGAGCCGGATGCTGTTTACATTGTGTCCCTAGTGGTTGCACAGGCGGTTCTAGCTAACCCAGAGCTAAAGGCTAGGTTCAAAGGTCATCTGCTAGTGCCTAACACCAGTCCCGGCAGGTATGGGGCTGTAAGGGATAGCAGCGGGAAGATAATGGGTGTGAAGAGCCTAGTAGACCCTTTCGCCTAGAGGTGGAAGGGGGGTGCTGGTGCATTATATAGGTAAGGGGGTTTACAGTAAAAAGCTTTTCATAGAGGAGGCAAAGCGGTATGGCGTTTCTAGGGCTATGCCTTGGAATATCGCCAAGAATCTGGAGCCCGGGACGGTAATACTACTAGCGATACATAGCGGTAGGAAAGCAGAACAGGGGAAGGCGGAAGTATTCGGGTACATGGTGGTTGACGGGTACAACCTTCCGCCAAACATCATTGACCTAGCTGGAATTAATGTGGAATGCGAAGACCGGGACGAGAGCGTTACAAGGGGCTGTGGAAGCTACACAGTAACAAAGGAGTGCAAGGTAAGAGAGGACTGGGGGGAGGCGGTAAAAAAGCTGGACAAGATATACAAACAAACACCATTCAAAGTATTTGTAACGGGAGCATTCAAAGAGTTATACCCGCCTATAATAATAGAGAACGCCAAGTTCTCTAGGAGCGTGGTGAACATAGAGCTGCCCGACAAGGCTAAAGCAAGGCTGAAGAGCCTAGGGGTCGAAAGCGTCATGCGGGAGATAACAGGGTACCATAGAATAAGGTATAGGAGCAAGAAGGAGAAGCAGGCTCTCCTAGAGCAGTACAAGACCAAGCCGTTAACACTATACATGGGTGGTAGCGATGAGCCTGTTTGAACTCCTTGTAGGGGCAAAGTGGATTAGATACGAGATTATAAATGGGGAACCCCTACTACCACTAGGCAATCTCACAGTAGTTGCATGCGAAGCCAATATTAGGGTTGGGACTGCCTACCTGCTCGAATGCGGTAAGGGGTTCCACCTGCTCACTATGGTTAACACAGCGATAAACTTGGGTCGAGCAAACCTAATGGGGCTGGTGGCGATACCTGCTGACGTCATAGAGTACTCTAATGCATACTCTGTGAGAATGCTTGAAGGCTTGAAAGTCATGTTGCCGAAGACAGCAGAGGGGAAGCCGTTTAAGGCTTATCTGGGCGGGGAACCATGCAAGCACAGATAACGCATAATGTAATGGTGGTCTACCTCTTCGGGGATAAGAGCGTGGCTACACTAGTAGTGTACGGGTACGACAGGGCTTACATGGAGCTACTAGAGGCTCTGTACAAGGCTGGTTACATTGGGGGGCACATAGGTAAAGCGTTATGCCTCAAGAACCCTAGCGACCTGTGGAAATGGATACTAGAGAACCAGGGAGATAAGAAGACGCTTAGAGTGGAAATGTTCAAGCCGACACTATTTAGGAAGTGCAAGGAAGGAGATGAGAGCGATGGATGAGCCAATGTTCTACTACGACTGCATTATAAGGGGAGAGGAAGTATGTGTAAGGGTAGACTCGAGAGAGTACTATGAAAAGACACAGGGAGCAGTATGCCGCTATACAGGCAGGTGCGATAGACTGGTTATGGACGCACTAGTTAGGAGAGCAGTTGAAAACAATGCGGGTGGAACACATGACATGTAACATAGGCAAATTAATCTCGATGGAGAGCAATATCCTATTCACTATTACGGTAATGTTCACCATTACAACATTCATACTGATACTATGGACTACTAGGGTTTTAGACTACAAAAAAACCGTTATATTGATAGGTATTATTGATGTCATAGCTATTATTATAGCGGTTGTAGGTTCTCACATGACATTATCTTCCATAAATTGTGGATGAATAATGGGTGATAACAATGAGTAAAGTGGAGCAAGAAAGAAAAGACGGGTTAAGCAAGGCGATGGATGAGTATCGGTTTACCTTGTTATGGTTAAACGAGTTTGAGGAGCTTTTAGAGAAAGAGAATAGCATTCTATACAAGCTAAATACCGTACTACTCGGACTCATTACTATTGATGTAGGCATTGTAATTGCTAGGTTTATTGGTCTCATTTCATTGGATGTAGCAATAAACATGGCTTTATATGTTCTCTATGCCATGCTTTCTATGACAATAGTGGTACTTGTCATATTGCTAGTTATGGATTGGCGGTTTGAAAACAAACTTAAATTGAGGAAAAGAGAAGATATAAGGTGGTGAACAAACCTTGAGCATGCGTATAACCACAGATAAGCTGAAAGAAAGAGTGGACAGGATAAACAGCTACTACAACACAAACCTGTATCTTAGTTGCTACCGACCCGGGAGCCAGACATTATGCCAGCTAGGTATAAAGGTGGGGGACGGGGTTATTGATGTAACACCATACATGTCCCCCAGAGAGCTAAATGATATTCTCAATACGATAGAGAAGCTGAAGATGTACAAGGAGAAGGGTTGGCTTAAGGGAGACCTAGTTTAACCCCACATTCTTTTTTCCTTGTATTTAATTATATCTAGGCTAGAGGTAGAGGGGGGAGAGTTGAGCCTTTGGAACGTGGTATTCGAGGCTCTAGGGTTTACTTCAATCATAGCCCCGCTTATAAGTGTTTTTTACGTTTTGTATAGCGGTATAGCGGTAGAGGAGGCTCTTCCCGTGATACGGAAGGGTCTCCTAGTATCTGCTTCGTCCCTATCGGCTTTCTTCGCTCTCGGATTAATGGTGGTTGGGGGGCTGGTGCATTGATAGAGCGGAAGGGGCACACTATATACCTAGTCGTGAACGGTAGGAAGCACAAGCTAGGGGTTGTCTACCCTAGTAAGAAGACGTTTAGAGCGTTTAGGAGAAGGAGCAAGCATTACTTCAAAGCTTACAATGGATGGGGTTTGAACCGGGAGCTACTTGAGTATCTCTCTAACATAGGCATAGTGTGGGTCGAGATAGAGGACAGGGACACAGGGAAGCTGTACAGGGCTAACATCAAAACAATAGTTGGTAGAGGGCTGACGCACTATAATGGGGACGAGGAGCAGAAGGTGCTACCGGAGAACGTTTGGTCTGTGGTGAACACAAGACCGGAAATGCACAGTCTAGACGAGTACATGGGGGGATGAAGCTATGGCTGACTGTCGGAAATGCGTGTATTTCATACCTGTCGAGGAGATGAGTGATTATGACAGGGAGAATGCTTTAAGGTGGGTTAGGCGGAGGCGTCCACATGCTAGGCTGTTAGGCTGGTGCAAAGCGTATGAGAGACCGGTAACTTACTACAAGGGAGATTGCCCTAGGTATGTTAGGCGAGAGCCTAGGTTCATACCGCTAGACAGCTTCGTGGGGGGAGAGTGATGGATTACTGTTTGGATTATTGTAGCATAATGCCGCAGAGAGCATTGGTCAGCGAATGCCTAGAGGTTTGCAAGCGGTACTATGAAGACTGTGGGGGAGACGAGTACTGTGTGTCTAGGCGGATGGCTAGATGGAGTGATAACAGAATGGTTGTCATATCGCTAAAGCTACCCGTGAGCCTGCTCCTAGAAGTAGACAAGTACGCATTGGAGAAAAATACCACTAGGAGCCACACTATAAGGAGAGCCGTGCAAAGATACATGGAGACAGCTAGGAGAACAGTAGCAACAAAACGACTAATCATCTATCCAACCGTCAGAGAGCTAGATAGGTACGGGGATGACGGGAATGGTAAACGCCGCAAGCGTCATCATTGAATCATTAATGTTTATCGAGTCAATTATAACAGCACTATTTTTCCCTAGGGTTGTATTATTATTATTCATTGTTTCTTCCTGCTACAAGCCGGGGCTATTAGGAGAAATAGATAATGCATTCATTGCCGGCACATTTCTCGGTCTAGCATTGAGAGACGTGCTGGAAGCCATTGGAATCGGGAAAATAAATATAGTAGAAGAGAAACTTGCGGGGTTGTATAAAAATGCAAAAGAAAAAACCAATGGGGGAGATACTGACTAGTCTTTTCCTTCTATCCATATTTGTCTCTGCTTCAATATTGGATAAGCATGGATATGTGTTTCAAGCGTTAATCATGGCTGGAGCTACACTCATAGTTCTTGCAGGACTTGTTTTCTACATGTCGTTTACCAGCAAGGAAGACGTGTTGCAGAGACTGCTCATGTCTAGCTTTGCAATACTCCTACTAGACGTGTTTTCAATGCTCGTGATGGAGAAGCTAAGGATAGCATTATTCGCCTATGTTTTTATCGCTTTATTCCCATTCTCGTTTCCTTGGGGTATAGCAACAATACCTCTCATAGCTAGGTTAGCAGGGAAAAAGATAAGCGTGTAACATGCAATGGACAGCACACAAAAGTTTTGCAGAAAGTTTTGTGCTTTTGTGTGTGCAGAGATTTCCGAGGGGGTACATAGTTTTTGCCTTTTTCCATACTTCAATTCTTCTTATTTTTCATGAAACAAACCTTTCTAGAAAAGTTTGCAGAGAGAAAAACTTATATATTACAGCATAGCATTCTAGAAAAAAGGATATTCTTCTAGAAAAACGGAGAAAGGTGAAATAAATGCCTAGAAAAGACCAAATACCAAAAGGGAAGAGACAGTTGAATATCATTTTACCTGAATCATTATATAAGCAAGTTATTGAAATAGCCCCGAAATACTACGGCAAGGCTAGGGGCGGAGTGAGTAAACTCGTGGAAGACGCTTTGAGACAGTATATCCCTTTTCTGGTTATGCACACACAAAAGCACAAGGAAAGTGGGACGGTTCTTGCAGTAAACCCCCGGCTTAGTGTTAGGGAAGAATACAACCAGTTTATAAGGACTTTCAAGCAGATATGGCTTGAAACACATGGCACCACAGAGCTACCAGTAGCTGTTAGGACTAGGCTGGTAGACAGTATCATAATGCAAGCATTTGAAAAAGCGAAAGATGAGCGGACTAGACTAAAGAAGCTACATAACTGGTTTCTGGCTGGGTTGATAAAACCCTTATACCCAGAGGGATTCCGCCCCAGCAAGCCCAGCGACTGGAGGAGGATAATAGCATTAGAGCTGGTGTCTAGGGAAGGAGCATAACTAATCACTATGGTGGATGACAATGGTTTTAGTCAGACAAAATGAGCTGCAGCGCAGGGGCGGTGTATGTGCAGCCTACCCCTCTAGTTGCCTTGTCCGCAAGCTGCTAGGCCAAGCTGGCCTATTCAAGCCATTCCAGCATTTAAGAGTGTTGGACCTTACTTTCGGCCAAGGTATTTTTTATTATAGTTTTAGGAGCAAGGTTCAAGTCTACGGTTTTGATATTCGGCGGTTGGACTGGGTTGTTAAGCCATACCGGTTCTATAATGCTAGTTGTGATAAGTGGAAGAAGCAGCTACCAAGTGATATTGATTTCGACCTAGTGGTCGTGGACCCACCATTCAGTCCATATAAACGGGGACAAGAAAAAAGAACTCATTACCGTGATAACGGAAGCATCAGTTTATGCTTCACTGAAGCATTAAAGGCAGCGGAACGTTTTGCTGCACCACTACTAGTCCATTTTATGTGGAAAACCCAGCCCTACGGGTTTAAAGTGTTGTCCGAGACATGGTTCCAAGGATGGAGTCTCACAAAAATGGCTAGACCAACATGGTTCGGAGTGTTATCTAGCCAGTAGTAAAGCGTGTTGGTCGTTATGTTTTTATTCTTGTTTGCTCAATTATTGACTAATGGTAGGGGCTTGGGTGGTAGACCCAGTTAGACCCAGTAATGGAATATGAAAGACCGCCTACAGAGGGGGGTATATTGCTGGATTGTGATAGGCGTATAAGGGAGCGGGAAAGTGTGTATAAAATTGTTGTATTCGTCCTTTTCATGGCATCTCTGGTTCTCACTTATATAGTTCTATCATTTGCTGGTGTTAATGAGCCTCTGCAGGGAAGAACCCTGCAAGCGTTAGTGCTTACTGCATTGGTACTAGCCGTAACAGCGTATTTACCGATTTTCAATGCTTATGACACGGCGCTAGCAACATGCAGGTATGTAGAGAAATTAGTAAAGGATTATGAGGAGAATGAGAAGAGGATAGAGAACATACTATACGAGTACGGTAATAGGATTAGGAAGCTCGAAGAGCATATAACAGGCGAATAACAGGTGTACCATCATGCTATCCAATGATTACGAGTGTGAGAAAACTCTTATCGGCAAGATTTCATGTATACTGTCAATCGTATTCTTGGTTGGTGCAATTACCATTCTTGCTATTACCGTGTTTTTACAGAGGGAAGAAGCCGACATGGCGGTTGACATGTCATTGGCACTGATGATGATAGCTTTAGGTGTATTTACACCTGTTTGCATACTAGATTGTAGGAAGAAGGAGAAGGTCAGATATATACCTTACTAGGTGGTTTTGTATGGATTTCCGGGAAGCTGTAAGGCTGTTCCTAGCTGTTTTCCTTTTATCTATTATAATAATGATTATAGACATGGAAGCTGTTAGGAGTTGCTCCGGGGTCTATTGGCTGGATAGCAAGCTAGCTTTCTACGGTTACGTCCTTACGTTTGTAACGTCTCTCATAGCGGGCATGCTGTATGCCCGCTACAAGGGGTACATGTAAGAGGCGTATCGCAATGGGAGTAGTTGTAGTCGTGGGGGAAGCAGATGTAAACGAGTACATAAAACTATACGTTCTACTCAAGTACATAAGAGACGTGCCGTACTCCAAGGCTGACGAGACAATAGCCGGTCTAGTCAAGGACATGCTAGACCTAGGGTATAAATGCACAATGAAGAACAGCCTAAGAGCAGAGTGTAAAGGAAGCATAACGCTAGACGGGAAAGAGGAAGGACTAGTTACAATAACATGGCTAAGCCAAGGGGAGCAGGATATAAAGGAAATACTAAGGTATTATGCGGAAAAACTAGTGGATGGGTTTAAAGGTAACTAGCAGACTCTCTCCTTGTGGCACTTGATTATTTGTTTTGTTTGACCCACAGTTAGCTCTGGATGACCGTACTGGTTCCTTAGCTCGTCTGGGTCTATATGCAAGCATTTCTCCGCACAGTTCTCTAAGTCCCAGATGAACCGTCCCGGGTTGAACTCTATCTTAGTGCTGTCGGGAAGACTGTTTAACAGTTCTTCAACTAAGATTAAGCTTTTTGGAGCAACCATTTTTAGGTTGCCGCCATTAAACATTTTGTTTGCTTCAACATGCATTTTCGCATTCCTATGCATCTTACTGCATATATACATTCCTAGTTCCGAGCTATCACACAGGTAAAGGGTTCCATCACTACCATAATCATGTAGCAAGCATGCTATACTAGTGTAATAGTCGAATGGTAGGAAGCCGTCTCCATTGTAAACTATTGATAGAGCGTTCCTAGAAGCTAGCTCTCTAAGCCTTCTAAGGAAAGCGTCTTTGTCTACTTGCTCGATTACACTCTCCTGTTTTTGTGTCTGCATAATTATTCACCACTATATGTTATTGTGCTATTCTAGTAATTATGTTTTGCACTCTAAATTGAATACGTATCCCTCTATGTGCTTTCCAGCCGTGTGGAACTCCTTGTACTCGGTACATCTCTCGTCAACACTCTCCAAGCCAATGTCTTCAAGCTCATTGAAAACGTCTTCTAGCCGTGAGTTTAGGAAGTCGCTTATCCACATCTGACCGCTAGGCACCTTCTCGTACCAGCCGTACTCTTCTTCCCTACCATTCTTATACGTCAGCTTAGCGTCTAGCCGGACACTTACCCAGCACTCATTTCCAAGGCAATGCGTACCTGTCTTGGTCAGATAGACCTCTAGGCTCTTCAAGCTACCGTCAATAATGCTCTTCTCAACCTTCTCAACCAGCCTGTCTATGCTTAACCTGTCAGCCCCCGCTACCTGCTCTAACTCGACCTGCTCCTGTATTTGAGCCATCGGGCACCACCCTAGAACTCTCTTAACCTGTCAATTTCATCCATATACTTCTCTAAGTAGCTAAGTATGTAGTCAAGGTCTTTTGGCTCTACCGCACTAACATACTTTGACGATATAGCCCCGAAAGGTACATTGTTAAACATTGACCTTAGCATGGCATGGCTGAACTCAAGTATTTTAACCAAACCCTTGTCATCATTATACTTTTCAATATAACTGTTAAAGACATCATCTAGTTTCTTCGACAGGGTATCAAGACCATTGTTCACCTTCTCAATGAGAGGCTTTATCTTACTTATAAGCTCATCTATAATGTTGTATAGCTCATTGAATGTTCTAACACTAAGTACTTTTTGAGCAGTACCATGCAGCATGTATGATATTTCATATAATGGTTTTATGAATGCTGTTTTAGGGTCTTCTACCTCAGAGAAAAGCTCGGGGCAACACTTTTCTCCTTCACCATCTAGTATCATGTAAGCCCACTTGATATGGTTACCCACATACTCATTCATTCGTGGTCTGACAGCCATAGACTCATTGACCAAGAAGTCGTGTATAGCCTTACGCATAAGCTCTAACTGTTTCTCCCTACTAACAACATCTTGAGCCTGCATTATGGTTACACCATTCTAATAATATTGTTTTATCTAGGTTTTATCTATAACGCAATAGAACACTTATGGTCTGGTCTACAACAACATAATAATGTAAAGTTTAAATTATATATTATGCAATAATATGAATGGTGGTCTAAATGCTGGAAGGTCTAAAGCCACAGTTTAGGGTACTCATAGCAGTAGCTGGAAAACCGAAAACATTTACCGAAATAATGAATGAAACTGGGTTATCATCTGGTACTATAAGCAAATGGCTCAAGGTTCACCTAGCTCTAGGCAATGTTGCATTAGTTGAGAACAAGTATAATCTAACCGATGTTGGATATAACTATGTTAAAAGCGTTATTCAAGACATTATTAGCTATGCACTAGACTATGGAATAGCAAGCAAGATACAGCTAGCTACAATACCCAGATTCACATTAGAACACGAAGACGATGACTATGTTGTTAAGATGAACCATTATGGAGAGTATAATAGTGTCGAAGTCAGCATATCACTAGGTGATGAACCAGAGGAAATTGTAAAAGGTCTAAACAAGCTAATAAATGACATAGAACAATACATCAAGTAAGCTTTAAGCACAGTATTTTTATCGTTTGTATGCATGTATTATTACTTAGGGGGGCTGGGGAGTACGGCATAGTGATGTATAGCTAGGCTATTGACTGGTTATGTGTAATCACAAACTATTTATTGGTGTTGCTGTGGTTCAATGACTGGTCGTGCCGTACTCCCCACCCTACTATTCTAATGTTTTTATCCTTCATTGAGCATTATTGAATAGTGGTGAATTAATTTGCCCAAGACTGTTGTAAAGGGAGATGTTTGGAGCGTTCACACATACATATATCTACCGATGAGTAAGAGGGAAGAGGTCATAGAGTACATGAAGAAGCACAACATAATAAGCTATGCAGAACTCGTTAGGCATGGAATAGAATGCCTATTAGAGAAGGAGAAGAATAAGGGGGTAGATACTGATTGACCGGTACTGCATGTGTCTTGCATGGCACGCTTAATAGTGTAGGAGGCTCTGCTAGGGTTGCACTACACACTCTAGACCTTCTCCATGAAATGGGGTATAAAACGATACTAGTTGCGGTAGAGACTACGAAATGGGATAGGGTACATAGGATTACAGGTATAAACGTTAGGGCTGACGAGGAGAGACCTGTTTTCCCATTCAAGGTTAGGTATTTTGGTATATATGCTAGGCTACTGACAGCATACAAGCTTTCTAGGCTGAAGAAGAAGGGCTTGTGCGACTTGACTATAAACACTCATGGAGACGTGTTACCTGTTGGAACAGATATTACATATATGCACTACCCTACATTCGCTATTTTCGAGACGCAATACGTGAACGAGAAGTACAGCAAGTCATGGTTCTGGAAGCTGTATATCAAGCCTTACATATTCATGCAGAAGAGGATACTAAGTAAGTTTGAAACCAAAGTGCTTGTAACAAACTCGGAATACAGCAAGCAGGCAATAATAAAGTACATGGGAATAGAGCCAATGGTGGTTTACCCCCCAGTTGACATAGACGACTTCCTTAAAGTAGCAGGGAATAGGAGCAGGGAGTACCGGGTGGTATCATGTGGTCGTTACAGCCCAGAGAAGAGGTACGAGGATGTTCTAAGAATAGCCGGCACATTAAGGGGCGTGGAGTTCACAATAATAGGCTCCATTAGCGGCAAGGTGAGCAGACCATACGTGGAGAAGCTAAGGGAGACGAAGAAGCGTCTCCGCCTAGACAATGTTAACATAATGGTAGACGTGCCTAGGGAAGAGCAGATAGAAATATACGGTAAAAGCATGGTTTTCCTACATCCAATGCGTGGAGAGCATTTCGGCATAGCTGTGGTTGAAGCAATGGCTAGCGGTCTCGTCCCAGTTGTACACAAGTCAGGTGGTGCATGGCTCGACATTGTTAACAGGGGCATGTATGGATTCGGTTTTGACGAGGGTAGGATGGCGTCTGCCGTGATGAACGCCCTGCTCTCATACGATAGTTACCGTGATAAAGCAGTCAGTAGGGCTAGGATGTTTGATAAAAACGTGTTCAAGTCTAAGATGAAGGAGATTATAGAAGGTGTATCAAAGAGATGAGCTACCTAGACCATAGGGACGAGGAGATAGATACGACAGAGTGGATAGACATATACACAACACTCAAAGCATTGAAGCCTAGGAGAGACGAGGTAATAGTAGAGCTGTGTGCTGGCAAGGGCTACCTCATGCGTTTCCTTTCAAGCAGGCTTGGAAACAAGATAGTTGGAGTAGACTTGGAAGGCTGTAAATATAATAGAAACGTGGTATGCATGGATTTAGCAAGGGAAGACCCGCCTAGAGGAGACATATACATATTCCAGCATTGCATAGAACACTTACCACAGCTAAGGGCAAGGGAGATTCTAAGACAGGCATTAACACATGGTAGAGCAGTAGTAGGCATACTACCAGCCCACAAGGTGGACGACCCGACACATATTGTCAACCACTACCACCTAGACGATGTGATGGATATAGTGAGATACGTTAACCCGCCATACTTCATTGTTAGACCTGACATAAAGAGCTATGCGTACCCGGCAAGCCTAGACTACCTGCTCGTTATGAGCAAGACCCCAATAAAGAAAGTAGACACAATACCGGTAAGGCTAGCGTTAGCCGTGTGGCTGTACCGCAAGCTTCTTGCTGATACTTTAACACCAGTAATAACTGGATGGGGCTAACGGCTTGCGTGGTAGACTATTACGCATGTGGACGTATTTTAGGAGAGGACACAGCACATACCTAGTGTTCATATTGAGCTTTGCAAACTTCATAGTGATACAGTACCGACTACTAGTGCAATACATACCATCAATGCATGTCATATTCAACAGCATACTAGTATTCACACTAGCGTTCTTCCTAGCGTACATACCGCTAGCCGTGCTTATAGGATGGTACGACTACAAGAAGCTAGCAGTACCAGTAGACCAGACCCTAGCCGTCAAGTCATCACCATACCATAGGGACATAGCCAAGGCTATAATACTCATAGCAAAAGGAGAAAAAGAGGAGGCAATAAAAATACTAGAGAAGTGGGTATGAAGAAAACGAAACTTTAATATTTCGCAATGGGTGTTTGTGATGAATTACACAGGGTTCATTGTTTTTGTGGCTGCTATACCACTAGGCTTTCTGTTAGAGTCTATTATAGCACATGTCTATGTTAGTTGGGCTGCATGCCGTAGAAATAGATTATTGAGTCCTGTTAATGTATCTTTTACTGTATCAATAATAGCAGCATTGTTTACATTATTATATGTTAAGCCTAGTATTGAATCCCTAGCTGGTCTACTAACAGGATTCATGTTCGAGCTAGGATATGACTATGGTAGATGGTTTGATAGACTAGACAATTTCAGAGAGGAATGTTTGACCGAGAAGGCTAGGTTAGACGAGGATTGCAGGAAGTGCTATATGATGTGTATTGATAAATGTAAACATGTTGAGATAAAAGAATAAATGTAGATGCACTATTTACTTTCTCCTGGTTTTTATACGGGTAAACTGCATGTTTCTATGTTTAAATGATTCGGTTATTACTATTGTTTACTGGTGTATTGTTTTGAGCGTTCTAGGGTATCTTGTTAGGCTGATTATTGTTGCTGGAGTCCTACTATTCATTTTCCGCCCAAGAAGAAAGGGTAGGTGGTAGATGTGGATAGGGCTGTCGTGTACATACGTGTAAGTAGGGATGATGAGAACCCAGAGAACCAAGTGTACGCTATTAGGAAGTGGGCGGAACAGCATGGCATACAGATTGTGGGTGTGTTCAAGGATATTGATGTTAGCGGGGGCATAAAGCCTAGGGATAGACCTAAGTATAGGCAAATGCTCGACTTTATGAAGGACAACAACATTGACTTCATACTGTTCTACGACCTTGCAAGGCTTAGCAGGAGCCTAGAGGACGGCTTGATAGAGCTTAGAAACCTAACAGAGGAAGGCATAAGGTATAAGTTCACAGCACAAGAGTTCATTGACTACATACAAGACCCCATGCTCCGCAAGAAGGTTATAAGCGACTTCCTATGGTTCGCCGAGCTATACAGGAAGGATGTAAGTAGGAGGACGAAAGAAGCGTTAAGGCGGAAGAAGGAGCAAGGGGAAAAGCTTGGTAGACCAGAGTATAAGATACCTATAAAAGAAGTACGGGCAATGTTGAAGAAAGGCTATAAGGTAAAGGATATACATAGGATATTGGTTGCACAGGGAAAACTATGCATGAAGACTAGGAGTGGAAAGGAGAGATGCATGAGCTATGACAGGTTCCGCAGACGCATAAAACAGCTAGGACTCAAACAGTAGTAACCATAAAACTCTTATCTTTCAGCTGAAAGAATATATAATGGTGCATGATTATGGGGAGGGCAAGGCCTATCCTAACACTACCAGCAATAGCAATACTATTGTTAGAGCTAGCCCTAATAGGAGTATCCATACAACCACATAACCAGATAAGCCTAGCCCAAATATACGTATACCACAATGGATACCTAGTATATCACGACAACGACCCACCAGTAAACAACTTTCCATATATGGTAGCATCATACTTCACAGGAGGATATGATTATAATCCATTTCAAATATATGATTTAGGTGGGAATGTGCATAAATATATAACAACTAATGGTAATACATATATTTGGTTAATAATAGACCCAAGTGTAACATATAGTCCAAACAAATATACTCTATCTGAAGGTCAATATATACAAATACAAATAGACCCTGCGAATTATTATGTTGACGCAAATACATTCACTATACAAGCTTCTATATCATATACATACACAAATAGTACTGCTGGAAATGTTACAATATATGGTAGTGCATACATCTGTTGCAATGTAATGTACTTTCTAGACATATTTAACAATCCAATAACACTTAAGTTTAATGATACTGTAACTATAACATATAAATTCAATATGGCAACGGGGTGATAAAAATATGAAATACAAAAAAAATAAGATGATATTACTTTCTATAATAATACTATTAGTTATGTTTGTACCGTTATACTTTGAAATAGTAAGCCACGATATATTACATCCATATATAATAAATGTGAGTAATGATAGTAGTGAAAGGTATAATAAGATAGGTTTGAAGATAATATTAAAGATATACAAAAATGGGCATATTGTGTACAAGGACAATGACCCACCAGTTATAGGTTTATTTAATATAATAGCTGAAAATTTAGGTGGTAATGATTATACATTTACTGACTCTGGTGCATCTAACACAATTATATATATAAATTATCCTTCACAATGGCTTAGTTCTGGTTATGATACTTCAATAGGTTTAGTTACATCAGATTTAGGTTATAGTAAAAGCATAGGATGGGGTTCAATTTCTTCATCACTGGTACGTTCAAGTAAAATATCATACCAAGATATACATACATACAGTACCAATGGCGACTTGGTGTTGATTATAACAAAATCAATAACAATGACGAATTCTGCTAATGTTTATGCAGTAACATACATAAGTGCAGTTGATTACCAGTATTATTCTTCATATTTTTCACGTATAGTGGTACTGTATGATTATCTTAGCAGTCCCATTAGTGTTAGTTCTGGCGATGTGGTTACTGTTGTTTATGAGATTCACCTACCTGTTTCGGGTCAGTATAGTGGTTGATGGTGCTGGGGGTTTGCATTGGATGGTGATGTTGGTTGGAGGAGGTTTATTTGGTTACTTATGGTTTTAGCTGTAAGCATATCCTATTTCTCCTTCTTGGTTTATGGAGCGGTTAATGGTAACTATTTTGTCGAGAATATTAATTGGAGTTATACTGTGAATGTTACCTATTCCAACTATACTAGTAGGGTTAACACTAGCTATCTGTATAGCTATGGTTCTTATCCTAATGTTTCTACGATTAATTCTGGCTCAATGTACAATGCTTACGCTAGTAATGAGCTGTGGAATAGGAGTATAGTCATGCTTCCAGCTAACAAGCAGGTTGTCAGTAATGAGCTATGGGATAGGACTGTTCTTCTTCTTCCTTCTAACGAGAAGATTGTTAGTAATGAGCTGTGGAATAGGAGTGTATTGGTAAAGCCAACGCCTTCTTGTAGTCCTGCTCTTGTAGCTTATAATGTTACTAATACGCTTGACCATAATGTTCAAACGTTCACGCTTATACTGTCTAGGGATAACTTCCCGTACTGGGATAGTTTGCAGGGTATTGTTCCCTTCGACTTCAACAATGTATACCCGACTCTGCTTGACAACACCAGCTTGTACTACTGGGTTAGCTATATTGACGAGTACAATGAGACTCTAGTAATGACTATTAGGCTTGGACTTCCACCACATGGTAACGCTAGTATTCTAGTACATGTGTGCGATTCATCACATTATAATCCAGAGTATAATAATCCGTATATGGTGTCTGCTTACAGCTATAACTTTACAAGGGGAGACACGCTTGATTATACATGGCATACTAAGGGCGGAGGCTACTATAACGACACACATGGCTCCCTATTCTTGTACCCGAATGACGGCGAGGGGTGGTACCAGTTATACATGGATAAGCCCTTCGAGTCAAACGGTTATCTAAACGCCATGATAATGGATGATGTAAACATTACTGGGGACAGGGGTTCAAGCAACACGTTCTTCATAGGCTTCATAAAACACTATTATGCTCCAAGCGGGACAGGCGGCTCCAGCAACACTATACTGGGGAACACTATGAGAGCAGGGCTGGGAGAGGGAAGCACGGACTGGGGCTTACAGCTGGAAACATCAAACGGCACGGCAACAACAGTAAAGACAGACGGGAACACACAGCAGAACGACCTACACTTCAACCAGATACAAATAGTAACATACTACTACAACCAGACAATACAGCATGGAAGAACAATAGGAACCACAACCTCAAACGACACAAGCCCATTCACCCTAGACTCATACACGAACAATCCAAACGGGATAATTGAGCCATTCATAGGAGTGGAAGACTCAAATAGTGATGGGAATAGGATAAACATAACCATGAACGCTCTATACATAATACACAGCCCAATACTACCAGCACAGCAAACAACATACAACCCAGAAAAACCAAGCACAACAAAAGTGTGCTACCAAGGCTTGATACAGACTAGATTGGAACACATAGCAGGCGGTACTGTAATAGCGTTGCACGATAAGAAATGGGTTTTCAATAATAACCAGAGTTATATCTATTTTAATAGTAATAATGTGTCCATTCCGCCGATGAGTTTCACGGATATTCTTCCTGTTAGCATTATTAATGGTATAGCTAATGTATCAATTAGCTTGAACCTTACTGGGCATGTAGAGCAAGGCTATGGTCTTGTTGGATTCGAGGATTCCAATGGTAATAGTATTAGTTATTATATAAAGGATAAGTATAGTAGTGTGTATGTACTCCTACCATATAACGGTAACTATACGATTTATGCTATATTCAAGAAGGGGGCAAATGATATTATTGGAGACCCTAGTGTTGTGAACCACACCATAACATACTACTGGGACTTCGAGGACGGTACAAGTCAAGGATGGAGTAACAACGCTCTATCAGGATGGGACTATGAGGTCAAGCAGGATAGTAATGGGGACTGGAGCTTATATATACATGAGAATGGAGGCTCTCTTAACAGCGAGCCTTACTGGTATTATAACACTAGTCTAGGAGCAGGAAAGTACACTATAACAGTAGATGTTTACGCAACAAGCGGTTACTCATCAACCACAAACCTAATGTTATGGCTTGTAAATAGCACTGGTAGATACGAGTACAAATTTTTCTCTGACGTGCAAACAGAGAACGGCGTTTTCACGTTAAGCTTCGATACACAAGACACTATAACACAGATACAGCTTGGATACCATGACGGCTGGAGTGCAGACTGGGGATACACGTTATACATTAGAAGCGTTAAGATAACAAAACAAACAGACATAGAATATAATATAGGGCAGCTGGAGAAAATAGCAGAGCCAATAGAACAACACGCTTATCCTTACGAGCTTAGTTATTACAGGTTGAATGATACTAGTAACAACACGGTATTCCTAGCAGACCCTGATTTCACTAATGGCACGGTTTTTTATGACTTGGTTAATGGTTATGCTGGTATTCCACATGGGAATGTTAGTGTTGTGAACGATTCTGCTAGTTGGATATGGGTTCTCCCAAGCATATTCAATGACAATCTGGTTCACGCTCTATGGCTAGCAGACACGTATAGCGGGTACCACCTGCTCTTCATTAACTCAACAGGCAACAACGTGCTCTACGACTATCTGATAACAAGCAACAATATGTTACTAGACATACCAGAGGGAGACTACATAGTGGCAGTAGGAGAGCAGGTTGATTGCCCGGAGAATACGGGTACGTCTACCGCTCCAATATACACTACAACCATTACCGTTCCGGGTGTGAACGTTACATATACTGCTCCAAGCGTCAATCCACCCGGGGTAAACATTGGTAGCCCGGGTCTGTCTAGTGTGTCTGGTTTGATTACTATGGTTATGTTTGTCGGTATTGTAGTTGTGTTCTCAAGGGTGTTCCCTTGGTACCAAGCGTTAGCGGTTGGTAGTGCTTTATCATTGGTGCTTAGCATACTGTTATTAGGTACTGCTTATGTTGGACTGTTTGTGGTACTGCTAGCTTTGAGCTTGGCGTTCTGGAAGAATGCGGGCTAGCTCCTTATTTTCTGGTAGCCTATCTTAGCGTCTACTAGTGGTGGTCTAATCTCGGGCTTAGCGTTTACATGAACGGCTGTTTCAAACCGGTTCATTATCTCCCTCAGAGTTATGAAGCTAGTGTCTATAAGGTCTAGCAGGTCGTTTATCTCCCTCTCGAAGCTGTCCCCACTAACCTTCTTAGCCTCTATCTTATCTATGAACTCGTCTACACTATTTATGTAGACGCTCATAAGCATCTCTGCGAACTGTGTAATCCTATCCATAACAATGTTCTTGGCGAAAAGCGGGTCAATGATTTGACCCCCTAGCATACTGCCGAAATAGTGTTTCGTCAGGTACTGCATTATCATGGCGACCTTCTTAGGTACTCCCCCAAGCTCCCGTATTTTCTCTTCAACATCTATTTTCTCGGTAGTGTCTATCTGGTAGCTCATAGCCCGGAACAGGTTGTTCTCAACAATTGTAGGCTCTACCTGTATAATAGTGGGCTTACCATAGTCCTCGTCTTCATAATCTTCCTTCTCGTCTCTAGCCATGAGAGTTACACCAGAATAGATTATTTAGTATTGAATGTTTTAAGGGTTAGAACCACTCTGACTCGACAGCCTCGTATAGAAGTGCTAGACCTATAAGTACCGCTAACTGCATGTCGTTACTGAAGATGTACACCCACCATGTGAACAGTTGGAGCAGGAACCCGATGAATGTGCCTAGCTTACCATAGTCCCCGTTTGATATTGCTTCTACATTGGCAACCATGTTGTTTAGTAGACCGAAGTAGAAGGCTGTGAGAGACACTACATAGTTGAACGCTATGAACAGCACTATTATTACTAGTGCATAGGAGCCAATAGTGTATCTCTCACTCAAAACACACACC
>JALUDS010000056.1:0-3955 GCA_027043945.1 Acidilobaceae archaeon
GTTTTCTGCATGTGGTGTGCCCTATTGTATTTGGATGTGTAGTGTGGTCTTTGTTTTTTATTGTGGTTCGTGGAGTGTTAACTCCCCGGTTAACACCGGCCTATACCATAATAAATCCACTACACCCCCACTATCTATGGAGACAACACATCTACTACTCCTATATTAGCCCTAATCACACGATTAATCAACGGAGGGGATTGAAAGACATGCCCGAAAAAGACAACAAAAAACCCAAAGACATCACGGACCTCCCAGGAATAGGGCCCGCAACAGCACACAAACTAATAGAAGCAGGCTTCACAAGCATAGAAGCAATAGCAGTGGCAACACCACACGAAATAAGCCAAGTAACAGGAATACCGCTACCAACCGCCCAGAAAATAATACAAGCCGCAAGAGACGCACTCGACATACGCTTCAAAACAGCACTAGACCTAAAACGAGAACGGCTCAACGTCAAGAAAATAACAACAGGAAGCAGGAACCTGGATCAACTACTCGGAGGAGGAGTAGAAACAAGAACAATAACAGAATTCTACGGAGAATTCGGCTCAGGAAAATGCTTCGCCAAAGACACATATATCTATTACGAAAACGATACCCTTGTTCACCTATCGACTATTCAAGAAATGTATAATAAATACAAAGAAATCCATGGAGAAAAACCATTTGACAATGGATATGCGGTTCCACTAGAAACAGTCTATGTATATGCTCTTCATCCTAAGACCCTTAAACCAGTAAGGGTTAAGGCTTCGTACGTATATAGAGAATATGCGAAATACTTGGTCGAGATTCAATTAGACTCTGGATTCTCCTACAAGATCACTCCAAAACATCCAGTGCTTGTATTCAGAAATGGATTAAGGTGGATTCCAGCTTCAGAGGTAAAACCAGGAGATCTAATAGTAGGAGTAAGGGAAGTCCCCGCATCTTCTGCTAGCCTAGATCATATGGAAGCCTATGTGCTGGGTCTATATGTGGCTGAAGGCGCAAGAAATCCAATCTCAATACATATCTCTGAAAAAGAACTAGTAGACCTTGTAGTAGAGTTCGTCAAACAGAGAGACGGGTACGTGCCAAGGGTGTCGATAGACAAAAGAAACAATGTATACAGGATATTGTTCAGAAGGAAATCATATGAGTGGCTAGGAGAACTAATTAAAGAGACGGCGTATTCAAAGAGAGTCCCCGAGAGAATCCTTAGTGCCGATAAGGATACAATAGAATGGTTCTTAGCCGGATATATCGACGGAGACGGATATGTTAGTGAATCATCAATCGAGTTTTCAACCCGAAGTTATGAACTTGCAACAGGACTACTTATGCTATTAAAAAGACTCGGTGTAAGGCCTAAATTATCAATAAAAATCATAGAAGAAAAACCATATTATGTAATTTTCATCTCGGGAGAAAACAGAGCAAAACTCAACAAAGTTTTAGAGAAAACATATCTTAAAAAGAAAAGATTCAAGTCTAGAGGAGTAGGAAGATATCCTCCTGAAATAGCAAGATATCTAGCAAACATATACAAGGAATTTAGAGTAAAGAAACGAGATAAAGAGACGGCATACCACCTATTGACTAGAAATATGAACACATGGTTTACAGAAAAGAGCCTAACTAGGATAAGAGAATACTTTGAAGAGATCATCGATATGTTAGACAAGTCAGAAGAATCAATAGCTCCAGGAGCCAAAGTAAAATTACCATTCGCCTGGACCAGGTTGCGTAAATATGGTCTAACAGATTCCCAGATAAGAAACTATAGATATAGAGGATTACCCAAAAGACCAAAAGTATACAATCATATAAGAACTGTACTTCTAGCTGAAATCAATAACCTCAGAAAGTTAGTAGTTCACGCATTAGAATTCATAGACAAGATAAAGAATCTTGAATTCCATAGGGTGAAGAGCGTAGAACTAATAGAGTATAATGATTGGGTATACGACCTAGTCGTGCCCAAGATACACAATTTCATTGCTCCAACAGGGATAGTCCTACATAATACCCAGCTATGTCATCAATTAGCGGTTAATGTTCAGCTTCCGGAGGATAAGGGTGGGTTGCAGGCTAAGGCAGTCTATATTGATACCGAGGGAACTTTTAGGTGGGAGCGTATTGAGCAGATGGCTCGCGGAGTAGGCCTTGACCCGGACGAGGTTATGGAGAACATTTACTGGATAAGGGCGATAAACAGTCATCACCAGATGGCCATCGTAGATCAGTTGTTCGATATGTTGAAGAGGGAGAATATCAAGCTTGTCGTGGTGGACAGCGTGACTGGGCATTTCAGGGCCGAGTACCCGGGCAGAGAGAACCTGGCTATGAGGCAGCAGCTATTAAACAAGCATCTACACCAGTTATCCAGGTTATCCGAGATCTATAATGTTGCGGTAGTGATTACAAACCAGGTCATGGCTAGGCCAGACGTGTTCTATGGTGACCCGACCCAGGCGGTCGGAGGACACGTCCTCTACCATGCTCCAGGTGTAAGAGTACAGTTGAAGAAGAGCCGAGGCAACAAGAGGATTGCTAGGATAGTCGACGCGCCACACCTTCCAGAGGGAGAGACCGTATTCGTCATTACTGAATGGGGTATAAGGGACCCAGAGTAGCACAGGCCTACTCCTTAGACGAATATGCTAGAGACAAGCACTCCCGCAAATCCACACATTCAACCTCCTTTCCCCATACCAGGAAGCGACCACCGATTACCTTGACTGGGCAAGTTAATTCTTCAATTCTCATGAGTCCTCCTCGCCATACGCTTTTAGCTATTCTCATATTACAACACTCTAGCTTCACTTCAGGTAGACGGTGTCTAAGCCCGCTGAGGACGTCATCTACATATACACGCTCGATAGACACATGTGGTTCCTCAGGGAAAACACACATATAGCATGTGAATCCCTCGCAGACCTCAAAGGCATAGTAGCCGTCGCACCTAGTGGGCTTTAGGCGTTTAGCCATGTTCTTAGGGTTCCGTGATGCATAGGGTAGCTTCAGAGTGGGTAACTTCCTAGTGCATTCTACGAGGTCATGTTCCATTGTGTCTATCCTCTCCTTCTTCTCCAGCAGGGTATTGTCGCTTTTATTGGTTTTATCTTCAATATTATATGAAAAATGTTACAAAAAAGAATTATATAGATCATATTTATTTCTAGGCATGCAGACAGGACAATAAGGGTACCTGTCACCATCACCTACAACGGGCATAAAGACAACAATGAGAGGGTAACAACAATGGCGCCAAGACCAATACTAAAACGGATAACATCGATGCTTAGGAGCAGATGGGTACTAGGATTTCTAGGAATGAGCATAGCGATAGCAACATTCCTCGTAGAAATAAACTATGGGGAACAACTCGAACATGAAGTACACGAGCTCTACTTCCTAGCAGTGATCGCATCACTAATAATGGCCTCAAGCTTCCTCTCAGACGCCCTTGGAATAGCACCCGCGATATTCGAGATTCTCTTCGGATTCACAGCCGCATACTTCGGCATCAAGACAAACGACACCATCGGACTCTTAGCCCTAGCGGGAAGCGTATTCATAATGTATGTGGCAGGCCTAGAAATAGACCCACCAGTACTAAGAAGAAACCTTAAGAAAAGCCTTATCGCTGGAACAATAAGTTTCATGGCCCCAATGCTCGTGACAGGATCAGTACTCCACTTCATCCTAAACTATCCGCTCGAGACAAGTTTCCTAGCAGCGCTCGCTGTGTCAACTACAGGCGTGGCGATTGTATATTCAATAATCAAAATGAAAGGCCTGATCAGGAGAAACATAGGACAACTCATCTTCGCGACGAGCATGGTAGCAGACGTAGCCGTAGTACTAATATTCACGTTTCTAGTGAGTGCGAAAAGCCTCACGATGTTATTCTATTTCATACTAGTACTCGTCTTCCCAATACTGTTCGGCAAACTAATACTAT
>JALUDS010000057.1:0-13011 GCA_027043945.1 Acidilobaceae archaeon
AGGAATCATGAACGCGATCGGACAAGCAATAGACGACCTAGAAAGAGTGGACACAATCATCCATGCTAGTACAATAGGGACAAACATGTTCCTAGGACAAATCGGTATCGAACCCCCCAAAGTTGCCCTAATAACAAATGAAGGATTCAGAGACATAATAGAAATAGGGAGACAAAATAGACCCGAACTCTACAACCTCTTCTTCTCCAAGCCTAAGCCTCTAGTATCAAGAAACCACCGCGTCGGAGTAAGAGGAAGAATAGACAAAAATGGTAACATTATAGAAGACCTAGATAAAGAACACCTGTCTCGCAAAGTAGAGGAGTTCTGCAAGGAAGGAATAAAGGTGTTTGCTGTAAGCTTTCTCCATAGCTACAAGAACCCTATACACGAGATAGAAGCTGAAAAAACAATCAAGGAAAAGTGTCCAGACGCGATAATAGTTCCCAGCCACAGGATAGATCCAGAGCCAATGGAATACGAGCGTACGAGCACAACAGTAGTAAATGCTGTGCTAAAACCAGTCCTTAGCAAGTACCTAGATGACCTGGAAAATACTTTACGAAGCTCCGGCTTCCGAGGAAAACTCCTCATAATGCAGAGTAGCGGTGGAGTCAGCCATGTAGCAGAGGCTCTAGAAAAACCCGCAATGTTTATAGAGAGCGGGCCTAGTGCAGGAGCGGTAGCCGTTGCATTCTTCAGCCAATTAATTGGTGTAGAAAAGGCACTAGGATTCGATATGGGTGGTACAACTGCAAAAGCCTCAAGCGTAATAAAGGGAGTACCAGAGATCACGACAATGTACGAGGTAGGCGGAAAAGTACATATGGGACGACTAGTGCGGGGCAGTGGCTACCCTGTAAGATTTCCATATATTGACCTCGCCGAGGTCAGCGCCGGAGGAGGAACAATAGCCTGGATCGACAAAGGAGGAGCACTCCGAGTAGGACCAATCAGTGCGGGAGCAGATCCGGGACCAGCATGCTATGGGCTCGGAGGAAAAGACCCGACAATAACAGACGCGAACCTCGTACTAGGCAGACTCCCTACAAAGCTAGCAGGAGCCAGACTACTTTTATCCAAGGAACTAGCTGAGAAGGCTATACGGAGATTAGCGGATCAACTGGGACTCAGTGTAGAAGAAACTGCGTGGAGTATTATCACTATAGCTAACACTATTATGAGCAAGGCGCTAAGGCTCGTAAGCGTAGAAAAAGGCCATGACCCTAGAGAATTCTCGATGTTTGCTTTCGGGGGAGCCGGACCACTCCACGCGGTCGAAATAGCCCGAGACCTAGGAATATCATCGGTCATAGTTCCTCCCAGACCCGGCGTCTTCTCGGCTCTCGGCCTACTTGTTACCGACTACAAGCATAGTTTTACTTACCCAATTGTTAAACAGGCGGATGAACTATCAGAAGAATATCTGGAAAGGATATTCAGCGAACTCGAGGAGAGAGCCAACAAGATACTGGAAGAAGAAGGAATACCCTGGAATAGGAGGGTGTTCCGAAGATACATAGAGGCTAAATATTGGGGCCAGGGCTACACACTTCTAGTACCATATTATCCAAACATACGGAAAATAGTTGAGACCTTCCACTACATCCACGAAAATAGGTACGGCTTCATGAACTACGAGGAAGAAGTAGTCATAGTCGTAGCACGGCTAGACGCAATAGGAGTCACCGTCAAGCCAAGGTTCCCACGTAGAAAACGCTATGAGCCACACCACGTCAAACCACAAAAACAGCGCCTCGTATATTTCGAGGACGGATGGAAGCTATCCAATATCTATAGAACAGAAGACCTAGACCCAGGATCACTCATCAAGGGCCCAGCGATAATAGAGGCTCCTGACTCCACAATTGTTGTTCCAGAAAGATATGAGGCACTCCTAGACAATCTAGGCGCATTTCATATCTCGGAGGTGTAAAAAATGGTGGACAAGATAACAGTAGAAGTTATCAAGAACGCAGCCATATACACAAGCGAAGAAATGGGAATAGTCCTCAGAAACACCGCATACAGCCCCAATATAAAGGACAGACTCGACCATAGCTGCGCAATACTAGCTCCCACAGGAGAAATAGTGGCCCAAGCAGAGCATATCCCTGTCCACCTCGGTAGCATGAGCATAGGCGTCGTCAATACAGTCAGAATGCTAAAGAAACTAGGCAAGAACCTAAACCCAGGAGACATAGTCATTGTAAATGACCCATACATAGCAGGCACACACCTAAACGATATCCTAGCAATGAAACCCGTATACTATGACGGAAGACTCATCGCAATAGTAGCGAACAAAGCACACCACGTAGACGTAGGCGGAAGCGTCCCAGGAAGCATAGGTGGAAAAGTAACAGAGCTCCTCCAAGAAGGAACCGTCATACCCCCCGTAAAGATAGTCAAGGACGGTAGACTAGATACAGAGATTCTACGTCTCATAGAATCAAACGTCAGAACCCCAAGGTACTTCGAGGGGGATCTACGAGCACAAATAGCCAGTCTAAACGTCGGTGAGAAACGAATACTCGAGCTCGCCAAGAAATATGGATCCTTTGCACTTTTAGAGGCATGGAGCGAAATCCTAGATTACACTGAGAGATACACCAGGAGACTCCTAGAAGACCTAGGAATACAGGGATCCTTCTATGCAAGAGACTATCTCGAACTAGATGATAAACTAGTCAACATAGATGTAACAATCACCTTCGAGAAAGACAAGCTAATAGTAGACTTTGCGGGTACCCATCCCCAAGTCGACTACCCCATAAACGCCGTATATGGAGTAACAGTTGCTGCAACGGCATTTGCTCTAAAAAGCGTGCTCGACCCGGAGATGCCGATGAATCAGGGATTCCTACGAGTAGTCGAAATAAAGGCTCCCGAGGGAAGCCTAGTCAATCCTGTAAAGCCAGCACCAGTCAGCGGTGGAAACGTAGAGACGAGCCAAAGAATAGCAGACGTTGTATTGAGGGCACTAGCAGAAGCTCTTCCCGATAAAGTACCCGCGGCATCATGCGGTAGCATGAACAATATCATGATAGGCGGTATTACCAGGGATGGCCGGACATGGGCGTTCTATGAAACCATAGGATGTGGCACTGGCGGTAGGCCATGTTGCGACGGAGTGGACGCCGTTCACACCAATATGACGAATACACTCAATACTCCTATAGAGATACTTGAAGCCGAGTATCCTATACTATTTACAAGATACGAGATACGACCATCCAGTGGAGGACAAGGAAAGTACCGGGGAGGAAATGGAATAATTAGAGGCATAAGAATACTCTCCGACAAGACCACCGTCTCAATTGTAGGAGAGCGATGTAGAACCCGTCCATGGGGACTCAGAGGAGGCATGCCTGGACAACCAGCCATATACATGGTACGATACAAAGACGGTAGAACTAAGATACTACCAAGCAAGGCCACGATACAGCTGAATGAAGGAGACGAGATCATTATTATGACTGCGGGAGGAGGAGGTTATGGAGACCCCTGTGAACGTGAACAAAATCTGATTGAGAAGGACTTGGAAGAGGGCCGTATAGATGAAGAGTGGATGAAGACTCTAAGATCCAACTGCGTAGACCAAGGACAAAACACTTATCTGGAATCTAGTTGAACAATTGCCTAATTACACATAAGATATTCAACGATATTGGCGGAACTTTTTCCTCATAAAGATGGTATTCTTCTCCAAATATCGATCGTGCCTCTGGCTCCTCAACATAAATGATGAACAATAATCCTGCAGTAATAATCCATCCAGAAAACAAAACTCCGAGTAGGCCCGCGACTATTAGGCTAGTTCCTACGCTTACCAAAATCAAGCCGAACTGCCCTGGGTGACGCATACATGAGTATACCCCTGTTTTGACAAGGCGGTCTGGCTGGGTAAATCTTTTCGAGGGATGTGAGTGTCCATATTTTCTCAGAGCCCGCCCTGCCACGACATTAAGTGCTATGCCATAGAAAACAAGGGCCATACCAATTACTCTACACGTTACTATATAGGCCGTTGGGAAATTGAGTAGGCTTGCTTCGTATAGATAAGATCCTAGCGTCGCTGGTATGACTATGAGCAATATCCAGTATAACGACCTCAGAGCATATTTTGACTCCACAGCGTAACACCTGAAGAATAAGACATAAGGAAGATAATGGATGCTTAACCTGTTATGTTCTCAGTATACCGCTCATACTGTTATTTTGGAGATTACTGGGACAATGCTTCTGCAAGCTCGATAAGAGTCCTCTTTGGAGTCTTAGACTTCATCACGACACTAGCTACTAGTACGCCTTTCGCGCCGAGCTCTACAGCCTTGACTGCGTCTTCAGGGCCGGAGATACCGGCTCCAGCGAGTACTGGTATATCCGAATCTATACGGTGGACTGCGTCGACTGCCTTTGTTATGACTTCCGGCTTTGCCCTGGAAACTGGGATGCCTGTTCCTATTAGCTCTGGTGGCTCTACAGCGATCATATTGGGTTTTAAATGCGTCAGTGCAGCTGCCTCTTGTGGTGTGTCAGCGCATACTAGGATCTCTTTTCCTATTTCGCGTATAGTTTTTATAGCGTAGTCTATGTGTCTTATGGTCATTTTGTGTTCGCTGTGGTTTAGGAGTGTTCCCTTAACTGGGAGATGCTCTAGTGCTCGGGCTGGGAGATAGCCTGTTCTACTACCATATTCCACAGGGTCTACATGCTGTAGATAGAGATCCTCATGTATGCTTGATAATATATATACTAGTGGAGATGGAACCGCCAATATTACTCGTAAATTATTGTATAGTGTTACTGCTTTTGATGCTGCTTCTGCAATCTTTACAGCTGTGTCCGTGAAGGCGGTCTTGTATGCTTTGAAGTTTATGGCTAGAATTCTCATCGCTATATCCACCTCTATATACTATTATTGTGCATTATCGGTGTTATTCAATCTTATTAGGCGATTTGTTCATGGTTCTAGGACATGGATGCTGTTATCCTGGAATTAGGTATTAGGTGTTCTAGAATGACTCGAAGAAGAGGAAAAATAATTGGGTTTTGAGTTGGGGGAAGTGGCATTTCTTGAGTAATATGGGCTAGGCTATATTAAGGGAACCGCAATTACGCCTGCTACCAATATTACGTATCTTAGGATGAACGCTCCTATCAGTACCATCCATCCTGCTATTGCCGATGCGATGATAACTTCTTGTCTCTCGTCTTTTATCCTGAGTGTATAGCCCCATAGTATTAGTATGGGTATGACTAGCCCTATCAGGACGACTCCGATCCAAAATAGTGGAGCTAGGCCTCCACTTATCAGTAGTAGTGCTGATTCCCTCGTGCCTGGAAGTCCCCAGAGTGCTATGTTTAGGTATACGAATATTATGAAGAGTTCTCCTAGCATCACGTATAAGTCGAATCTCTGTAGTTGCAGTCTTACTCGTGCGGCAATGTCCCTGAACTCGGGGTATACTCTTAGAAGTATTGGTGCTACTACTGCACAATAGAAGCATAAAGCGCTACTCGTTGCTGAGGCGACGAATAGTATTGGTAGTATCGGGGTGTTCCAGAACTGGATTCCTTTCGCGGCTCCTAGTAGGAATCCAGTGTAGGCTGCTGTTGCTAGTCCTAGGATCGACGCTATTCCTCCTAGTATGGTTATTTGTTTTCTCGTGAATTTTCCTCCAACGACCTTGAACCATGGTAGGAATGGTATCGTGTATAGGCCTGTGAATATCGTGAACAGTACTATTATGTAGGTGCCCATGGTCATCCATGATCCAAGGTTGAGTCGTGGGCTGATGAACATCTCTATTGCGTGTGATGGAAGTCCTAGGTCTAGTATAAGTAGGAATATGCCGACTACAATGCCTATGAATGCTGATAGTCCTCCTATTAGGTTAAGCATCTTGTTCTTTTCTTTTACCCAGTAGTAGTATGCTACTGGTACTATTACTCCGGCTAGGCCTCCTAGGAAAAGGTATCCTGCGATGATTGTCTCCCACCATTCTTGCCTAACGAATAGTATGTCTGCCATCTTCTATCACCTCCTTGGAGGAATCACGTATACCCGTGGTTTGGTTCCCATCTCTGGCGCTAGTGGTACTGCTTCTAGTGATAACTTGTAGGCTTCGCTGTTTGGATCGTCGAGATCTCCGAATACAATGGAGTCTGTTGGGCAGGAGGAGGCGCATGCTGGCTCGAGGCCTTTAGTGATCCTGTGGTAGCACATTGTACACTTGTCTGGTCCCCCGAGGGCCTCGTTCACGTATCTAGCATTGTATGGGCAGGCAACTATACAGTATTTACACCCTATACATAGATCGTAGTCTATTAGGACAGCTCCCTCTTCCGTCTTATAGCTGGCTCCTGTCGGGCATACATGTACACATGGAGCATTATCACAGTGCATACAGGTGTGATGATGATTAATTCTAACAGTTGATGGGAACTTTCCTTTTTCTATCACTAGAATGTCTCTTCTTCCGCCTAGTGGTACCTCGGCATCTTCCTTGAGTTGTTGTAGCACTAGGCTGTTTTCTTCGCTACATGCTGCTACGCAGGCTCCGCAGCCTATACAGGTGTCTAGGTTTATGACGAATCCATACCTAGCCATACTTCCTCACCTCTACGATTATGTCTAGGTCTCGTGAAGAGGCTGATGGGTCATTGTAGTCTAGTTCGATCGATTTAACGGCCCCGTCTCCTCCTAGGGGGCCGAAACCATAGCTGGCCATAAATCTTGAGAGCTGTCCTGTACCATGTGGAACTACGATGACGTCTGGTCTTACGCCCTCTGTTATGTGTACTTTTGCGAGAACCTTGAATTCGGGAGTGTGGATCGTGTATTCTGGGTCGAAGCTACGCTTGTATGATATTATGACTTTGTCTCCTTCTTTGAGCCCTAGCTTGCTGGCTGTGTCTGGATGTATCCATACTTTGTCTGCATGGTGTTTAGCGAGGAAGTATCTGAGCCAGTCATTGTTAACTGTCTTGGAGTGTCTGTTCATGGCGAATACTGTGGATACCATTACTAGCTCGTTGTCTGCTAGACTGGTCTCATCATACGTGAAGCCTGGGTTCCATTTTGGTAGTGGATCATATCCGTATTCGGCGAGTTCTGTTGGCAGAATCTCTATTCTGCCGGAGGGCGTCTTTAGACTGGTTAGATCCTTAGGTTTCCATTCTATACTGATTACTTTCTCTCTTCTTAGATCGTCAAGTGTTATGTTTGCGCCCGTTTTATCATTGTACTTTTCGATCATCTTCTCTAGTTTTTCTTGTCCGCTAATGAGGAAGTACTCGGAGAAGTACTCGTTTTCTAGCTCTGTCTTTGATATTCCGAGTTTTTCTCCGATTTTGTATGCTAGTTGTTTTACTATCCAGGATTCGCTTTTCGCATCGGGATATAGGGGCTCTATCCCGTCTACCCAGTTTATTCTTGTTGTTATATCGAAGCTCTTTGAGAACCCAATATTGGCTCCTCCCTCGAGGAAGAATTTCTCGGGGAGCACGATGTTTGCCAGGGCTGCCATCTCATCGGGGTATATGTTTACGTTTACTACTATTCCATTGTTATCGTATATTACGTGATTGATTGCCCTCTCTATTAGGTCGTAGTCCAAGAATGCTTGTAGTCCCTGGCCCCATACTATTACTACTTTTACCGGGTAGGGATAGTCGTTTAGAATGTTATACCATACCTTCTGATAGGCTCCTTCCTTGGTGTTTTTCTTATACAGTGGGAACCTCTCTCTTTCATCTATAGTCTTACCCTGGTATTCCTCTGGTATCGGATATAGGTCGGCGAAAGTCTTCTTCGGAGTCTTACTGATCGCCTTTGATACGAATTTCGCGTTCCTGTTATATAGCCATCCTCCTGGCCTCTCGATGTTTCCTGTGAGTGCCATTAGTATACCTACGGCTTTGTATGCTTCTACGCCTTGTCCCCTGTTTGGTCCCGTTCCTCCGCTACGTTTCCAGTGCGGTATGCTTGCGGGCTTAGTGGTTGCGAATTCGACTGCTATTTCTTTAATCTTATCGGCTGGCACTCCGCTAACGGATTCTGCCCATTCCGGCGTGTATTCTTGTATCCTTTCTTTTAAGATTTTAAATGCTGTCTTAGCATAGGTGCCATTATAGTCTCCTTCCCATTCTAGCTGTGGGCTTAGTGCTGTATCGATTGGGACTATTTGGCCCTTTATCTTGTCGTAGACTAGGAGGTTTCCGTCTTCGTCTTTTATGTATTGGTAGGTCTCTGGATCCACGAGGAGTGGTGCGTTCGTGTATTTTGTTAAGAAGTCCTCGTCGTAGAGTCCCTCGTTTATTATGACGTTTATCATGGCTAGTAGTACTGCTAGGTCAGTGCCTGGCTTGATTGGTATCCATTCGGTTGCTTTACTTGCTGTCTCTGATAGCCTGGGCTCAAATACTATTATCTTGGCTCCGTTCTTCTTGGCGTGGGCAAATAGCCATGCGAATGGGTTCTTAGACTTTCCTGCACCTTGGTCGAAGCCAAATGCTAGGATGAGCTTGGCGTTTCTCATATCTGAGTTCGGTACTCCGCCATACATTGGTTTGAGTGTCACATCCCATGTAGAGTGACATGTAGTGTGGTGTTTTACAACGTTTGGTGTTCCTATTAGTTTTGCTAGGGCTGAGCCCTTTCCGTGCCCTATGAATACTATTGATTGTGGACCCCATGTCTTGATTGCTTCGGCCATTTTATCGGCGATCTCTTCGAGTACTTCGTCCCAGTCTGCTTCTACCCATCCTGGATCCTTCACGCCTATAAGTTCTCCGTTGGGTCCACGTTCAAATCCTATCTCTGGGTTAGTCCTCTTTAGGGGCTTCTTTAATCTATCTGGATCGTAGAGCATCCTCAGAACAGTCTTTCCTTTAACACAGGGTGTTCCATGGCTTACCCAGTCTTTTTTCTCTCCTTCAATTTTTGCTAGTCGGCCCTCGGGGGTTAGGTATCCTTTTAGGACGCATCCGCCGCCACAAATTCTGCATACGAAATATCTTTCTTCTAACTTTAGTGTATCGGCTGCGGCTAGGTCGGTTTCTTTCTTTCTTAGGAATATGAGTTCGTCTACTCCGATGGTACCTGCTATGACTGCTGTTGTTGCTGAAAGTTTTAGAAAGTCTCTTCTTGTCAATACTAATTTCGACATTATGACCACCAAAAACCTCTCTAATCACACGTATACTCATGTATCTATATATGAAAATTATGGTAATATCCCTCTAAACACCCTCATATATATCATATCCGGGCGAAATGCATATATTATGCTAGAGTAAAATGAATAATCTTACCATAAAACATAAAATAAATGCTGATAAGAAATGACTAACCCTGAAATAGTTAAACTAATAACCCAAATAGTAAGCATAACCCTTGCCAGCCCCCGATATCCAGAGTGGAAAAACAAGCTTACATCACTAATCGATAGCCTACTGAATAAACCCCTAATGGAATGTACAAATATCCAAGACATACTCAGAAAAATGAAGATAGCTGCAGAAACAAGCGATAAAATAGATCTCGAAAAAGAATACACGAGACTTTTCATAAATGCCCTGGAAGGAGTACAATGCCCACCTTATGAATCAGTATACAAGAGCCCAAGGCGCCTGATGTACCATGAGCCCATCATAAAAGACCTCAACCGATACTTGAAGCTTGTAGGAGTAGATCTAGATAAGGATAGGGCAGTATCGCCTGATCACCTTGGAGCACTTATTGAACTCTTCTATCTCCTTTACACTTATGGATACATTAGAGAAGCAGAGAAATTATACAATGATCATATAAGGTTCCTACTGGGTAAGATAGGAGTGTGTCTTCAGGACAAAAGCCAGTTGGAATTCTACAGGCTGGCAGGTGAACTTTTCGAGATACTAGGATATTGTATACCGAGCGTTTCCAGATTATAAAAGAGTAATGGTGGATTCCTTCAAGAACCATGTTTCCACAAGTCTAGGCTCATTGGAAGGAAAAAGGTATTGAGGAGATATATGTAGTTGGGGCTTATTGCTGGGCTTTGAATGCCTTCGGGAAGGCTTTTACTACGTAGTAGATCACCAGTATTAGTGCTAATCCTGCTATTACGTCTCCTATCATTCTCGCCCATATTGCTGTTATTATCGAGTCCTGCATCCAGAACCCGTTAAGAGTTCCGTCAGGCAATACTAGGCTCTTGACATACCAGTAGCCGTACTCGCTACCAGTGTCGAACTGGGCATACATCATTACTCCTAAGCTTAGCAGTACCTGTAGGTAGAATCCTGCTGCTGCGACTACTATGGCTTTTCTTATCTTTGCGAGCGTTGCGTCGCCAAAGCCTCCCGCTAGGTAGAAGGCTACTACCCACATTAGTATCGTTGGTACACCGTATGCCAGTGGCATCGCTAGGTGTGCGTGGACCATTGTTGCCTGGGTTCCGTGGAGGTAGTAGTTTACGATTGGCATGTTGATGAGTCCTGCTCCAAATGCTACTACTCCTATTGCTCCTCCGAAGGCTGCGACTAGTATGAATGTTAGAATGGTCTTTTGGAGCTCGGTCTTTACTTCTCCCTTCTTCCATAGTACTAGGGCATATGCTATGACGAATCCTATTGGGAGGACTTCAAGGGTTGATATTGCTGCTCCAAGGTACATCCAGAATGTTGGCTCTCCTCCCCAGTAGTAGTGGTGGGCTGTTCCAATCATTCCTGTCGCTATCTCGAGGGTTGCGTCGATTCCTGCTACTGCGACTGCTAGTCTTGGTGGAACTAGACCCGCGATCACTAATAGTATTAGTAGTATTGGGATTACTATGGCTGGCCAGAATCCTTCGACGAACGCGTGTATTGTTATCCATCTGAAGTACTCGTCTACTGTGAAGTGCTTCCATGGCGATATTATTGGTAGTGCTCCTATGAAGGCGCCGAAGGCTGTGCCTCCTAGACCTATTGCTAGTATCTTTAGTAGTGTGTTGAATGGATACTGGTTCTGTTTGGCTACCTTGTAGGTTACTATTGCGAGATAGCCTACGAGGCCAGCTATTAATAGTAGCCATAGTGTTCCTGCGCTTACGACTGGCCTGCCCTGGCTACCTATTATGAACCAAAGTGGGTCCGGTATCTTGCCTAGGTAGCTAGCCCATAGTCCTAGGAGTGCTAGTATTGCTACGCCTCCTCCAGCTAACAGTATTGTTGTAGCCTGGCCTTTTGATATCTTTAGTCCGAAGTATGGTAGGACGAAGAGTGCGAAGCTGACCCATGTTACAGCTATCCATAGTATAGCTAAGTTGTAGTGGAGGCCTCTTGCTACGTTGAATGGGAGAATACCTGTTGTGTCTAGACCATAGAGTGTCGGCTCTGCGTATAGGTGCATCATGTAGCCTCCTAGGAGGCCCTGGACTAGAAGTCCTAATGCTGCTAGTACCATTCCTAGTAGCGCTACTCTCTGAGTGGCGCTTGGCGCGGGTAGGCTAACTGTTATTCTCTCGTCTTTCCAGTAGTCGATGAATTTCACAATTATGTATCCTATCATGGGCATTATTACTAGGAGTAGGAGGAATATTGTTACCCATGTTGCTCTTGTCGTGTCTATTGTTTGTTCGACTAGTCCTGGAGTGTAGGGGAATCCGTTAGTGTATCCTTCTATTGCTATTAGTCCTGTCCACATGAAGTATGCTGTTACTTTTCGTATCTCGTCGTCTGTGAGTAGGTTCTCGAGGGCTAGTCTGTCGTTTACATACTGGTCAGTCCAGAGGTTCTTGTAATAGTTGTAGAGGTTATCATAGGCTGTCTTTAGGGAAGGATCTACGATATATACTGCTTGGTCTCCTGTTCCCTGTATAGTTACGAGGTTCTCTGTATCGGCTCCTGCACTAGTTGCAGCATCTTGTATGAACTTTAGCGCGTACGCCGTATAATCCGTTCCAAAGTATCCTCCGAAGCCAAGGATGCTACCGTAATCCTGTATACCGTATCTCTGTACGATGTATTTTCCGTCAATTATATCATTGTACGTGAAGAGTACTGTTCCATCAGTCGTCTTTACCTCTACCGGTATAGGTGCAAGGTTTTGGAAGGTATATGCTGCTCCCGCAAAGTAGACTATATAGACGAAAATCGTTGCCGCTAATACTAGCTTTGCCCAGCCATTGTTTCCATTGGATGCCATTAGCTACCACCTATAACGCTGGGAAATTCTTCTACTGTTTAGCATAAAGTTTCCAGGGAGATAGAAGACCTTGTGGTTAACCAGGTTAACAGGATCTTTTTAAGGGAAGGGTTATACATATTAGTCTTTTAAACAATTGTATAGTAATAATGACTAGATTGGTCGAAGATAACCAAATTTAACCCTCATGAACTGGAAGGAGTTGCCTTCGCATGAAGCTACTAGAAGTTATAATGTGGCAGTGCGAGCTGATTAGAAAACTAGAAGCCGAAGATTACTTAGGAGTGAGTCTACGCCGTTGTCCTGAGAAAATAGAACACATTATTGTAAGCGATAACAAGGTTAAGAATGTTAACGTACGATGCGAGAACTGTATCCTAGCCAAACTCATGAAATCCACGCATATAATAGGCAGCCCAACAATCGTCAACGGTGGAAAAATCAGATTTGTCGTAAAGAATAATGCCAGTGTAAAGAAACTCCTGAAAGAACACTCCTATCAACTCGTTGAGATAAAAGAGGTTGACCATCGGGAGCTATACCTCACAAGGAGACAGAAAGAAGTATTGTCGCTT
This sequence comes from Acidilobaceae archaeon, assembly GCA_027043945.1. Classification (GTDB taxonomy): domain Archaea; phylum Thermoproteota; class Thermoprotei_A; order Sulfolobales; family Acidilobaceae; genus S143-63. The sequence goes on from JALUDS010000057.1 coordinate 12,754, forward strand.
CTTGTAAGCGGGAGGGTTTCGAACGCAACACAGTTATCCCGACTCTTAAAGATAAGCAAGCCTGCTGCACTGAAACTTATCAAGAGAAGTATTAGGAAACTCGCAAGACGTCACATAGATTAATTTTAATAATTTATGTTATTATTCTTTCAGGGAGGCTTGGGTTCTTCCTTCAGTATGGGGGTATGAAGTAGTAGGCCCTTTTTACTCATATAGTGTTCTAATATCCGGAATAGCATGTAAAGACCCGACATCTTA
>JALUDS010000058.1:0-3811 GCA_027043945.1 Acidilobaceae archaeon
CCTGTTTCTCGAACTATTCTTGTTACGTTGGCTTGTCCTTCTTCGAGTAGGTATCTTAGTATTCTTATCCTGCCGGGGCTACAGAGCTTCTCGAGATCCAATTTACGGATCCTCCTAGCTCATAAGGATTTTTTCTAGTAATTCTACTAGGTGCTGGGCGGGTATCTCGGGGGCTAGTCTGAGGAGTGTTGTTCTTCCCCGCATACCTTTACCGCTTGGCTTAGCTTCTATTAGTCCTATAGCATCTAGTTTCCTCATATATAGGTTGAATTGTGTGTGTCCTCTAGGATTCTCGCCATAGATTCGTGCGAGGTACTCGTATTTTTCTCGGACCTCTCCCGTGGTCGCGTAGGACTTCTTGTCTCTGCTGAGCATTGCTACAGCTAATAATAGTAGGAGTTCGTGTTTCTGGAGCGACCTTAGCTGTGCCTCGTTTATGTTTGCAACTGCGTCTTGAGACAGTGCAAACCTGACGTGCTCTTCTGTTATCCGGTGTTCTCCCATAGCTTCAGCTGTTTCGGCCGCGATTCTTAATGCTATTATCGCTTTTCTGGCGCTTCCCTCAGGCCGTCCATTGCCGTCTACTCCGTAGAACTCTGCTATTGTCCATAGAAGGTCTGGATCCCATACTCCAGGGTATAAGCCTTGCTGTGCTCGTTGCTCTAGTATCGTGTAGAGTTCCTCGGTAGTATAAGGTTTCAAGTGTAGTCTTAGTCCTATCTGTGATTCTACTTGTGGTAGTTTTTCTTTTAGATAGCTTAGAACGGTGAAGTCTTGTGCTACTAGTAGATAGTTTATTCTGCTTGTATTATCTGGTGAGGGGACTTGCTCGTGTATTCGTAGGAGGATATAGAGTTGTTCCTCGTCTACTCTTGGGGATTTTATGAGTTGTTGGAACTCGTCTAGTATGACTAGTAGGTAGAGGTCGCGTCTATAGAGTGTGTCTACTATTGCTTTTAGTGCTTCGAGCGGGGAGGATCCTCTTACAGATAGTTTTGGGGCTACTTGTGAGGCTAGCACTGTGAGTATTTCTAGTATGGAGGGAACAGTGTAGAGGTTAACGTAGGCTACTGCGAAGTTGATTCCACGCGTGTATGCGAATTCTTTTAGTTTATTGCCTACGTATTTTGCTAGTGTGGTTTTTCCTATTCCTACTCGTCCTATAGAACCATAGATTAGTGTTATGTCTGAGGAGCTTGTGCTTGTTGATAGTTTCATCATATAGCGTTTGAGTAGGAATTCTGCTTCCTTGTCTCGTACATGGAGTTGTGGGGGTATGTATGTTTCGTCGAATACCATTGGGTTCTTTATGATAGATGGCATGTTCTTCACTTCCGTCTAGCTATGGATATTTTTTCAGCTATTTAGTGGATATATTCGTAATACCATAAAAATATACACACAAACAAAATCACTCCTTACACACAGACAAAGGTAACACAAGTTGACAACCATAATTACAAGATCGAACACAGCCAAGAACAAGTCCAACAGTATTCAAGGACATAGATTCAATAACAAGCATATATGAACCCTTACGCGAGACTATACATCCAGAATTCCTGATGATCTCTTCAACCTTGCTTCTACCTATAGTCCCCCGACAACTACTTCTCAGCTTGAGGCGAAACCTTACCCTTAACGGGTCACCACAACGCCTCTCTATGTAACTCCTCAGCTTGTCCTCTAATTCAGCACATGAAACACATTCATCAAAAAAGAAAAGATACCTAATAAACGAATACTCGTAGCTTCTAACAAGGTCGAGCAACCTCTCAATCGTAGAATCGGAATAAACCGCGAATACTCCACTAGCAACTTTACTAACTTCATATTTATCAATACCAGCCAATACATCGTACAGTTCTTCAAGAGCCCAGTATTCTCTTCCTTCCTTAGCTACCATCACTAGCTTTGGGCACTTGGGCAACATTTCTTCAATGGACATATCTCGCACCTTGGATTCCGGGCTCTACAAATCGACCTGCCAAACGATATAATTAACTTGTGTGCTTTCTCGTAATCAACAGTATCACCGAAAAAATCCGCTAGTCTAGAAGACACAAGTTTATATGATACGGAAGGCTTGCTAACTAGACCCCATCTCCATGCAATCCTCCGGGCATGAGTATCTACAGGAAACACGCGGACTCCTCGATAAAACGATAAAAATACATCCACTGTCTTAGGCCCTATTCCTTTTATCTTAGATAGCTCCTCCCGCAGTAGCTCAGGGTCTGTTTCAACAAGGTATCGTGTTCCTCCCTTCTCTATCAAAAACTTCGACAACCTAAGAATAGTCTCAGTTTTTCTCCTATATCCGCCCGATATCCGGATAGAGTCCATTATCCTTTCAGCGCCAACACGGAGAAAGTCTTCTGGAGTAGATCCAATAGAGAGGAGGCTCCGTAGAGCCCGAATACTATTTTTATCATTTGTATTCTGGCTCAGTATAATTGCTACAAGAGCTAGGAAAGGATCCTTCTCCGCCTCAGGCACGTGAACGACGAAATCCTTCCTATCTATACTTACTTTACTCTCTAGCAGACGGTATACAGTTGGTCCATCGAGGCAAATAGACTTGTCTTTAGCTTGTTTCTGCTTATCAGCCAAATGTGTCTACACCACGAATTTCATTTTCTCTAAGGTATCCTTATTATATTGGGGGTGTGCTGAATGGAGAAGAACACATATAGCAAATGCATAGGATACAAGCACAAAGAGCACACAGCAGACGTCTTGATAGAATCGGTTGGAAGGACTCTTGAAGAAGCTTTTGAGCAGGCAGGAATAGCCGTGTACGAAGTGATAACAGACACAAGCAAAGTAGATCCAGTAACACGGGTCGATATAGATATAGAGGGCGACGATCTCGAGAACCTACTCTACAGATGGATAGAAGAACTTCTAATATACACTGATTCGGAAGGACTAGTATTCTCCCGATTTACAGTATGTAGAATAGAAGAAGTAAACGGAAAATATAGGATCATGAGTAGCGCGTGGGGCGAACAGTTCAACCCCGAAAAACACGAAGAAAGAACCATAGTAAAAGCTATGACATATGCCCAAATGGAAATAGAAAGAAAAGATAAATGCTGGAGACTACAATTCGTCGTAGATATCTAGGATAACACTTGAATAATCGAGTCAATAGAATAAATTATTGTCAATTCTCTCAAGAACAGGTGTTCTCTTCCATGTTACCGGGAACACTCAGCAACCCAACTTCATACCTAGCCTAGATAATCCATCTAAAACCGATTGAAGCACCTTTTCTTCGACTATGTAATCATCACTGTTTTCTAGCCCTCCTGTAAACACAAGTATAATTCGACGATCCTTATCAATATACAGTACAGCGGACCCGTTATTATCGAGGAACCCCCTAGCCTCAAATAAGCCGGCAACCACGACATCATAGTCTTCAACAAGCATTCTATACTTCTCGTAGATCTGATCGGCGACCTGCATAGCATTATACATTCCTTTTTCGATGTCAAAGCCCGACAACGATACATGTTCCTTCCAAACGGGAACAAATGCCTCAACACGCCCATAACACTTTTTCTCAAGCATCTCGCTGACACTAATCGCTAGATCGAGATCAGTGGAGCCTATAGCAACCATAACTATTCGAATCCCTTCTTCATCGCCCAATAGCATCGACCATAGACTATAAAACGGGAAAAAGGAATAAAACTACATGCCGGTAAACATCATTTATGGGCGTGTGCCGCCGTAGCTCAGCGGGAGAGCGCCCGGCTGAAGACCGGGCGGTCCGGGGTTCGAATCCCCGCGGCGGCACCAG
>JALUDS010000059.1:0-3684 GCA_027043945.1 Acidilobaceae archaeon
GAAGAATACCTATACTTCCCAGATCCCGACCTACCACCAGTGCCTATAACTCCTCGTATTAAGAGAGAGGCGGCAGAGCTACTTAGGCTAACCCCGGCAGACGTATACAGGAAAATAACAGGATATGGAGTCAAGAGGGAAATAGCCTGGAGCATAACGCTTGTGCCTGCCCTAGCAAAACTCTATCTGAGAACTGCGAGCATGGCAAAGGATAAGATACTAGCAGCGAAACTAGTCGGAGTAGACCTGAAAGGAGAGCTTAAAGAAAAAGGAATAGAGCACCCTACAGACAACCTGTTGCCAAGACCGGAGACTATTGCACGGCTAGTCAACATGGTGGTCGACAGAGAACTCCCTTACGATACGGTAAAGGGGATTGTAATACCCCGCATAGTCGATAATCCAAACGCCAACCTCGACGAGGTAATTCCTAAGAAGGCCTCTGTATCCGAGGACCTGATAATAAGAATACTAAAAGAGAATAATAGGGCGGTATGTGATTATCTTCAAGGTAAGAAAAAAGCATTGAACTATCTTGTCGGCGTAGTCATAAGGACACTAGGTAAGGTAGCAGTTGATCCAAGAGAGCTGAGAAACATAATAGAGAGAGTTATCGTAGCTAATAAGGACTATTTCTGTAAGAATAATAATGTAACGAAGTCATAGATACATGAGATTAAGGAATGCAATGATATTCATACAGCGTTAAGAATAGGTTTCTCGGTGTCAACTTTTATTAATATAAATTGATCATTTAGTATCCTTCTTTCCATGATAACAGGAACCTTCCTGTGTTCTTTTTGTGAACTATCTTTTTACAGCCATACAGTAGTACTCCTATTATAGAGAGTCTAGGTGTATGCAGTGTATACTCCTGATAAGCCGGGTTCAACTTTAGATGGTATTCTTCAACTATTGTTGCAACATATATCCATAATAGTAGGATCCAAAAACTTAATAGCATCCAGGGCAGGACAAGTCCTATACCCAGGTATATAGTGATACTAGCCGAATATACAGGGTGCCTAGCTACACCGTATGGGCCTTCAAAATACAATGTTTTTGGAGGACGGGGACGTCGACGGAGAAAGTTAATTAGAGCGTGTTTTCCTCCACAAAAGAAGCGATTGCTTCCTCCTTGGAGGACTATAGAGTCCCGTATTACAACTAATCCTGCGACAGTCATGCACACTGTTATAGGAGCTAAATACGGTACATATTGCGGATCGCCTATGAGTACTATAGATGAGACCCAGCCAATTCCAGCTATGACCGTGAATCCCACCAATAAGGAAATTATTATTAACCAATGGTTGCATTTCATCATTAGGTTCCCTTACTATGTATAAAGTGATCTCTAGTCAGATAATATTCCCTCTAATACATACTCAGTGTATCCTATCGGTAAACTATAAGTTCTAGGTATCTACCTAGTATTAGTCTAGAGGGTGACATTATATTGCCACAGGATATAGAAAAACTTCCTAAGAAACTAAGAGAAAACCTTGAACCCGGCGAGAACGTCCTATTCTACACGAAAAAGATGCCTAGTCTGGAGAAACCCAAATGGCTTGTCGTGACTGATCGAAGAATCATCTATTTTGATGAGAAAATACTCGGTAGATACGATATGATGAGTATCCCCTACGAGAAAGTAGAAAGAGTGTATTTTGTTAAGGGAATTGCCTCGACAGATTTCCAGATTGAGCTAGAGACAGGTGAGATAGTAAAGATAGGATGGATGAAGAAGGATCAAGGAGTAAAAGTAATGGAGGCCATTAAACAGGCTATATCAAATATAGCAGTAGAGCCGCCCACTATGACTAAGAAGAAGAGCCTAACAAAAGAAGAATTCACATTAGTCAAGCCGAAGGAATCAGTAGTGAGAGGAGTCCCCGCTGTGAGACCGGTTCAGGCCCCTGCTCCGGTAAAGAAGCAGGATCCCTACGAGGAGCTCCTCAAACTCAAAAAACTACTAGACGAGGGAGTCATATCACAGGAAGAATACAGACGCCTACGGGAGAAGCTCCTAAAAGAAATGGGGCTCGAGGAAGAATAGAAGGGGGCCCGGGTCCAATGGGGCTTACTCCTCTTCCACAGGGTTACAGGTTCTACTATACGCTTCATCCCAGGCCCACCATCCTGCTCATGACCAAGTGCCCGAATGGCAGAGTAAACATCATGCCGGCGTCTTGGAACATGCCTGTATCCGAAGAGCCGCCGACTGTCGCCGTAGCTATAGACAGAGAGTCATATACTTATACATGTCTCGAGTATCATCCCGAGGCCACGATAAATATTCCATCGATCCAGCACCTTGACATAGTATATTCTCTTGGTACTGTCAGTGGTAGAGAAGTAGACAAGGTTAAGGAATTCAACATTACTCTTGAGGATTCGGCAAGGATAAGTGTTCCAAGATGGAGAGACGCAATTGCGAGTGTAGAAACTAGAGTCTATAACTCGGTGGATATTGGAGAGGTCAAGCTATACGTGTTCGAGGTGTTAGGAGTATATCTTGACATGGATTTGTATACGCGGTGGGGCTGGGATTTCAGAAAGACTAACATACTTCTTCATGGAGCGGGAAGAAACTTCTATATGGTTGGAAGATGGGTGAGAGCCCAGAAAAAACGTGATTAAAAAATTGTTTGGAAAATGGCCTAGGGACTCGTAGTGGTCGGTATCGAAGCTGTTAGAGCTATCTGTACTGTTGCCGGTGACTGGGTAATGTAGAAGGCCATTGTTACGTTGATGACATAATTTCCGCTAATATAGTTTCCTGTGATGCCGGCTACGTACGGCATAGGGTTATATCCTGCTAGATCTATCCAGCCATGCGAGTTCATAGCTGTCATGAGATTGTTAAGATCCTGCTGATAGGTGTTTGGATTGAATCCTTCGATCGATACTACGTAGAGGTATGTTAGTGTGCCGCTGCCGCTAACTGATATGCATGATAGGTTATCTGCTCCGTATATTTCTGCTAGGGCGAGATTGAGCGAGGTATATGCGTCTACAATTACGTCGCTTGGAGGAGGCCAACAGCCAAGGTTGCCGTTAAAGGTCGTTGTAGTTGTCTCTGTGGTTGTTGTGTATTCCTGTGTGGTAGTTGTAGTCTCCATAGAAGAGGTTGTTGTGCTTGTTTGTTCCTCGTTTAGGCAGGGTAGAGTATTATCGGAGTTTACTTTGGATCCTTGCCATGTTCCTTGATCGCTTCCTCCCATAATGTGCCAGTCTCCTTGTGCTGAGTCACCGCTGACTGTTCCGGTGAAGACTACTTGTACTAGTCCGACCGATCCTAGTGTTATCTCATTCCCTTCTACTGTTACTGTCATTGGTAGCCAGTCTGTGGTTTCGTAGGGACCACTAGTCATCAAGCATCCTTCATAATGTCCCGGGCTAGTCTCTTTAATCACCCACTGCCATGTCCCAGGTCCATATGAACTAGTGTAGGTACCCTGCCATGTCCCCTCTAGGTCTGCAGTTGTACTTGTTTCTTCTCCGCCTTGGACTGTAGTGGTAGATGCAGTGGTTGTCGTGTCTTGCCCAGTGGTTTCATTAGACGGTGTGGTTTCTCCCCCTCCCCCGATAAATATTGCGGCTGCTATTCCTCCAACAACTATTACTGCGATGATTGCGAGTAATTTCGGGTCCAACATATTTCACCATGTCCAGACACGG
>JALUDS010000060.1:0-12483 GCA_027043945.1 Acidilobaceae archaeon
AACAGGGAGTAATCGTCGTAAGAGTGAGAGTAAGGAAGGGAGGCAGGAGGAAGCCCAGGCCAAACAAGGGTCGAAGACCTAAAAGGATGGGTGTCTATGGATTTGCACCTGCTAAGAGTATAAGGCTCATAGCCGAGGAGAGGGCTCAACGCAAATACCCCAACATGATAGTTCTAAACAGCTACTATGTCGGAGAAGACGGTCTCTATAAATGGTACGAGGTAATCCTTGTAGACCCACATCATCCAGCTATAAGATCTGATCCCGAGCTATCATGGGTAGCTTCTGGCAAGCATAAGGGCAGACCCTTCAGAGGACTAACAAGCGCTGGAAAGAAGATGAGAGGACTAAGGAAGAGCAGAGGACTAAGAGGAACACACAAGTACAAGTGGAAGAAGAAGGCGAAAGAAAGAAAACTAAAGAAGAGGCATGAGGCAAGCCGCGGCGCAAGACTCATCGAACCCGATTACATAAGAGAGAAATACCATAAGGGAGACCTCCAGTAGCCCTCCTATAATTTTCCTCTACTGAAAATCTCCCTTTGTCTCTACCAATATTATAGGAGTAGCTATCCCGTCACCGTCAGAGAATCCTCGAATAAAATTAGAATACTCTGCGAAACGATAGATAGTTGGTAGAGTGGGTGAGTAAGGATTGCCGATAAAACACGCCCAACTAAGAGTATATGTCCACGCTACTGAAGATGAGGAAAAAGTGCTTCAGAGCATAAAGAATTCCTTGCCAGAAGAGGTTCTACGAGAAGCTAAGATCACAAAAGAGACCTATCACGGACATTATGGAAATCCGATAACCGTAATTACGGTCACAATCAATAACCCAAGATTAGCGGAAAAAGCTCTCAATTATCTCCTTGAAAAGTTAGGGGCATCCGGTAGACTCATATTATCCTCTAGTCTCGAGGACCGCGTTGATAAGGGCGGATCGCTTTTCTTCAGAATCAGCAAGCAAGACGCGTACATGGGATCGATAACGATCTATGAGACCGACGATGTTATCAGGATATCTATAGGATTTAGCGGAAAAAGAAAGGATGCCATTGAGTACTACAGGAGGATGTTGGAGAGTGCAGAGAAAAGAAAAGAAGACTCCTAGATTTTTCGCCGATCTTTGTATTCGTCCTGCTTCCCATAAGGAAGCAGTCCACATGATTAGAACCCTAATAGGCTTTGGGTATCGAATAATAGGTGTTGAAGCCCGAAACGATATCAATATCGAGTCTCTTAGAAAAGAATTTGGAGGGGGAATCCTGCAAAGGATCACGCTAAGAGTCAACAATAAGAAAGAGTTTAATCGCGTAGTCTCGAAGAAGCTTGTCAATAATAATATTATTGTATCGGTTGAAACCAGATCATTAGAGGTTGCACGATTAGCCGCTGTCTCGAAGAAAGTCGACTTACTTACATTAGTTCCTGGCTTGGAAAAAGCCGTGGACAAAAGTACTAGAACCTTGCTTTCTCAGAAGGGTTTTGGCGGGATTGAGATCGTCTTGTCATATATTACAAGGAATAAGGAGAATAGATCACATATACGCGTCTGGAAGTATTATTATCAAAGCTTAAGGAGAGCTTCGGGATACATGATTCCAGCGACGGTATCTAGTTGTGCTGAGAGTGTTTTCGAGTTATGGCATCCTATGCAGATAGTGGGTTTTGCCTCGCTATTTGATGTTCCGATGGAGATTACCAGGTCTTGGATAACTAACGTTTCAAGAGTCTTAGGGAGGATCCATTATTCTGCGAGATAATATCTTGGAATATCTCATACTCTCTTCGAAGAAGTTTAAGACTTGCATACGGATGACGTATTATCTTGTGCCATGGCGGATCGAATGTGACTGGCCACTCTGCTAGATATTTCTCCGGTTTAATGCCTGATTCTCTAACCGCCCGTCTGAACGCTCCCAAGCCCTTTCCGTGGCGTGCCCAGGAGTAGATTATCTTAGAAACCTCTCTATCTCCTCTAGACAATATAGTTTGTATTCTTGCCCATCTTGGATCATACCATGATGCTTCTGCTCCTACCTTCCTCGCTTCTTTCCCTATTAGCCTAATTATTTTCCGTGTAGCAAGGTAGTCTTTTAGAGGTGCCCATTGTAATGGCGTTACGGGTTTTGGCATAAACTGGTTGATGGAAATTTTGAGTTTCCCGCCAGCTTTTGCGAGTAGCATCGACGAGTCTCGTATTAGACTTATAATTTCACTTATGTCATCCTCTGTTTCTCCTGGAAAACCGACCATGATGTACATTTTTACTTGTCGGAGGCCTACTCCAAGCGTTTTTTCGATTATTTCTAATACAAGATCCTTTCCTATTCGTTTATTTATTGCGTTACATAATCTACAGCTAGCAGTCTCTGGCGCAATTGTTAGGGTCTTTTGTCCTCCTTCTTTGATCAGTTCTAGTCTTCTCTCGGTTAGCGTTTCTGCACGTATGCTTGGCACAGATACTTCGTACCCCATAGATACCGCGTATTCCAGTGCCTTCTCTGCATCTGGATTGTCGAAAAAGGCTAAGCTATAGAAGCTAATCTTGTTGTATCCTTGCTCCCTAGCGTTATCTATTAGGTTTTTTAATGTATGGAAGCTCCTATCGCGTTTCGGCCTAAATATAAAGCCCTCCATACAGAATCTGCATCCGCGCCCGCATCCTCGGCTAGATTCTATAGCATAGCTTCGTCCCCAGACTGGTTCTACTCCCGGTGGAAGTATTTGGTCAAATATCACCGTGTGCTTGTCCAAGTCTCGAGTGTAGATTCTCTCTACTTGTTTCTCCATTTCTAGTCCTGGAACTATAACTCCCCTTAGCTCTGCTAATCTCTTCAGTTTAGTGGTCTTTGAGGTTTTCTCAGAGAGTATCGATATTATATCGTCAAAAACTTCTTCTATCTCTCCTACTAGGATCATGTCTAAAAAGTCTAGTACGGGGAGAGGATTAGCAGTTACTGCTGGGCCCCCTCCTATCACTATAAGATTATCGTCTGCCTTCGACCGATATGGCATTATTGACGTCTTATCATAGAATTCTACTAAATCACGGTACATGATCTCATATGGTAAGCTTACAAAAAGAGCATCTAGCTTTGCGGGAGATGAACGTGTGTCTTCTAGTTCAATGTCATCGTCTAAAAAATAAGTTCCCGCATACACATTGTTTACTCTCAGCATATGTTTTAGAAACCTAAAAAATAAACTCGAATATGCAACATTTCTGGGAGCCAGGTAGCCTATACCGATCCGTCTGGTCAATCCATTACCCCATCATTATCGTCGATTTCATCATATAGCATTGTAATTATCGCAATGAGCGCACTTGAGACCGCATATTCAGTTGATAATGTTATTCCGGGAGCTATATCAATTACTAGATCGGCGAACCTATAGACTCCTAGAGGGATACCTTCTCTTGATCCTGCTAGAATGTTTATTTTCCCCGGCTTAGCGAATATCTCTTTGAGATCTCGTCCTACCTCTGATACTGGTTTTCCTTCTGGCTCGAGAACAATTATTGGCTCGTTGCTATGTGCTCTAACGAATTCATAGAGATCTTGTACATAAACTGGGACTTTCCACGGTTTCCTATTGTTATAGGATTTCTTCTGCACTCTGTATCTTGACTCTATACCTTCTCTTAACCCCCTTAGAAATGTTTCAAGCTCATCTGCGGGCACCTTTCCTATAGGGGCGATTACGAGTTCTCCGACCTCGAAGTTCTGAATTTCTCTACCTACACGGATACCCATATTCTTGCATGCATCAAGAGGACCTAGGTAAGGCATCTGCACCACTCTTATTTTTCTAAGAATCCTGTGCACAGGCTTCTTGCCGGGTGGGAGTTTTCTAAGCACGAAGTTTCCTGGCACAATCGAGATATAGGCTTTATCTCTTATGATCTCTACTAATACAATTTTATCGGGGTTAGAAAGATTTACACAAGCTCCTGTCTCTCTCCTTACGGCATCGCCTACGACTATGTTTACATCAATGCTTGTAAAGTTATGTTTTCCTCTTCTAACGGTTCGAACCGCAAAACACTCTTTTCTATCTATCTTGTTTCTAGAAATCATTGAAGCTGTCTCCGCTATTTTCTGCGGATCAGCCTCGGCTACGCCCTCGATCAATATTATTCTGTCTGCTTCTGGTATCTCGCTCGATATAATTGAAGCTTCCTTTTCCCGATCCCTACATCCATAGACGAGGACCAGGCCCTTGTAGCCTCTTGGCTCGGGTACTGCCTTGAGCCATGGTATTTTCTCCGTGATAAGTGTGGCCGCTATCTTCTCCATGTTTAGCGGCGTTTTTATCAAGATGCATGGATCTTCAGTGGATCTCTGCAACCGGAGCACCCTTTTACTAGCACATACAAACATACTAGTTTAAGAAATTCTCTGAATTCATAATTATTGACAAGAAGAAAGTTTGAGAGATTAATAAAACAATCTTACTACTCTAGGCTCCTTTCTGCAATGGTGAAATAACAACTGCCTTCTCGGGGCCATTAGGACCGGGAACCCATAATAGTTTTGATTTAGCGATCTCGACTTTCCTTATCGCATATATCTTCCTCGCTGCTTGCTCTATGTCGAGTGCTAAGCTTCCTTCCTGGTCGCTGAATACCATTGCCTGGATGAACTCGTCTAGTGTGCTTTCTGATGCTCTCTTTTCTATTACTTCTTTCATTCTCTTTCTTATCAAGCGTTTGTGGCTGGTGTTGCATCTATATCTAGTGAATACGACTGCTGTTACTCGGAGACCGTATCCGTCTTTTGTCCACACATCAAATATACCTGTTATCTTGCTGCTTTTTCTCCTCGTGAGAGACCTCATGTAGTCTCTTAGTAGTTCATGTCCTTTGAACCGCGTGTATGCTTTATCACCGTCTACGTTGATAATCTGGAAGTAAAGTTTGATATGTACATGTGCAAAGTCTCCTGTGATATCGAAGAGTGTTGTTTCCATTACACGTCCAATCAGTTTAAGCGGGTCATCGGCTGGTGTAGTTCCTAGAGGAATCTCTCCGAAGACAGGGGGTGCTATAACCGTGTACCATTTTTTCATTCTCCATTTGTCTCCTGTTACTCTACTGCGTCTTCTCCTCGCCAAGCCTTTCACCTACCTTTCCTAACCTCGTTAATCCTACCACATCCTCCTCTAGAGTGTTGCCAGCTTATAGAGTTTAAAGATCTTTTCTAGCATTTAAACTATCTATTTTATCTATAACTGATAACGATGCCCTGAGAGTCATAAGAATATCATCTATAGTGTTGCGTAACGTAAGGACTCGTTTAGGATCCTCGCATCCTCTTACTATTATTTCACATTCGATTCTGTTTCTTGTTTCCCTACACTCTATAGATATATGTTGGGGCGATACGAGATTATCTGGCTCGATCGACTCTAGTACATCTCTTGGATAACGTGTTTCAACTTCTATCTTAGCTTTACACCTCATTGTCTCTCCGTATTGATCTTTACTAATACTCCATCACCCTCTAGAACTTTAGCGTCCTTCAGTCTTTTCAGCGAACCTTCGCCAAGAGCATACTCTATCTGATACGACGATGCTACATACTCTTCATCGCTCTCTAGAACCAGTATAGACTCTCTATCTATCTTCTTTAGGAATGAAAGAGCCATCCATAATAATGTTAGCGAGGTCGGACGAGCTAGTGTTACTAAATAGGTTCTTGCCCAGGTTATCTTCTTTATTCTCTTGGGCATTGCTTCAGATACCTGTTCCGGAAATTCTTTCGAATACGACAATAACATTTGTTCTATAACCCTGTATTCGTTTTCGTAATCAAGCGAGCTTGCTAGGAGAGGTGCGGGCGATCTAAATACCTCAGAGGCATATAGAAGAGCATCGCTTGCAAGACGATAGTCCTTTATGTGTCCAGTAGCATTCCGTGAGACAAGAATAGCTCCTAGATAATATGAAGCATCGAGCTCCGTTAGCGAAGAGTACTCTTTTATCCTGGACAGCAATGATACCGCTAGATTCTCGAGATCCTTCTTCGAGATCGTCTCTAGCGTCTTATCAGATATTCTTCCGAGACCGGAGGCCTGAAGAAACCTATCGCACTCTTCTTTGTTACCAGTAAAAGTCGGATAATACGGATTCACGGTTATAGAAATACTTTCACATATCGTCAACTCATGTGGCAGATACGCCTTGAGAGTAGTTATAGAATCTAAGCCTAACCTATCGGTTGGAAGCATCCGATCAACCGCTACAGCATCTACACCGTAGAACCGTCCCCTGGGATCAATATTATCTCCCTTATACATTGCGGAGAGAAGAAGAGCCAGAAGCTCTCTTCTCGTGAATATTCCTCCCATAGATAAAAGTAGTAACGCGACCATACCTGGAACGCTCCCATCTCCATCTAAAAAGACCGCGTCCGGTGGGGGGCTCGATGATATTCGCCTGGCTACTGCGAATAGGGGAGCCTCTACCTGGCTAGTTCCATAATCTACCTGCTGATATCCGAGAAGTATCGTTGGAATCTCTATCTTGCTTGGAGGCGTGATAGATGTCTTCAAAACAGGTCTGGTACCTAGAGAAGCCGAGACACTGTATAGTACAGAGGCTGCAAGTACAGAGTCGAATCTAGGATAGCTCCAGATGCGCAAGTATCCAGAGCTCACAGACTTTTCCAACAGCTTGGATAGATGACGAGATGCTGCATCAAGATGTCTATCTAGACTTTCCCCTAGCTCTAGTCTTAGCTTTAACAAAATACTCACACCGCGATATATTATAGAGAGTAGATGCGAATTTATAGGGTCAATGTAGTCTTTGATCCTCTAAAGAAATAGATAATATAGAATGCCAAGCGAATTCTGGCACCATCTGAAAGTGCCGAGAAATATTGAGGTATGGGAAAGAGAACGGTTTTAACGCTATCCGTACTCTGCGACGAGGAGCTTTGCCTGTTCTGGACTGTATTTCCAGTCCGGTGGTAGGACTCCCTTTCTCTTATAGTATTTGACTAGGCGCCTTATCTTCGACTCGAGATCCATTAGTCCCTTCTTTGCGTGTAGATCTTTTGGATGCTCGCTGAGATGCCTCCTAAGGTTCACGGCTTTTCTAATTAAGGTCATTAGGTCTTCCGGTAGTGGTGGTGCTAGGCCCTTCTCCTTCAATACCTGGGTTATTGACTTTCCTAGAATTGGTTTTACGAGAGGAATACCTAGCTGGTCTCTTAGAATTATACCTATCATGCTGGGCCCATAGCCCTTCTTTGCTAGCTCTTCTATTATGAGCTCTATGTCCTCTGGACTATATACGAGCCAAGCTGGTGGTACTGGGCGTGCTGGCCTTGTAGACTCTGACTTGCCCTTATCCCTTTTCTTGTTCATATTTTTCTCCCTCTACACCCACATAGTGGATATTCCAAGTCGCCATATAAGGCTTGCCATTAAATTTCTACATCTATCCTCTTAAGCCAGTGGGTAAATGATGTTGGCTAATGATGAAAAACTCGTAGATTCAATTAATGGAGTTGAGTTATGTAAAATAATAAAGAGACTGAATAGGTTCGTTGTTCTAGTTGAGCATAACAATCATATCTACAGAGCTCTTTTGAGAAACACTGGGAAACTATATGGAATCATAGAACCAGGTAAGCATGCCGTTTGTACATGGAAGAAACAAGGCAAGACTCATTTTAACTTAATAGGCGTAATTGATGTTGATGACTCTATTGCCATTGTAGACACGAATCTACAAGAAAAAATCTTTATGAAATCTATCGAAAAAGGATATCTCCACGAGTTCAAAAAATGCAAAGTAGTTAAGCGAAATCCTAGAATAGGCAATTCAAGGCTGGACTTTTTACTGGAATGCAGAGGAAAACCCGTCTACATTGAACTTAAAAGTGCAGTTATGAGAGGCGAAGACGGTGTTACGGCACAGTATCCGGATACTCCAAGCGACAGGGGAGTCAGACATATGCTATTATTGCTTGATCTCAGGAGAAAAGGGTACAGACCTTATTTGATCTTTATCTCTGGTCTTCCCAATGTAAAACGGTTTGCTCCTAATTATAAGGTGGATCCCAGACTAAGGGATATCGTTCCTAAACTTAGAGATAATGGAGTAGGTGTTCTTTCTTATAGGCTACATGGCGAGATTGTCAATAATGATCTCTATCTTTATATTACTAGCCGCTCTATTTCTGTAGTGGTATAGAGTGCTTTTCTTGCTATAGATTGAGAGATTTATTTAGTCTTTCTAATATGTCGTTACAGCAACTTCTTGAGATGTCGGTATCGAACAGTGCAGGGTCCTTTCCTTTCATCCAGACATATATGTATTTCTTGATCTCGCCTTCGCTCATTATATAATTATATCTCAGTATTCCGTCTGCAAGCTCGGAGAGAACGTTATATTCGTAAGGGTCGGAGGTTGCTGCCGCTAACATTGTAAATATACCTTGTGCTTTCAGCGATAGTATGATGTTATCGAATAGCTTTATATCTCCGGCTTCTTTGAATATCATTTTCCTGAGAAGCTTGTGTACTCCTAAGACGAGTAAAACGTCCGGCTTCTTTTCTGTGATGATATCCATGAATAGTGAGTAAAGCTCTTGAGCACTATATGCTGCTGGGTTAATTCCGACTACTTCTACTTGTTTTTCAAATATTTCTATTAGTTTTTTGACTGCCTTATCGTCGAAGTTAAATGTTTCTGCTAGCTGTATTTCAAGTATCTTTTTGATCTCGTCTGGCGACATATCATAGGATAGTATGAGTGTTCTAGCGTTGTTTAGAAGGGTGACTGCAAAGGTGTATGTTATTGGCCTGACAGGCCGTGCATCGGAGGGGAACGAGAGTAGAACTATCTCGCCCTTATACAATTTTCCGAAATAGTCTTCTATTACCGAACATGGAGGCTCCAAGTATTTCGCTGAGTCTATTCCGGGTACTAGTTCTAGCCGTGGCGGTGTCCATACGACTATTCCTTTGCCTGATCTTATGAAGAAAGGTAGTCTCGCATAGTTTAGCGGGTATCCTCGTAGTTTTCTTATCTCCATTTCTCTAACTATTTGGCCCTGCTCTATGTAATGGTATAGTATAAAGACTGCATCAGCGACGAAGTCTACGCTTCCTAGTATTGGTTGTTCTCTTTGACCAAACGGTATCTCGGCTATTAATACGCCGAGCCCTCCTGTTAGTTCTGGAAGCGTGTAGAAGAAGTTCTGTACTACTGCTCTTCTACCTACATCTGGTGTGTATGCTTCGATCAGTGGATTAATAGAATCAACTATTATTATATCGGCGTTTAGTTCATAGATCATTCCAGATATTTTTGCTACTACTTCTTCTGCTCCTTCCTGGGTAGCCACTAGCGGTAGCTTTACAAACATGAATCTTCCTTCTCTTTCAAGTGCTTCTAGGTCCATTCCAAAGTTTTTCATGTGTTTGTAGAACTTCTTCTTGTTCTCTTGAAATGATACATAGAGCGTTCTTTTCCCCTCAAGACCGTTGTGATATGCTATCATTGCTGCAAATGTCGTTTTTCCGGCGCCAGGATGTCCTCCTATTGTTATTAGCGATTCTTTATAGAATCCTCCTTTCAGTAATTCCTCATCTATGCTTTTTATACCTGTTTTGAATTTGTACTCCATCTCATGACACCGCAGTATCCGACTATCTTAAATATCTATTTCTTCCTTTTATATAAAAAGGAGTTACCAAGATTAAATAAAGTATAAACAATTGTCCTATCCTTTAATAATAATCATGTTAATGAACCTATTAACATATTGATTATATTCCATATAGTATTCTATATAGTCTGCCTTCTATATATAAATCTTTTCTATTTTTGCCTATTAAATAAAAAAGAAAATATTATTGAATTATTTTATTGTTATTGTTTTGCGCAGGCCCTGTTTAGGAATTCTTGGGCCTGCTTCTTTTCTTCTTCTGATGCGTTGTCGTCGTAGCAGAACCACCAGTCGTAGCACTTGTATTGTTCTTTTCTCTTCATTGCTTCCTCGTATGTTGATGCTGGTGGTACGATTAGTTTGTCTCCTATGAGTTCGTTGTTTGGCCAGTTTGCTGGTACTGCTCTTCCATATTTGTCGCCGACCTGTAGTGCTAGGACCATTCTTAGTATTTCGTCTATTAGTCTTCCTAGTTCTAGTGGATAGTAGAGTATTGCTCTTATGGTTCCTTTATCATCGACTATGAATACTGCTCTTACCGTGTGTGTTGCGCTCTCAGCATGTAGTAGGCCTAGCTTTTCTGCTACTTTGCCTTGTGGGTCTGCTATTATTGGGAATGGTATTTTCATGTTGAGTTCTTTCTCGATCCACTCCTTCCACTTGATGTGGCTGAATGTGCTGTCTACGCTTAGTCCTATTAGTTCTGTGTTTAGTTTTTTGAAGTCCTCGTATCGTTTTGCGAATGCGTAGAACTCTGTCGTACATACTGGTGTGAAGTCTGCAGGGTGACTGAATAGTACAAACCATTTTCCTGCGAAGTCGTCAGGAAGTGTAATTGGGCCGTGGTCTGTGACTACGGTCATCTGGGGGAATTTTTCGCCTATTAGAGGTATTTGTCCGGGCATTTCTATCACCTCTTTCTTCTAAATTACTTTTATGTAGAAATCGCTATTTAAATCTTGACATATATTAAACAGACAAATCCGACACACTAACCTTTATATCCAACACACCATATACTCCACAGTCTGGGGAGGATGCGGCGGTCGTCTAGCCTGGACTAGGACGCCGGCCTGCCAAGCCGGAGGTCCCGGGTTCAAATCCCGGCCGCCGCACCATAATCACCTAATATTCTACCTGTCTAGTATAGAGTACAATAGAAGTAAATTACCAATATTCAGAAGAATCCTTATACGAGAGGCTTTCCTTCGATCCCCTTATCTTTTACAGGTCTAGCTACTGGTAGCTTATAGACCGCCTGTAGTATTTTGTACGCTTCTCTCCTGGATAGAAACTGGTTGTTATTACCACAATACGGCGAGTAGACACATTTAGGACATCCGTTATCGCAGTCGCATGATGCAAGAATGTTTTCGGCTATATCGTGTACTTTTTCTAGTCTTTCGTATATGAGTCTTGATGCACCGTTTCCTCCTGGAGTCGAGTCATATATTATAATATGGCCGCTAGGATAGCTTATTCCTCCGAGATCTGTGTCTGAGGCTCCTACCACGGGCTTAGAGGCCGATATGAGTGCGTGTTCTAATGCGTGATATCCGCTTATGAGGCGTATGGCATCCTTTATACCTGGGTTTGGATACTGGGTTACTAGGGCCTTTGTTCTCATTCTCCAAGTTATAGGATCATCGTAGAATACTTCTCCTAGCTTCCTACCAGTGTATTCTTCCCTTATGACATATCCTGTGACGGTTATTAGAAGATCGACTTCTGCGTATGTCAGGGTGATCGATGAGAGCCTTCTTCTTTCGAGAGGTGTTATACTTGCTACATCGACCGTGTAGAGTGGTTTCGTGTAGAATCGTACGTCTGCTCCGACTCTTTTTACTACTGCAGTATATTTGTCCAGCTCAAGGCTCGTAACTAGATATGATCTACCAGCATGATAGTATATTGCTCCCGGATATAGATCGTAGAGTGCCTGCGGAAGCTCTCTTGAACCAATCTTCTTTTGCCCATCTTCTACTATTGATACCTGGGGACCTGCCGACCTCAGACCGCTTCCTTTTACTATCTCTCTAACCCTTTGCCAATCAGGATAGTATCTATCGCCAATCTTCTTGGCATAACCAATAGTGGACAGCTCGTCGAGCGCACGTCTAATAGGGGTAGGAAGCCTCGACGCTTCTACAAGACCTCTCTCCAACAGTATTGCTGCTCCATGTATTCTTGCTATTTCCATGTTGTCTGGCTCAATGTATGATGGATCAGGTTCTTGCTTGAAGAATTCCTGGGGTTTCCTTAGGAAGTATTGTTCTATTGGATCGTCGCCTAGAATGGTGAATATTATTCCAGGATTATCTCGTCTGCCGGCTCTACCCGCTCTTTGAAGATAGCTTGAGATGCTTCTAGGTAGTGTAGCCATTATGATTGCGTCGAGGTCTCCTAGATCTATTCCGAGCTCCATTGTGGGCGTCGCTACTAATCCATTAATTCTCCCTTCCCTGAAGTCATCTTCCACCTTCTTCCTATAGCTTGGATCAAGGCCCGCTCTATGGACTGCTACGTTAGCACTATAGCTTCTACGTGCTATTCTCGCGATGAGCTCGCTCATTTGCTGTGAGTCCACGAAACATAACGTCTTTAAACCGTTCTTTACAAGGAACGAGAGAATGAACGAAGCTATAGTCCATCTACTGGTGGTCCTATAAGATACGAATACATGATAGGCTGTCCCTTTTCTCCTAGACGGTCCCCTAACTACTTGTGGGTTTTCACCGAAGAGTTTTTCTCCTAGCTCTCTTGGATTACCTATGGTTGCTCCTGCTCCAATA
>JALUDS010000061.1:0-12327 GCA_027043945.1 Acidilobaceae archaeon
TAGTAAGCCTCGCACCATCAATAACCGAAACACTATACCTACTCGGACTAGAACAAAGAATAATAGCAGTAAGCCACTTCTGCAATAAACCCGAAGAAGCAAAACAAAAACCCAGAATAGGAAGCTACTTCCAAGTAAACATGAAAAAACTAGAAGAACTAGAGCCAGACCTAGTCCTCGTAACAACAGGCGCCCAGAGAAAACTAGCACTAGAACTACACTCCAAAGGATACAAGGTATACCCAGTCCCGCTCCCCACCTCGATATACGGTATCATAGACAACACCATAACAATAGGATACGTGACCAACACCATCGAGCCAGCCAGAAAACTAGCAAGACAACTAGCAAGAAAAGCAACCCTACTAGAAGGACAAGTCAAGAATAATCCAAGAATATACTATGAGATCTGGCTAGGAGGACCAGTAACAATAGGCGCATACAGCTACATAACGGACGCAGTAAACCACATAGGAGCAAAAACCTGCTTCGAAGATCATGAACAGCCATGGATAATCAACCCCGACCCGGAACAAGTCAAGCAGTGTAGACCCGACATAATACTATACGAGATACCACCATACAGCGAGAACACCATAAAGCTAATTGAGAAAAGCATATTGGAAAGAGGATTGGACAAGAACAAGATTCTAGCCCTTCCACCTGACAGCCTAGCACACTATGGCCCGGACTTATTCAACATACTCGAAGACATAGTCCTCACACTAAACGACAAGACACCAGTAAGGACACAAATAATCCCCTTCGAGGAGCTACTAGGAGACAAAACTACTTAGTCAAGCAACCACCATGAACCAACAAGGTGGCTTAAGAGTGGCAGAAAAGAAGTGCCTAGATAAAGGGTTCGTCGTATGGCTCACCGGACTACCTGGAAGCGGTAAGACAACTATAGCGTCAAAAGCAAAACAGATCCTCGAGGCAAATGGGTACCGAGTAGAACTCATTGATGGAGACTGGGCCCGAAAAACAATAAGCCTTGGTGCAGGATACACGCGTGAGGAAAGAAGAATACACCTCCACAGGATAGCATGGGTCTCAAGGCTCCTGGCGAGAAATGGAGTAATAGTCCTAGCAAGCTTCGTCTCCCCCTACAGAGAAGTAAGAAAAATGATACGCGACATTATCGCCGAAGAAGTACCATTCGTAGAAGTATACGTCAAGGCCAGCATAGACACAGTAATAAAAAGAGACCCAAAGGGGCTTTACGCAAAAGCTCTAAGAGGAGAAATAAAGCACATGACAGGAATCGATGATCCCTACGAGCCACCCGAGAACCCTAACCTTGTACTAGACACTGAGAACAACTCCGTGGAGAAAAACGTTAAAGACCTCGTAGAATACATCAAGTCAAGATTCAGCCTGGATCTCTAAGACTAGACTACTAGAATAAATCAACCTACACGCCATATCCACTCGTGGAGGAATGATCAAAATTGGAGATCCAGCCAGACAAGCCAATATTCATACTCGGACTCGATAGCACCCCGCCACGCCTCCTATTCGAAGAGTTCAAGGGAGAACTACCCAACATCGAGTCAATAATAGAATACAAGCAACCAATCAGGAGCACCCATCCACCCATAACTATCCCAGCATGGATAAGCATGAGCACAGGAAAAACACCAGGCGAACTAGGCCTATACGGGTTCAGGCACAGACGAATAGGGAGCTACGACGACCTCTATATTGCAAACTCCAAGCTCATAAAGACAAAGACACTCTGGGCCAGTATTGGGCAGAGAGGAGGCAACAGTATTGTTGTAGGGGTCCCGCCCAGCTATCCTCCCAAACCAATGAAGGGAGTCCTAATAAGCGATTTCATAACGCCAGACGCCTCGAAGCCATATACCTGGCCCAGGAGCCTGAAACAGGAAATCGAACGGCTCCTTGGAGGCCCATATATGTTCGACGTAGAATTCAGAAGCCACGACAAGGACAGGATAAAGAAGGGACTATGGCGGATGACTGAGATACAGTTCAAAGTACTCAAGCACCTGGCAAAGACAAGGAAATGGACCCTGTTCTTCTACGTGCTTATAGGAACCGACAGAGTACAACACGCATTCTGGAAATACTATGATCCAAGCCATCCAAAGCACCCCGAGAATAGCGAGTACGAGGACGTCATACCAGAATACTATAAGCTAGTCGATAGACTTTTCGGCGAGTTCCTAAATGTACTGCCCAAAGATACACAGTTCATAGTAGTATCAGATCACGGCGCGAAACCAATGAAGGGAGCATTCGCAGTGAACGAATGGCTTATACAAGAGGGATACCTAGTCCTCAAAAAGTATCCCTCGGAACAAGGCGTCGACCTCAAACCAGAGATTATCAACTGGTCAAAGACCACGGCTTGGGGATGGGGAGGATACTATGCCAGAATCTTCCTAAACGTCAAAGACCGAGAACCAATGGGAATAATAGACAAGGAGGAGGTACCAGGCCTAATAGAAGAATTGAAGAAGAAGCTATCCTCAATCAAGGGACCAGGCGGAGAACCATGGAACACTAGAGTCTACACGCCAAGCGAGCTCTACCCAGAGGTCAATGGTGATCCGCCAGACCTAATAGTATACTTCGATGATCTCTACTGGAGAAGCGCAGGTACACTAGGCTGGAAGGACCCGTATCTCGAAGAAAACGATAGGGGCCCAGACGATGCAGTACACGACTGGTATGGTGTCCTAGGATCAAGCGTTGAGCCCTATGAGAAGCCTGAGACCATAACAGAGCTATTCACTAAAGGATACAGGCTCCTCTAACCATATCCGACACGACTACTGTTTCCCCGATACAAAGATATAGGATAGTAGATGGTGTATTGTATAGGGCTTATTCGACGAAGGGATTATCGAAGGATAATACGACTTGTGCAACCTCGGGACGCATCATTTCTGGCGGTGGTATCTTTCCTTCCTTGAGCATCTTCCTGATCCTTGTGCCGCTTATCTTTATGCGGTGCTCTTCTCCATGGGGACATGTTTTTTCGGTTACCATTCCTCCACACTTCTTACAGTAGTAGGCTTCCCTGATGAATAACGGTGTTATTCCTAGGTCTGGGAACTCCTTGAATATTTCCCAGGCCTCGTAGGGGCCGTAGTAGTCTCCTACGCCGGCGTGGTCCCTGCCCACTATGAAGTGTGTTGCTCCGAAGTTCTTTCTTACTATGGCGTGGTGTATTGCTTCTCTTGGCCCTGCGTAGTTCATGTTCATCCTTAGGGCAGCAAGTACCACCACATTCTTAGGGAAGTAATGCTCTATGAGGGCCTTGTAGGCTTTCAGTATTACAACATCCTTATAGTCGCCTGGCTTCTTCCACCCTACTAGTGGGTGGACTAATAGTCCGTCGGTGAATGTTAGCGCTGATTTCTGGACGAACTCGTGGCCTCGGTGTGGAACGTTTCGTGTCTGGAATGCTACTATTCTCTTCCAGCCTCTTTCCCTGAATAGTATGCGGGTCTCCACTGGCCAGAGAGTGAAGTCCTCGAAGGGGTTCTCTAGCGTGTTTAGTACGTCGATTGGTCCACCTATGAGTAGTTCTTTCATGTTCATGACTCGTTTAACGCCTGGATGCGCCATATCCGTGGTCTTATAGACTTTTAGCGCGTAGTCTTTCTTGTCCCATCCATAGATTTCTTCCACCCTCATTACTGCCAGTATAGTTCCTTTATGGGTGAGGGCCACATCGTCTCCTTCTTTCACTCCTGCTATCTCGTGGGGATCAACGTCTAAGACTATAGGTATGGTCCATGGAAGATCATTCGATAACCTCATAAGATCCAGCACAGAGAGATAATCCTCCTGAACCATGAAACCCTGCAAGGGGCTGAACGCTCCATGCGCAATATCCTCGATGTCTATAGCCTTATGTACGCTGACCTCGATCTTGACGAGCTCCTTAGCCTCCTCGAGCAAATGCTCCCTTCTCTTACCAGACACCATCCGATTAACAATCCTCCCGCCATGAGGCCTCGACACCATCCCTGTATCCCTCCACTTAACTCCCCAAACCACGTTTCTAAGCTCGACGATAACAGATCAGAGATAGCCTAGACGCTTCAACCTCTCAAGAATCTGCTTCTTACTCTCCTCAGGCAAGTCAATATCGTCTTCCTGAGACTCATATGTAGCAACAACCTCTCTAAGAATATAGGTAACAAACTGGCTCACACTAGTGAACCCGGTATCCTTAATGATCTCCCTGAGCCTCTCATAGAGAGTCACAGGAATCGAAACCGTAGTATACTTAGTCTTCTTCGACTCAGACATACATCCCACCCACATATCTCTCCTTAAACCATCCTCCACCTTCAATTAGACGAACCCTATCGTAATTATATTTAATTATCCAAAAACCGGCTACACCAAGAAACAGTTTGATAATAATAAGAGAGAACCAATATCATACTATGAATGAAGCATACAACCTCATACAAGCCCCGAACTCTTTCTGACTAAGAGAACATGCGTTATTGAAGAGCTTCAAGATTCCAGTACTCGTATATTACATTACCAGAGTATATTGACTCCAAACCTCTGCGCAACATAGGATAAGTCTATATCACCAGTTAGTATCGGAGCATCAAGCAATTGTGCCAAAGCAATCGATGTAGCGTCTGACACGGATAACCTCCTACGGTAAAGTCTAGGATCCTTGGAGTCTCTCAGTAACTTGTCTCCTATAACTTTTACCTTTGATGCCTTAACCGCTAATTCTGGATTTAGAGGTTTTATGACAAAATACGTTTCGATAAACTCCCTTAGTTCTTTCTCGTCCCTGAATGGGAGTCTTCCTCGTCTCCAGTGATATGCTAACTCGTATACGATGAGATAGTGTATTATTCCTTCCACTCTGCCCAGCCTTATACTATCAAGGACTAGAAATGCTGATTCAGTCGCTTGACCCGTTAGATCAGCTATAATAGCATATGTGTCCACTATTATTCGACTCTCTTTAGCCATAATTCTTCATCCTCGTCTAATTCCCTTTCAGCTTTATCAACGTCAATCTCTAGCTTCTTACCGCGCTTACGAAGCTCACTCCACAAATCTCGAACTCTGATTACTACCTTACCATCCTCCACACTGAGTTCCAGTACCATACCTTCCTCTATGCCTAGTCTATCACGAACTTCTTTGGGTATTACTATCACACCACGTTTACCAACACGAACCCTAAACAACATCAATCTCCTCAGATAATTTATTTGTTCAGACAGATTGATAAATTTGTCGAACCATGTCATAAGGATAACCGCTTCAGAATCGGAAAAAGAGACATGTGTAACCTTAGGAAACTACTAGAATACTAATGACCTATATGAATCTTCAAGATTTTATAAAAATGAACATTTTGCCAATACTTTTTGTCTTATATCTAACATGGAAGCCAAGAAAGATTATCCAAGCAGTATCACGTGATAATAGTTTGACCCCACCTACCTATGAGGTCTGTGATTTTTGTTAGATGTATTTGTTGTTTGTTTATTATTGTGGTGTTGTCTTGTGTATTTTTGGTGGTGTGTGGTGAGTTATCCTTCGCCGAGGTTTATGGCTGCGGTTCCTAGGTTGGCGCGTCTTCTCTCGGAGTATAGTGTTGGTATTCGTGAAGGAGACAAGGTGGTTATTAGGGGGAGTGTTGAGTCTCTTCCTCTTGTCCGTGAGTTGTATCGGGAGGCGCTTGAGAGGGGAGCGTATCCGTATGTGAGTTTGCAGGACTCGGTACTGACGGAGATATTCTATAGTTATTCTAGTGAGAAGCAGTTATCGTATATCTCGCCTATAACGAGGATTCTATATGAGGAGTATGACGTGCATGTATCAATACTGTCCTCTGGTCATACCAGGGTATTGAGCGGTATTCCGCCGGAGAAGCCTGCTATTGCTCGTAAGGCCAGGGGGCCTCTACTTCAGAAGTTCCTCCAGGAGGCGGCTGAGGGGAAGAAGAGGTGGACTATAGCGCCATATCCTACGCTGGCGTTGGCGCAGGAGGCTGGCATGAGGCCTCTTGAGTATGAGGATTTCGTGTATCATGCGTTGAAGCTCCACGTTGATGATCCTGTCGAGGCTTGGCGTGTGCAGAGTGAGAAGCAGAAGAAGCTCATTGAGACCTTGTTGTCTAAGGCCGATGAGATAAGGTTGGTGCACGAGGAGACCGGTACTGATCTCCTTGTAAAGGTCGGTGGGAGAACCTGGGTAAGCGATGATGGACACGAGAATATGCCGGGAGGAGAAGTATTCACTGGGCCGGTCGAGGATGCTACTGAGGGATGTATCAGGTTCAATATGCCGCAGATCTATATGGGGGTAGAAGTAGAGGGAGTCAAGCTCTGCTTCAGGAACGGCAGGGTAGTCGAGTATGATGCCATTAGGGGAAGAGACTTCCTCGAGAAAATGCTTGGACTAGACGATGGCGCTAAGATCCTTGGAGAATACGCTTTCGGCCTAAACTATGATATAACAAGGCAGACAAAGGAGATACTCTTCGACGAGAAGATCGGAGGCACAATCCACATGGCGCTAGGAAACGGATACCCGGAGACAGGCAGTAAGAACCAGAGCGCGCTACACTGGGACATGATAATCGACATGCGCTCTCCAAAGGCAAAAGTCTATATCGACGGCGACCTAGTCTATGAGAACGGAAAATTCCACGCCTGGTAGAGGAATAATGCTGGAAGACTGCAAAGTAATAGACCTCACCAAGCCTCTAGGCCCAAATACACCCGTGTTTCCCGGTGATCCGCCTCCCACATTCCCCTCACTAGCATCATATAACGAGCATGGATACCACCTACGCCAAATCAAAATAACAGAGCATACTGGGACACACATCGATGCCCCACGCCACTTCTATCCCACAGGACAAGGCATAGACCAGATACCTCTCCATGAGCTAATGGGACCTGCCCAAGTACTTGACCTATCCAATGTCGACAAGATTACGAGAAAAACACTAGAAGAGCGTATTAGCGGCGATCCTCGGATACTCAGCGTATACACCGGGTACAGTTGGGATCATAGGGATCCCTGTAGGAATGTTAGAGAATTCACAGTTGATGCGGCGCGGTTTCTTGTAGAGAAGGGTATACGGGTTCTACTAGTGGATTCCCCTAGCCCCGACTGTTATCCCTACGAGGTCCACCGGATCCTACTAGGTAACGGTGTCTATATTGTCGAGAACACCGCTGGCCTTGAAAAGATCATAGATAAGGAGCCCTACATAGTGGTGGCCCCTCTCAAGCTGGTTGACGGAACGGGTAGTCCAGCAAGGGTCTTCGCACTAATATGCGAGCAGAAGAGAACCTAGCTTGGAGAAGTGACCTGGCCGGTGTACCGGGGATGACCAAGGCTAAGGTTGACTTCTATGCTCTTGAAGCCGGCTATAAAGAGGGTAAGACGGTTCTGCGAGATGTAAAATTATCTTCTCGCCGTGGAGAAAGGATTCTCCTCGCTGGTGCTAGTGGAAGCGGTAAAACCACCGTGTTCCTAGCATTGACCGGGGTACTTGTCAGACTACTCGGAGGCTGGCTCAAGGGCTACTCCCATGTCATGGGCCTCGACGTCTATACAGATGAGGGATCCCGTGTTCTCCCCTCACTACTAGGGATAGTATTACAGGATCCCGACAAGCAACTTAGCATGATCACACCCTATGACGAGGTAATGTTTACACTGGAGAACCTTGGATATCCCGAGGAAGAGGCCAGGAAACGAGCTATAAGTATCTTGGAGAAGTTCGGCCTTAAAGAAAAAATGATGATGGACAGCGCGGTGCTGAGTGGAGGAGAAAAGAGACGATTAACGCTTGCAGCTAGTATTGTTCATGACCCAAAGCTCTTGTTGCTGGATGAGCCCACTGCTAGTATCGATCCTTGGATGACTAGGACTCTAAGAGAGTTTCTCAGAGAGACACAGATTGAGACGAGTATAATCATAGAGCATAAGGCTAGGTTCTTCCTGGATCTTGTAGATGAGGTAGTTGTGCTTAGAGATGGCAAGGTAGTTGGCAGATGGCTTGTGGAGGAGGTTGATCCCGCTTTATTGGAGGAGCTCGGCGTGGACGCCAGGGCTCCGAGGCTGAGGGATCCTGGCCTTTCGCGTGGAGAACTATTATTGTCAACCGACGGGTTATGTGTTAGGAGAGGAGACGCTGTAATCCTGGAAGATGAAGGGTTGGAACTGTATGAAGGCGAGATCGTCGCAATCATAGGCCCGAATGGTTCTGGAAAAACGAGCTTGCTCAAGACTATAGCCGGCATGTACAAGCCGGGCTGCGGAAAAATACAGTTGGAGAATATAGATGGATCCGGCCGACGATCTACGTTCTATGTGCCACAATTACCGGACTACATGTTCATGTTCAACACTGTAAGGAGAGAACTACAATATACTAGTTCCAAGACAGGATATGATCCGGGAGTATTCCTAGAGAAGTATAGGTGGCTGGCGGATAGCCTGGATACTGCTCCCTATAGGCTGAGCCATGGTCAGAGACGTTGGCTCACAATTATTATCTCACTACTCTACAAGCCGAGGATCCTGTTGCTCGATGAACCCACGACTGGCCTCGATCTACTACTGTATAGGGATCTATGCGGATTCATCAAGGAGATTGCCCAAGAAGGAATCGGCGTAATAGTGGCGACCCATGACTCCCGTATCGTCGCCGACTGCTCTAGCAGAGTCTATTATGCAGGAGGAGGAATGCTCAGGGAAATATCTAGGAGCGAGGCATTGGAGATGATGGAAAATGCCTGGCTCTAGCATTAGGCTCAGGCCGACGCCCGCCCAGTTATTCATATATGGTATCATAGTCACACTACTAGTCTTCATCGCAGATAGTAGGGACGCATTGCTTGCTATGGCTTTGATAAATGGAGTGCCAGGATTCATACTTGGAGCCCGCCGGTATCCCTTCCTAACACTACTAGTAGTCATAGGGATCTGGGGAACCTTCCTAAACGCCCTCCTACTAGTCAATACGGGAGAAGCTGTATTCGCGATCGGTCCTTTAATAGTCCGCGAGGGAGCAGTAGACGCGACAATAATAATCGGCCTGAGGTTCATCACATTGGGCGGAGTAAGCCTACTCTATGTATCCCAGATCACGCCACGTGAATCCCTCAAGAGCCTAGAAGCGGAGCTAGGCCTTCCAAAAGGCATAGCCTTCACCATAGCCTTCGCACTTAGACTCCTCAAGCTAGGTGAACAAGACATACGTGAGATCCTCCAAATGCGAAGACAAAGAGGCGCTAGAAGAATACTCGTGACGCCGGGCGACTATGAATCCCTTATGATGCCCCTCCTGAGCCTAATGCTTGAGAGGGCTCGATGGGTCGGGATAGCCGCTGAGCTACGTGGTTTTGCTCTCCGAGAGAGTAAGAGGAGAACCTTTATTCCAACCCTTGGGTTACTCGTGCTTATTCTAGCACTCTGCGTTCAAGCCTATCTAATATTATCTGGGTGAGGCTTGTCTTGTGTATTACTGTGTTCTGGCTGGAGTATTCTTTTCGTATATGCAGTTATACATATTCAAGGATTGTTATTCACTTAATATCTAGTTTGCATGTTTTCGAATCCTGGACACCAAAAACTATGCTGGAGCGTGAATAGAAATGAAGTTCCTGAGATGTAAAGAGATCCCGGAGAAGAACGGGAAAAAGGTCTCCATAATTGGAGCTGGCCCAGCCGGACTGGGAGCTGCAGGTATACTTGTATGTAAGGGATACGATGTAACTGTATACGATATGAATCCTGAGCCTGGGGGAATGATACTCTTCGGTATACCCGTTACAAGAATCCCTAAGGGACCGGTGAGGAAAGGTATCAAGGAACTCATGGACGCCGGAGTAAAATTCGTTCTAAGGACAAAAGTAGACATGACCAAGAGCTACGGTCTAATGGACGAAGTAGTAGGTGCACAGCAAAAGATACACCTGGAAGATATCATTAAGGGGAGCGACGCTGTCCTAATAGCCACTGGTACATGGAAAACGAGGGACATGAGGGTCCCAGGCGAAGACCTTCCATGGGTCTATCCAGCAGTTGAATGGCTAGTGGCACTTCACCATGCAGTATACGGCTACAAGAGCTGGGACCAGGTGCCCCCACTAGAGGGCAGAGTCCTCGTAATAGGAGGAGGACTCACAGCAGCAGACGCGGTCCTAGTACCCTTGACCTACGAACAGCTAAAGGGCAAGGTCAAAGAAGTAGTGCTAAGCTACAGAAGGAGCAAGGAATACGCACCAATGGGTCCGAGAGAGATCGACCACCTAATAACAGCTGGAGCCCACTACTGGGAGCTGACACAGCCAGTAGAGTTCTACGAGGAGAACGGTAAGAGACTCGTCAAATTCGTGCGCATGAGGCTAGTAAGAACCAGTGCCGAGAAGAGACCGAAGCCCGTGCCAATAGAGGGTAGCGAGTTCGTAGAGGAGTTTGACTACGTATTAAAAGCTGTAGGAGTCCTACCAACGCCACCTATCGAAGACGGATGCTGCGGCATAAAGGTAGATGACAGCGGAGTCATACTAACTAACGATGACTTCATGACTACGAGAGAAGGAGTCTTCGCGGCAGGCGACGTGAGGCACGGGCCAAGCCTGATAGGACCCGCTCTAAAGAGCGGTATGGAGGCCGCGAAGAAAATAGACGAGTACTTGAAGAACAAGCAGTAGTATAGTATCCGTCTCATTCTTTTCCCCATTATCTATTTCTATGAGCCTTATGGGCTTGGACGAGTCGGTGCTATTCTAAGAGCATACAATAGCACTGCTAGCGTCAGCGCTATTATTATTAGCTGTGCATAGTACGTGGTACTAACCGTGTTCTCGGAGGCCTCGTTCTGCGACGACTGCTCCTGGTACTGCTGGCTAGATGTCGTCTCGGGCTCTACTATTAGAGGAGTTGAGTTATTGGAGGACACCATCCTAAGCATAGAGTCGACTAGTACTAGCTCTGAGGCGTATCTTAGACTCGTAGTACCAGTCGTGTTTATTGCTTGTCCTAATAGGATAGCTTCTAGCTCTGAGGCTGGCTGTTGCCTATCCGATAAGACGTAAAGGAGTTCCGAGACTACTTGTTGTGTCTGCATCGGGAAGGTCTCTTGTATGACTGCGTTTAGTACTACTATAGAGTATATTGATAGGCCTAGTCTCTCAATTGGATCCTCCGTAGACATTGCTTGATCCAATAGATAGGCCGCTATAGAGACGTTATCGTCGCTCACTCCGACTTCTTGTAGTAGGGTCGTAGTATATGCTAGCATTGTTTTCGCGTTGCTCTCGAGGAGAATTGAGCTTCTCTCTACTAGTGTAGCGTTTATTGGTTCTGATGGCTCGCTTGTCATGTTTAGCCAGATGCTTGAGAGAGTGGTGTACCATCTAGCGTTTTCGAGGAGGATTAGTGGCCGTATGTTTACTCCTGTTAGTATGTTGTGTGGGAGATAGTAGTGGTCTTGTGCTTGCTGGAGCTGTTGCAGTGCGCTCGTATAGTAGTAGGCTGCTAGTCCCATGAGCGCGTATGCCCGCATTGTCTTGTATAGTTGGCTAGTGTTGGATATGCCTAGTTGTTCTATTTTCTGGATCTGATTGTAGACTTCTATTATTGACTGGTTTATCTGTGAGACTGTTTCTGTCACGTCGAGGCCGTTGCTGAGTGCGGTGTCTGTGTCTTTAGCTGTCCAGCCTGCTATGAGTGCCTGTCCTAGCACTGCTAGCGCTCGATAATAGTCTCCCGAAGCATAGTAGTTCTGAGCGTTTTCCTCATATTGGTTTGCGGCTTGGATGAGCTGGCTTAGCTGTTGGGTATTCTGTATCTGGTTTAGTTCTGTGTCGAGTTGGTCTTTGAGGCTTTGGTAGACTTGTTTAAGGTATTGTATTGTATTATCCGGGGTTCTCCATACTGGAGTGTTTTGATTGTATGTTGGGGGGTGACCGTTTAGAGCTATATTGTAGAGGTCGATGATTGTTGCGGCAGAGTATACTGTTACTCCAAGTTGTTGCCCGTACTGGTATAGGTCTATTGTTACGGGCTCCCTGGTGACGTATACGAATGGTCCTACCCTGCGTATTTTCTCTGTATAGTATGTGTATGTGGTCTGGCCTGCCGGTACGACGAATATTTTTGCTCCTGACTCTGCTACTGCTTCTAGTTTTTCTTTGAGTCCTCCGACAGGGCCTATTGATCCGTCTGGCTGTATCATTCCTGTCGCTACTACTGTGTCATTGCATTTATGACCGGTGAGAAGGAGGAGTGTTGCGAGTGTCATCTCCGCGCCTGCACTTGGTCCTCCTATTATTA
>JALUDS010000062.1:0-3605 GCA_027043945.1 Acidilobaceae archaeon
AGTGATACGGCTAATAGTAGTAAGGATAATAGTGTAACTCTTACAGCTACAGCTAGTATTTTCGAGAGCCAGATGCTTAACCTAGGTATAGGTGCTACAAGTAGTCTATCCATGTATCCGAGGCGTTTATCGAATATTATGCTTATACCACTGAACATTCCTTGGAAGACCGCGAACACGACCAACATGCCGCTACTAATATATGTGAAGTAGTCTGTTGTGCCAAACAGCTCTATTAGTCTGGCAGTAACCATTTCTTCGAGGATCTTCATCATTTCAGGGCTTATCCCCTCAAGGGATCCTGGTGGCATTAGCATATTGGTTAGATTAAGGCTTTTTCCAAATAATGCTATCCAGAGCACAGGTGTGAGAAGGCTCATAACTAGGACTGGTTTTCTACCAAACCATTTTTTTAGTTCTCTAACGAGTAGTACAAGTGTGGCTCTCATCATTATCTCCTCACCCTCATACTATGAATCCTATATCTGAAACTGTCCAAGGGCTCCTCGTCCCTAAGCTTTCTTCCTGTGAGTTCTAGAAATACGTCTTCTAGGTTAGGCTTGGATATCCGCAAGGAAGAGATCTTTGAGTTTCTAAGAAGATTTATTATGTCAAACAAGGAGTCCTCGGCTTTCTTTACCTTTACTATGACTTCTCCGTTAAGAATAGATACTTCATATCCTTTGCTCTCAAGCTTCTCCTTTATCGATGTAAGATCTTGATTTAAGGAAGGTTTGATATAGATTCTATCACCGCCTAATCGCGCTTTGAGCTCCTCTGGAGAACCGAGAGCAGCGACCTTACCTAGATCGATAATAGCTATTCGATCTGATAATGCGTCGGCTTCTTCCATGTAATGTGTCGTAAGCAAGATCGTCGTTCCTTCCCTCTTCAGTTTCCTTATTAGATCCCATAAATGACGTCTACTCTGGACATCTAGCCCTAGAGTTGGCTCATCTAGGAAAAGGATCTGGGGGCTATGAACGAGGCTCATAGCTATTTCGAGACGCTTTCTCATACCACCACTATATGTCCGTGCTTTTCTATTTGCCGCCTCTAGGAGGCCCATGAATTCGAGGACTTCTTCTGTTTTCTTCTTTGCCTCGTTTCTCGACAGCCCGTGGAGTCGTGCTTGAACGTATACGTTGTCGTATCCAGTCATCTCATCGTCTGCTGTGAGGTCTTGCGGCACTATTCCAATTATCTTTCTGACCTTTGAACTTTCCTCGACTACATTATAGCCTCCAACATAAGCTGTTCCTCCACTGGGCTTAATCAGTGTGGATAGTATCTTTACGGTGGTGGTCTTACCTGCTCCATTTGGTCCAAGTAGCGAGAATATTTCTCCTCCCCGTATGCAGAACGAAACACCTTTTAGCGCTTTTACACCGTTTTTATAGGTTTTCTCTAACTTTATTGCTTCAACAGCACATTCTTCACGCCTCAATGTATATCACTAAGTCGAGGATTATATCGACAAGAAATATAAATCTTCAATCGATACATTGTCAAGTCAACCATAGAAATATCACTATAACGATTATCAATCTCTAACCTGGGAGGGATGAGGACGAACCCGGAACCGAGATATAAAAAAGATGAGGATGGTTGGCGTCACTGACCTCCTATGGATATATTCTATCCCTAAACCTTGGGAATGGTATCGTGTCCCTAATATGGTCTAGGCCAGCTATCCACATAATCAGTCTCTCAACTCCCAGACCAAATCCACTGTGCGGGACACTCCCATAGCGCCGTAAATCCAGATACCAATTATAGTCTTCCACATTGTAGCCCCTGGATATAATACGATCCTTTAACTTATTGTAGTCGTCCTCTCTCTCACTACCACCAACGATTTCTCCGATTCCTTCAGGAGCAAGCAGGTCAAACGCGAGAGCTAGGCCTGGATTATCATCGTCCTCCTTCATATAGAATGATTTAAGCTCAAGCGGGAAGTGAGTTATATAGAATGGTGTCTCGAATTCTGATGTAAGTACACGCTCTTCATCTGCACCAAGATCATCGCCGTATTTAATATCTACACCTTTCCGCTTAAGGATATCTATAGCCTCTTCATATGTTATCCTAGGATATGTAGGCTTTCTCGCCGGCTCAAGCAGATCAGTATTCCTGCCAAGAATCGAGAGTTCTTCTTGAGAAGTGTCTAGTACTCTATTAACGGTATAGGCGACGAGTCTCGAGACAAAATCCATCATATCATCCATCCTAGACCATGCCGCCTCAGCCTCGAGATGCCAGTACTCGTAGAGATGACGCCGTGTCCTGCTCCTCTCAGCTCTAAAGCTAGGCGCAAGAGTCCAAACTTTCTCCAGGCTAAATATCATTACTTCGAGATAGAACTGGGCGCTCTGAGTAAGGTAGGCTGGTTTCCCGAAGAAGTCCACTTTGAACAGTGTTGCACCTCCCTCAACAGCGGCTTGTGTAAGCATAGGTGGGCTTACTTCAAAGTATCCTTCCTTCTGGAAGAATTCTCTAAATGCATTAAACATATTTTGCCTGAGTCTCCATACTGCCGTCAAACGCCGGCTCCTTATCCATAGATGCCTATTATCGAGGAGAAAATCTATGCCTTCACCCCCCTTAATAGGGAACTCCTCAGCCTTATGCACCAAGTTAATCTTTTTAGCCCGTATCTCTACGCCTCCAGGGGCTCTCTTATCACGTCTCACGAAGCCTTCTACGATCACACTGCTTTCTATACCAGCTTCTCTAGCCGCTTCAAAACTTGTAGGATCAGTATAATCCTTGCTAGCCACAACCTGAACAATGCCATATGCGTCTCGTACAACAATAAAGACCCGCTTACCCAGGTCTCTCCATCTATAGACCCATCCTCGAACTACTACCTCTTCTCCTTCGGGTAGATCCCTTAACTCTCGAGTATTCACCAATCTTCCCACTCCTAACACCAGATCACTATAGGATACGATAATGGGTCAATAACGATTTTGCTAGTAAGTATAAGATCCTAGCGATCATATTGAATAACAAGGGTAACCCAGATATGAGAGAAACCGATAGACCCTTGCCAGGAAAAGGAGTCGAGGTCTTCTTTAAACCAAAAAGTATCGCGGTTGTAGGAGCCTCTAATAGGAAAGGATCAATAGGATACGCAATAACATGGAACCTTATCAATAGCTATAACGGTAAAATATATCCGATAAATCCTAAATACAAAGAAATACTCGGACTCGACGCTTATGGTTCTCTTCTCGACTTGCCTGAAGCCCCGGATCTCGTAGTAATAACAGTCAAGGCCGAGCTAGTTCCGCCCATTGCAGAGGAGGCAGGAAAGAAAGGTGCAAAAGGGATTATTGTGGTTGCAGGAGGATTCTCCGAGGCAGGAGAGGAAGGAAAAAGATTAGAGGACGACCTCGTAAAAATAGTGAGAAAATACGATATGAGGCTAATAGGTCCTAACTGTATAGGAGTCTACGACGCGGATACAGGAGTCGACACCTTCTTCATCCCACATAACAGGATGAGAAGACCTCCTAAAGGAAATATCGCCGTTATAAGCCAGAGCGGGGCTTTTCTAACAACCTTCATGGACTACATAGCGACAGAGGGAGTAGGAATCA
>JALUDS010000063.1:0-12319 GCA_027043945.1 Acidilobaceae archaeon
TCCTCGCCGGCCTCCTCAATACCCCCAGGCTCGACTATACCATGTTAGGATACTTCTACTATGTATAGCTCTCGTAGCGTGGAAGCTCCTTCTCAACCATGCTCATAATCTTGGAAGGCCTCCTATAGTACTCGGTTATGATCCTGCCAACGTCTTGATAGCTTGTGAGCCTCTTATAGGTCATCCACCGAATTATCTTTTCGCGCTTCTCTATATCTTCAAAGACAGCGTCAAGCGATGTACCGGTCATCTCCGCTATCCTAGGAAGCAGTATACTATCTTCAAGCATCAGTGTATGAGTCTTCATAGCAGGATCCCATCTAGAGACAAGAATATACTGGTCATAGTCCTGAATCTCCCAAACCTCAGTAACCCTCCTCTCCACACGATACACGTCAGGCTCAATAGGAATCCTCACACGCTTAATCGCAATAGCAAAATTAACCAAAGGAATATAACCCTTCGGGATCTCCATAGGCGGACTAGTCAACCTCTTAACAGCAGCATCAATATGCTCAGCGTGAATAGTAGTAATACCTCCGTGTCCAGTGTTGTGGAGGAGTATAGGTGAGTTACCTCCAAAGAAGGATTCTGTGCCGGGTACGCTGATGTCATAGACGAATCCATCGTAGTCTTCTACATGTATTTCTTTTACTTTGACTGGTCTGAGGCTTCCGTTAATGAATTTGATAATTCTATTATATTGTTCTAGTGCTTCACCGTCTAAAGAGCCTTTATTCAGTATCCATTCTAGTATTTTGAAAGCGGTTTTTACGCTAACATTGGTTCGTCTGAGTATGTATGTTAAGTTATAGGGCATTGACTTGGCATTGGCAAGCTTTGCGAGTCTTAGGAGTGCCTTAACAGGGACTCGTTCTGCACCATTGGGTTCTTTATAATCATTGTCGAAGTAAATGTTTACGTTATAATATATTCGTCCTTTGTTTCTACCTGTACCTTTCTCTACTGCAAGTAGTGAATACCAGCCATGTAGCCTTGCTAGCCATAGGAGCTGTATGGCTAGGCTCTTATTGGCCGTGGAGTAGTTCACATAGCGTCTCTTGTTTGTTCTTCTGGAGTCGGCTCTTAGTCCGTCGAAGAATGCCTTAACGATATTCTTATCGGCATTCCAGAGAATGCTTGGGACTCTTTTCTCGTCGAGTTTCCTGCCCATAAGTTGCTCGAATCTCTTTGCTAGTAGCGTGTTATTATACTCATACATTACATAGGTTCCTCTGTCAGTAATCGTTGGGATTAACCCGTACTTATCCTTCATAATGCGTATAACTTGCTCTACAATCTCCTTTTCTCTAGCTCCAAGTGTGAAACAGATCCTTGCTCCTCTATGATGTTTTATACATCCATCTGCTAGATATACACCCATAAGATATGCTAGATCCTTGTCGAGCCTTCCTAGTATAGGATCAGTTCTAGACGCATAACTTGTTCCCTCTATTTGTTGTAGGAGTTTGAGTCTACCCGAAGATACATTGGAATATGCGGCGTTTTCTGTATGTCGTTTCTTCCGCACATCTGTGCCTATGAAGGTGACTAGTAAGTCTCCTGGATTGAGCTCGTCAACCCGTTTTTCTTTGATTTCTAGCGTCTCAGGGTCCAGCACGAATACACTATGGCTTCCGGTGGCACGAATCTCTGCACCGGTCTCTGCTTTTATACGATATATCCTGTTTGCCCGGTGACGCAGCACATACTTTATTGGTTTCCAAACCGTTCTATACCCGTCGTGGCTCAAGATCCAGAATCCCTTGACGTCTTTAGCGATCCTCTCCTCTCTGGGGTCATTATAGAACTTGTCGACGAATTCTCCTATATTTACAACTCTGATATTCCCGTTTTCGTCCTTAATAATGATAGGTGTATCCCAGGATACGCTTGCCAATGCCTGGAATAGGACTTTTGCTTCTTCTCCTCTTACCTCTCCTACTATTACTACGTCTGGTCTGTATCTTAGGCTTACTCTTACTAGGTCGTATAGGCTTATTTCGCCCATTCCTCCTTCGAAGCCGTAGCTTGGCCTACTGTAGAGTTGTACCCAGTTTTCGTGGGTGAGTCTGAGTTCTGGGGTGTCTTCTATTGTGACTATTTTTATTGTTGGTCTGAGGAGTGTTGCGAGGGCGTTTAGTAGTGTTGTTTTTCCTGCTCCTGTTACTCCCATTATTAGCCCTGTCATGTTGAACTCGAGTATTTTCCAGAAGTATGCCGCTAATAGGCTGCTTACTGTTCCCCCGAGTACTAGGTTTATGATGCTTAGTGGCTTGTCCTTGAATTTTCTTATTGTGAATGTTGATCCGTCTCTGCTGACTTCTCTCTTGTAGGTTGCTGCCAGTCGGTGGCCTTCGGGTAGTATCGCGTCTATTATTGGGAACGCTACGCTTACGTGTTTTCCTGCTTTGTGGGCTAGTTTTACTACTAGGTCGTCCAGTTCCTCGTCGCTGTCGAAGCGTATGTTTGTGGGGATGCTCTCGTATCTCGTGTGCCAGACATAGATGGGTCTTCCCACGCCGTCACAGGAGATGTCCTCTATGGCGGGATCCTTCATGAGAGGTGTTATAGGACCGTACTCTATGGAGTCACGGTTAATATAGTACTCTATCTTCTGCCAGCTTATACCCGGGTGGATACTAGAACTGAAGCGTAGCCTGAACTTCCTAATGATCTTGGATACCTGTTTCTTGAAGTGCTCACGGGGGTCTTCTCCGCTGGGTGGGGGCTCGAGCTCCCAGTAGAGGATGTCCATTACTTTTTCGTAGAGTTGCCGTTCCTCCGTAGTGAGGGGAATCTCGTCGACAAAGTAGAGCAGGGATCCGTCAGCCTTTCTCTCAAGGATAAGTGCACGCGCCCATGGATCGACGAGAGGATAACTCTCCAAAATCCTATAGTCTGCGCGGAGGCTAACTATCTTCTCGTAGATTAACCGGTCAAAGTCTACCTTTACTTCTTTTTCCTCTTCTTCTGAAGGAGTCTCTTCTACCTTCTTTCCCTTCCAGGG
The DNA here is from genome assembly GCA_027043945.1 of Acidilobaceae archaeon. GTDB lineage: Archaea > Thermoproteota > Thermoprotei_A > Sulfolobales > Acidilobaceae > S143-63. Next base: position 3,011 of record JALUDS010000063.1, read on the forward strand.
AAACCTCAACTTAAACACTATTATACACCAGCCAAAGACGAGATACTTATCCTCATATAGTTAGGTCTGATGGCTGGACTATTCCCTTGTAGCCCCGTAATAATGCGTCTGTAGAGGTTTTTCTACTCTTCTATCAAGCCCATAACATGTACTGGTATTGAAGGCTTGGGATGCAAACTCATATTATTCTGAGGAGCACTTTAATGAGACTTGGTATAGTATAATATCCGTATATCGTATTGAGACAATTGATGGTTTTGGGATGATTAGGCTTGGTGAAGGAGATAATGAAAAAAGCATTGATCCCGGGAATACTTATAATACTAGTAGCCTTGGCCTCGCTACCCTCTATAGCCGGCTCAGTTCCCGAGGAGCCCGCCGCCTCCTCCATTTCTACCCAGGCATATACTCTGCCCGTAAATCTAACCCATGTCTATAATATGCTGGAGTACTCTCTCCCCCAAAACATTATTCCCCAGATAACTGATGCCCAGTTTATTGGACAAACGATTCTAGCCGTGGGTCCTTCGACCTACGCTATAATGTCGGTTAACCCGATAGATCGTCGCCTATCCATTGAAGCCTCTGGATCAATTATCGGCACTGGAAAAGGAGTATTTGTTTCTTCTACAGTAGGAAGCTCCTGGTATGGAGTTTACACGAACCATGGAGAAATATTATTGGTAAACTCGACTGATTACTCCTATCTCGTATCATATTACACCGCTACTCGTCAACCCGTTGTCTCTGCAAGCCTCTACGATGGTTTAAACTCCACGAAGCTAGTGGCCCTAGATCAGGAAGGATACGCTTACATACATACCGTTCCACAACCTTATACCCTAGAAATAGGTCCATCATCCCATGATACTGCTTTAGCAAGTCTCCCCTACTTCACGCTCTTCGCAGAGTCCCAGGTAAAGCAATTTATATCTGGTACAGACTGGGTAAACACTAATCTATCAATGTTGCCTGTAGCATCGTACACCTATACCGGCAATGTGGAGACAACTCTGTACTATTGGAACGCTTCATCGTCATCATATGAACCAGTTATACCAGGCTCATCTATTAGCGGTGGAAACACAATAGTAAAGAAACTCTACTTATACCTAGTCGATTACAATAATCTCTCCATAAAGTCCCTTACTGTAGAATCCTCGGTAACTAACACATTCACTATCCCTAACTTGCCTCCGGGAACAAGAGAGATATTCCCAGTATTCGAGATAACTGTAAAGAACGCTACTACCAACACAATAATATCACAACAGTGCTACACGTCGGGCAGAGTCCCCGTAACAGTGGTTCCGGGATCAACCCTCTCTCTAACGTTTAACCTTGATCCCGCAGGCTCAAGTCTTTCAAACTGTCTCCAGTTATATAACGTAACTGTATTACAGGACTCGATCAATCTACCTATACTCGTTGTAAACCTAGATACAGTTAATTCTAATAACCTATACAATGTGCCGGATTATGGAGCCCCATTATGGGTGACGATTCTTCCTATCTCAGGGGACGTTGGGCCCGACACAATACGCTTCATCCAGGCATATAAGGTAACAACGAAGCCAGCGGGATGGCCGGCTAATGCAACCGGGATCCTGGTAGTAGGTGCAAACAGATATGTTTATGTATATCTTATAGACGATAATTTAGTTCCCCAGGAATTCAACACGGCAAACAAATACTATGAAGTCTTAGACGTAGGAACAACACCGACCACGATACAAGTCTACGGAGACGGCTCAACAATATATGTTGGAACAAGCTATGGAACCATATACCAATATACGTGGAACGCAACATATCAGAAATACCTAGAAACCTACAGCTACCAATTAGACACTCAGCAAGTCGTGTCACTGAGATTAAGCATAGACGGAACCCGCCTCATCGCGTCAAGCAAAAACGGCCTCATACAGTTAATAGATGCAGTCAACTGGACTCCCCTATGGAGAGGAGTACCAGGATATACAGGCGTCGAGACAAACATGGCTTCACCCGTATTATTAGGAGATCCTAGCAGAACCCTCATAATATACTCTACAGAATCCTCTGTCCTATCAGCAATGTATAATATATCGACACAGCTTGTACCCGTGAAAATCTCACTGGACCTCAGACTAAGAGATCTAAACGGGACACTATCAAGTCTCCAGATACCCGAAGGAACGAATGCAACAATATACTCCAACGAAACACCGGTAGCTTACTCCTCCCTAGGCACGAATACAACATTCTATCTACCACCAGGATCATACACAGCCGAAATAACGATACCGGGAATAGGAAGCCTGCAGAAAGACTACAACATACCATATCCAGGCATACAAGACACAATCACCGTAACACTAAGACAAGTAGACCTCTACGCGTACACACCACAATCCATTGGAGACCCCCAGAGGGATCCAGGATACTATCTCATGAGCGGGCCTAAGCCAGGAACCAACATACAGCTATCACAGATAGCATTCGATCCTCTACTAGGATACACGCCCTCGGCCCCTACAATTACAACAGTCACAGGTGAAACAGGGCACACAACCGTTGTGATATGGGAAGGTGTATCGTATCACTTAACAGGATCTTTACAGGACTATACAGTAACTCCTGTAACAATCTCGTATTATGACTCACAACACGTAAACATCATAGTCAACCCCACACTAATCCCCACCATAATAGAGGTAGTGGACAGCGACAGCCTAGGAACCAGCACGCCTTACTATATTGACGGGGCCCAGGCCTCACTATACTATTCCATAACGGGAAGGAGTGTGACTCTAAGCATAAGTTCAGGCCTCTCACTCTACTATCTACCAGAAGGAAACTACCTGGTGAATGTAACAGCCCAACACTACATACCGACAACAACATATCTAACAGTCACATCTCCAACAGCAACTCTTAACGTATCACTCTCGCCAGAAATATACCTGCTCCAACAAAAAGTATACAGCCAAGACCCAACCAGCCTAGGAATTGCCAATGGACCAGTAGGAGGAGCCACAGTATCAATAACAATGACCTGGCCAATACCCGGCCTAGTTAACCTAGTGGTATACACGGGACCAGACGGAGAAATAGACATTCCCCTAAGATACGGAACATACCAAGTAACAATAAACTACAAGTATGCGGATCCTGTGACCTACACACTCGTGCTCGGATCAGACACAGTAAAAACAACAACGTTGACCCTATATGAGTCGAGCATAGTTTACACAATACACGATGCCGAATACACTGTCTACAGAGTCCAGAACGTTACACTCTCAATTACATACGTGGGGTCAAACTACCAGAATACTGTTAATATTACGGTACCTTCAGGTCAAACTCTTATAACTCTACCTCAGGGTCAATATATAATCAAAGTTTCAGCCAAATACTATAATACACTTACAATAAACAGGATATACTCTAATAGTCACATATCAGAACTTCTATATCTTCAACCTAAATATGTACAAGTAACTATACATGTAGAATATTCTCCCACTCAAGGAAACCTCGCTGAGGGACCAATACAAGGAGCAGAAGTACGGACGATAATCCAATACCCGGCATTTCCTATACCGCCAGTAACCACATATACTAACTCACAAGGAGACGCTGTTATACTTCTAAGAGAAGGAATATACAATATAACGGTAAGGAACCAGTACACCACAAGTCTAACATTTACATACGAGGTAGTTGGAAACTCTGTAATACCGGTTCAACTATATCCACTTTACGGCAACGTAACTTTGATAATTCTCGACTCCGAAACACAGGTACCAATACCAGGAATAAACGTTAAAATAACAAAGATAACTCCGGGAAGCGCTAATACGGCCGAATATATTCTCGAAGACGGTTCCCTTAAAGTAACTCTCCCAGCAGGAGAATATCTTGTCCAGGCAGATTATGTGGGCCGGTACTACACACAACAAGCCACAATAATAGTTTCCCCAGGTGAAAATAACAGTGAGACGTTATCACTAACACCAATATATGAGACACTGACAATAACTACAAACGCCTCTCAGGCTATACTCGTTATAAGTGGTCAAAGCTACCAGCTACCCGAGACATCAATAGCACAGGTACAGCTAGTCATAGCTCCCGATGATCCATTGCTCGAGGCAGTATATAACCGGACAATAACCGTATTCACTAGTGGGACAGGAGAAATAACTCTCACGCTTAGGACTGGTGTATACAAGATAACAGCCATAAAGCCTGGATACCTCACAAAAATACTGTCTATGAATGTAACTGTGGAGACGGTGGCACAGTCAATTAAACTTGTTCCGAAGACAAGTATTATCACGTTACAAGTACTGGACAACGAGTTGGTAAATCCAATACTCCAAGGCTATAATGTAACAATACTTTCATACAATAATGTTCCGGTTAACATTACAATGACGAATACGCAGGATACACTCCGCATTCAGGCGCCTACAGGAGTATACCAGATAACAGTAGAAAAACCTCTATACTATAGCCAGACAATCCAGACCTATATCAAAAACGATACAGAGTTGACAGTGGAGCTAACTCCTATAACGAAGAATATACTCGTAACACTAGGCGTCCAAGCACAAAATATTGGAGGACAAGTAACAAACGCCACATTAGTCATAAAGCCAATCACGTGGAAACTAGTTGATCCCTATATCAACACTTCAATAACCACAGGTACAGCGACGATACCATCAATAAGACTCGGACAATACCGAGTATGGTTAGTAAACGAGTACTACGGAATAAACCTCTCATTAGGAAACATAACAGTCAACGAGACCACATTAGAGGTAACTCTTACAGTAAAGCCCCAGTTATCGAATGTAACAATATCGCTCTACGACTCGGATCTTACAGAACCTATAATAGGTAACGCGGTACTTAGATTTAACTATCAGGGACCTTTGGGACAAGGAATCATAACAGTTACAGTGGTAAATGGAACTGGACAAGCAGAGTTACCGAGAGGAGAATACAGTGTAGAGATAACTTCCGATTATTACAAGGATTACTCTAGCCAGTTCACGGTCGCTGGAGATACACATTATATGGCTCTCCTATTACCATTAAGAGTAAACACGGTTCTCGACCTACTTGATATAGATGGGAACCCCGTTACATTATCCGGTATACCTGTGATATTTGTGCATGATGCGACCGGTGAAGTAACTCAAGGAGAAGTTATAGAAGGCAAAATAGTACCATACAGGGGTCTGAGACTTGGAACCTATCAAGTAATAATACAGCCGCCAGAAGACTCCTATATTGACACTACAACAGCTAACATAATAATAGCAGCATCTGGGCCAAACCCCGACAAAATAGTTGCTAACCCGAAGTTCTACGACCTAACGGTCATAGTATACGATCCGGTCAGAAACGGTCCTACCACACAAGAAGTAACAATTACAGTTACAAGAGCAGGCACCGGCGGAGAGAAGTATGGACTACCACTTGTAACCAACGTAACAAATGGAACAATAACACTCAACCTACCATACGGATTATACACAATCTCGGTAGACACAGGCCCCGACTCGTACTTCCAGAACCCTAACCCAGTGTCAATATCATTAATGGCCGATCAAACCCTAAAAATAAACCTAATACCAAAACAATACCAGATAACAGTCAATGTGGTAGACGACAGAGGAGACCCAGTACAAGATGCGCTAGTAGAGGTATATCGTGCAGGAACCTTAATAGCATCATTGAAAACAGATGCCACTGGACAAATAATATTCTCCGGCGCCTATGGAGTATACCAAATAATGGTAACAGCAGATGGCTATAAACCAGCTCAAATATCAATTAATGCGCCTATACAGCAGTCGGTAACACTATCACTAGAGCCTGGACCAAAGGTAATTGTAAAGAGATACCTACCACTAACGATAGGAATGGTTGGCATAATAATAGTAGCCAGCATATTCTACGTGGCTAGAAATAAGATAATGAGTAGACTGGCTGAAGAGGAAGAATACTTCTAGCTCATTTTTCTATTAATTATAGAGTAAGACTAGTCTATTATAGCCTATTGCTTTTTAATTACTTTTTATAATGTTACTACATTATACATTATTATCCCAAGATCCATGAAATAACACAGTGTGGTGTATAAGCAATGATAGAACCACTTAGGAAACTTGAATCATATGAGGAATTCTTGAAAATCAAGAGCGTATACTGGGATGTGGATAAAGAAGAATTTGTCTGGCTAGACACAAGGCTCCTACCGTTCGAGGAAATATATAGGAGAACGCGGGACTATAACCGCGTGGCACAAGCAATCAAGATCCTTGAAATAAGGGGAGCGCCGGCAATTGGTGTCTCTGCAGCATATGGTATGGCCCTAGCTGCTAGATACAGCCAGGCAAAAACAGTTGAAGACCTATTGAAAGACCTATTAACAGCCTATAACGTCCTAAAGAACACGAGGCCTACGGCTTTCAATCTATTCTGGGCACTCGACCGTGTGATGAAGAAGGCAAGAGAAACAGCAAACTCTTCAACAGACCCCGACAAGGTTAGAGAAGCAGTCCTAATTGAGGCTGCGACCATACACCTAGAAGACGTAGAGTCCAACATACAAATAGGTCGGCACGGTTCAAAACTAATTGACAACGGCGATGTAATCCTGACCCACTGTAATACAGGAGCCCTTGCGACAAGCGGTTTTGGAACAGCACTTGGAGTAATAAGATATGCATGGTATGAGGGAAAGAAAATCAAGGTTATAACAACCGAGACAAGACCGGTTCTACAGGGGGCAAGGCTAAACGTATGGGAGCTCAGGAAAGAGGGAATACCCTTCACACTCATAACGGATGGAATGCCAGGAATCGTATTCAGAAACAACATGGCCGACATGGCAATAGTAGGAGCAGATCGAATCATACTAACCGGTCACACAGCAAATAAGATAGGTACATACATGGTAGCTCTTGCAGCACACGACAACGATAAACCATTCTATGTCGCGGCACCAACCAGTACAATACAAGAGACCTGGAATCCAGAAGATATAGTCATAGAAATAAGGGATCCAGAAGAAGTAAGAACAATATTAGGAAAATACAGGCTAACACTAGAGGACGTCGACGTCTACAACCCAAGCTTCGACATCACGCCACCCAAATATATAACTGGGATAATAACAGAGAAAGGAATAGCCTATCAACCCTTCAAAAAGACACTTCCAAAACTCCTCAAAGCATAAAGGAGGCTAAGGCCTTCTATAATATGTTTCCTTGCTCAATCAACTTGTAAAATCACAATCTTTTTAACAAACTCTGAATGGCTTGCCATAATCATTTAGCTGGAAGATAACCATGAAGAATACCGGAAAATCTTGTCATTAAAGAGGAAAACTCATTTCCTCCTATATCAAGCCCAATATAAAGAACATACAATATGATCGTCCCAGCAACAATAACAAATATTGTCCTAGTCTTCAGCGTATGTGGATGTTGTAAACTCCTAGCAATAACGAGGCCTAGTATCGTAGTATAGGAGAAGAATAACCCTCCTATAGCGCTATGAACTACGCTAAAAGCAGAGGATAATATCGATGAATCAGACAGCGAGCCAATAATACATAACCAGACTATAGTCGACGATGCGTATCCGGACAAGCCTGCTGTTATAAGGCTTAAGCTCCCATAGAATAGAATATTGTACTTGTTAATTGGACAATGTGGCGAGGCCCCCTGCATGTATAATACAATATAGGATATGGCACCCGCCACCATTGGTGTAAGTATAGCGGCGCCTAGCGCCCTATAGGGCCTAAGCTTCCCTAAATAATATACTGGAATAGGATAGAACACCAGACTTGCCGAGATAGTTGCAAATATAGGATCACCGGTTGCTTTATAGACGAGTCCTGTAATTGTAGCAGCTAATATTATCATTATAGAGCTCAACAGACCCTTACTCTTTTTTCTTGTAGTACTCATATCCTTGCACCGCGAGTATCCCTAGGCCTCAATATAGGGCAGCTATTAGCACCTCTCACCGGAATCAGTGCTCTCCGTCTCTTGTCGAAATATCAATAAATCCTAATCGTATAAAAACTTGATAGATAATTCTCGGACATCGCCATTAACCAGTATAAAAGCCCTAGTTTCCCGGCGTGATGCAATGATCCAAGGAACCCTCCAGTACTTCATACCTTTAATATCCAATCCGCTCGGACGGGATACACCGCAGGGATGAGTATGGAAAACAGCTACTAGATCTAAACCATATTTTTCAGCTACTAGATGACTCACGACGATATCCCAGGGATCCATCTCGAACCTAACACTGCTTTCTTCCAGATTCTTAGCAGGAAAAAAGACGAGGCACACGGCAACATCTCCAATAATCCCTCCAAAGAATAGCCCAGTCTGCTCAGTATCATATCTGATCAAGGCATCTATTAAGGTCTCGAAGCCCGAACAGTCGATTCCCTCCGGCAACAGACTCTTCTTCATAAGTCAATGAACCTCGCGTCTAACGACTCAACATCAAGTAAAGCGATACTAGGCTTCTCTAACACGCCAGCGGCCTCCCCAGGATTAAGGACAAGTCTACCGTTAACGAACAGCCTGTCTCTCGCGTGTGTATGGCCATATAGGATTATGTCCCATTCTCCTCCACGAGCAAGAGAGTAAACAATAGACTTCGTCATATCCGGGCTGCCATATCCGTGAACCATGAGAATACGCTTGCCGCTTATTACCAGCTCGTGGGGAGGTTCATACAGCTCTATGCCTAGGCCTTGTGCAACTCTCTGTAAACCTAGTTTTTCACCACAATTGTTTCCGTAGACGCCCACCACGCGTATACCTTCAAGGCCTTGTGCAAGAGCCATCAGTGTAAATGGAGCTACTATATCTCCTAGATGTAGAACAATATCGACTCCTGCATCCACGAATATTTTCACAGCTTTACGCGTATTAGTTAGGTTATCGTGTGTATCACTTATAACTCCGACGAGAACCATTATCCTCCCCCACTTGTACTGACGGGTTTGACTATACTATATTGTACTTCCACATATATTTCCGACAGACGAGATTAATTAGATAAATGGTGAAACAATAATGTCTAAACCAAAGCTTTTCGCCACCAGAGAATTACCCGGAGACGTATTCAAACGCTTAAGCGAATACTACGAAGTAGAAGTCTGGCCAGAATACACAGCACCCCCATACGAGGTGTTACTAAAAAAAGCTAAACAGAGCGATGCACTCATCACGCTCCTAACAGACAAAATAGACTGCAACCTACTAGAATCAG
>JALUDS010000064.1:0-12290 GCA_027043945.1 Acidilobaceae archaeon
CGAATGCTAATCCCGTGGCAACACTAATGAGAATTATAGTTGAGAAAAGCTGTTCTACATCTGTAAAAGCCATTAGTTTCGCGTCTCCAACTACTGATACGCTTGTGATAATCATTATTTTGAAGGCAAATGGTAAGACTACTTCAAAAGCCATCAATAATCCTACCATGAATAATCCTACGGCTACAAGGGTTAATCTTCTTAGCTTCTGTTTTTCGTGCGGATATAATGCAGGTTCAATATAAAGGTATACTTCCCGGGCAATTATCGGGCTCGCTCCTAGAATACCAAGTAGCAGTGCCGATTTTAAGAGAAGATTGAATCCCGCAAATGGATTATACTGGGCGATTTGAACAGTATAGGTTACTCCTCTCCAGGTGACTTGGTCAGGCAGAACATGGCTGATAACGAAGCTTGGGAAATAGCTGATTAAAGGTACATACCCGTTTCGGTCAACTGGAATAACAGATAATATGACTGCCATGGCGATGACGGCAACGAAAATTCTTCTTAGACGTATAGCGAGCTCCATTATATGATCCATAATCGGGCGTTCAACATCATTGGGGGCATGACCATTATTATCACCGTGATTGTACCCCATAGTATGCCCCCTCAATCCATTCTATTCCCCTTGTATTCTAATCCTAGCACAAAACAATAGAATTATCCACAATCACTAGGTTCCCTAATACACGCTCCACGACTACAAACCTGTAATGATGGATTAGGACTGTTTAGAGAGCCTTGCTATCACTTCCTGTTTTATCTGCTCCCGTGTCTTTCCCTCTGTCTCGATCCCTAGCTTCTTAGCTATTTCAAGAAGATCATCGTCCTGACTTAGAGCAACATTGCTTGTACCTGTTCTAATCTGGCTTGGAGGTTTAACTGTTTCCTCCTCGTATAGGCCTTGGGCCGCTTTTTTGAATTCTCTCAGAGCTTGTCCTAGGCCCCGTGCTAGGGCAGGCAACTTTGTAGGTCCGAGTATCAGTAGTAAAACTACTAATAGGAGAAGTATCTCGTTCGACTGGAGTATACCTCCCATTAAGACACACCATTTTGATATACTAATATATGCAGAAGAATTATTTCTATCGTTCTATGATGTAAGTAATAATCAACTAAAAATTAATATACTCCCTCATTAGAGAGCCAGAGGATATCTTGAGCTACATGCCTAGAGAATAGGGATATTCCCTTGCTCTCGTAAAGTTCCTTCTCTTTTTCCAGCATCTCCAACGCGCACTTCACATCATTATTTTCTAAACACTCTAGCATACGTGGATAATAGTTATTCTTTACGTGCACACGGTCCCCTGTAAATAACTCATCAGAAACTGGCAATCCATTTTTTTCATCAGGACTATTAATATTTGAAAATCTTCTTGGGTCATCTGTGAATAGTCTCCATCCATAAAATCCACTAATATATGCTGCCCTATAGGCATCAGACAGCCTTGTCTTAGACTGTTTAACATAACAAGCTTTTTTCAGTATTTCAAGGGACCTTAATGATAATATCCCTATCATTACTAGAGGATATCCTTTGACCAGTACAGGTGTCAATGCAGAGAGGCGAGACTCGCTGGAATACTCGTATAGTTTTTCAATTATATCTCTACTGATGAATGGATAGTCAACACCTACAACCAGGTACTTGTTATGTTTATAATTATTATATACTGATAATAGGGCCCGAGGCGGTCCTCCACACGGATAGGTCTCGTCAGGAACTATTTTTGCTCCTTTCATCCTGGCCATCGCGTGTATAGAGGGAGGAGTGTGCTTGGAGACAGAAACGTATACTCTATCCGCTACCTGGTCTACGATATCGTAGATCCTCTCGAAGAACGTTTTACCCTCTATTACCTCTAATGCTTTTGGCGATCCGTATCTCTTACTCTTTCCTCCAACTAGTATTATGGCCGCCCGCATATGATCACTCCTTCCAATCCGCTTGAACAGCCTATAAACGGATCGACAACATCAATCTATATCCCAAGGGATTCTTTACGCATAGACCCTGTCTACTACATGAATATATGTGCCAGCTAGTCATTATAATATATTAAACCGGTTAATAAACAATGACCCGAAACACTCATAATAATGAGAAAATACACCTAGTCAATCTGCCCGACGGATATATAGAGACAAATAAACCATATAGACTTCTTCGTCCACATCCAGTCTATATACTCGCCGTACATGATTATTCACGAGAAGGCCCAGGTCTTATGACATTATCATGGATTATGCCTCTAGAACCTGGAGAATTCACAACTATAATGGTTATCGATAATAAAAATTACACATCTTCCTTGCTAGAAAAGAACGAGTACTTCACAATTAGCATTGCTCCATGCCGTATGCTGAAATACGTGAAATACTATGGCACCAAGTCAGGTAGATATCTTGATAAAGCACTCGTAACTCAGATAAGATACTCGTACGTATCAACGAATCCCCCCATAATTGTTCTAGACGAATCTCCTGCATTCCTAATACTTAGAAAAGAAGAAGTAATGAGAAGGAAAACAACAAAGATAATAATTTCAAGGATAATTGGATCATACACTAAGACAAGCTCCTATGACATAGAGTACGATGCATTAAGGCTCAGGGATTCGAGCTGTCTGCACCTCTATAAGCACAGATTTCTTTCAGTTGACGGCAGAATAATCGAGACATATATGACGCCGTGGGGTATTGCTATGAGGAGTCCTTGGCGAAACGACAAATAATATTTAAGCTTTATTCAAGGCCTGCATTTATCTCTTGTAAAAAACGAGTATTAGTAGATATGTTTATTGTTATATATCGATCAACATAATACCACTAGAATCTATATAAATCTACATGAACGAGAGTGATAGCCATGAGCAAGGGACTAGCTATAATTATGTTTTCCGGAGAAGCGGAGAAATTTATCCCCCTAGCTGTTCTCACCCAGACAGCCGCAAATCTAGGCGTACCAGTCAAAATATTTGTTTCCGGGTACGCAACACTATACTTTGCTAAGAACAAGCCCGAGCCAAAGTTTACTAATGAATTCGAAGAGTTCGCACCCAAGCTCCTAGAAGGAATGCAGAAACTAAACATGCCCAGCTGGTACGAGATACTACAAGAAGCAAAGAAGAACGGCGACGTCAAAATCTATGTCTGCAGCCTGATGGCAGAAGTAATAGGCCTAAAGAAAGAAGACCTCGATCCAATAGTTGACGACGTAGTAGGAGCAACATTCTTCATGATGGAGACCGACGGATACCAAGTCATCTTCATATAGCGTAAATATCGAGGTGTAACGAAAATGGCCGAGAAGATAGTAGTAGACGCGAAGGGAATGGCCTGCCCTGGACCCATAACCCAGCTAATCAGAGCATATAGAAAAGCAAAGAACGGCGACATCATAGAGATCTACGCTACAGACAGCGGCTTCAAACCAGACGTAGAAGCATGGGTCAAGAAAACTGGCAACGAACTACTAGAACTAACCGAAGAAAACGGAGTAATAAAAGCAGTAATCAAGGTAACAGCAAAGTAACTAACCCCACACCACATTTTCCCCTCACTACCAAACACCTAGGCAAGCTATGAGTATAGGTGATATAGAGATGACGAAAGAAAAGATACTAGTATTAGGCGCAGGAACCGGCGGGCTAGTGGCAGGCAACTTGCTCGCACATCATGGATACAAGGTAACAATAGTAGAAAAGAAAACAGAGCACTTGTTCCAGCCAGGCATGCTATGGATAGCGTTCCAAGGACACAAGCCAGAGAAGTATATCAGACCCGTAAAGGAGCTAGTAAAACCAACTGTTAACCTAGTCCAAGGAACAGTAAAAACAATAGACCTAGACGAGCGTAAAGTAGAACTAGCAGACGGAAGAAGCCTAGACTATGACTACCTAGTAGTAGCACTAGGATCGACACTAGCATACGAGGAGCTGGAAGGACACAAAGAACTCGTAGAAAAATACGGCGACTTCTACTCAGGAGCACAGAATGCTGCAAAGTTCTGGAGCCACTTCTCCCAGTTAAAGGAAGGAACCTTGGTCATCGCGGCAGCCGATCCACTCTACAAGTGTGTACCGGCACCTCACAAGGCAGTGTTCCTATCGACGTATACGCTGAAGAAAAAAGGACTACTAGGAAAAGTAAAAGTCAAATTAGCGGTTCCATTCATCTATGAGTATCCCAACGAGACCATTAGCGAGATACTAAGACCCGTTTTCGAAGAACGCCAAATAGAAGTATATACAATGTTCACAGTCGACAGAATTAGCCTCGAAGAGAAGAAGATATACTCACTAGAAGGAGAAGAACTAGAATTCGACCTAGCCGCAGTCATCCCGTTCCACAAAGGACCAGACGTAGAATTCAAACAGGAGGGAATAACAGACGCAGACAGATTCATCAAAGTCAACAAATACAAGCTCAACATTGAAGGCTACGATGACGCATTTGCAATAGGAGACTGCAACAATGCTCCAACAAGCAAGACAGGTGTAACAGCACACCTAGGAGCAGAAGTAGTAGTAGACCAGATCATGGGATACGAGGCAAAGTTCACTGGAAGAACCAACTGCCCCGTCGTAACCAATGGCGAAGCACTATTCGTGATAAGCGACTACGATAATCCACCTGTCCACGTAAAACTAAGCAAGATGAAGAGACTAATGGAGGACTTCTTCATAGCGAGCTACTGGAGCAGCCTTAGAGAACCAGAAAAATGGAGGACGCTGTTCGGAGCCTACTTCAAGGCAACAGAACCCGCAGTACTAAAGGAGAGAGGGTGGTAGAGATGGCGGAGAGAGACGTATTAGAAGCCCTTATAGAGAAATTACAGGATCCGGAGTTCCAGTCATCGATAGAAAAACTAGTCATGCTACTAGACAATATGAATAAGAGCGGGCTACTAGACCTACTAGTAACAGTGACGGATCCCGACGTTATAGATAGATTAATGGAGATACTCATAACTACTGGAACCATGAAACTACTCGATAATCTGGACACACTACTAGACAAAGCTGGAGACATGGTCGATGCCATGACCCAGCCCGCAGAACCGGTAAGCATATCAAAACTCCTAGCAGAGCTTAGCAAGCCAGAGGTAGCTAAGGGACTTGGAAAACTAATCAAAGTATTAGAAGCCTTAGGAAAAGATTAAGGCTGTATAAAAACATGATTAAAGAAAAGGAAAAAGGGTTTTTCCTCTTTATTGTTTTGATTTCTCTTTTGCGTTTAGACAGGCGCCTATGTTCTTGAGTAGCATCATTACGAATCCTAGGCCCTTCTGAACATCTGGGTCTCTTAGTGCGCCCAGCAGACCAAACATTCCCATCTTGTTTGCTTTAACTGGATCAGTCGTAGCTAGTCCCTGGAATGCACAGTGTACTGTCTCTTCCGTGTTTTCTTTCATACTAGCCATTTGTGCTCCATCTACTCTTCTAGCAGCCTCCATTACTCCTCCTAGTAGTGCTACTAGTCTTGTCATGCTGGTATCGTTCTGGAATGCTTCCATTAGCGCTTCGCTGTCGCTTAGGAAGTTCTTGAGCATTCCAAGTATACCGCTCTTCTTTAGTAGTACCGCTACTTCCATGAGTTCTTTTAGTGCGGCTACTTCAAGCCCTGTCTCATCCACTCTTATTTTTTCCTCTGCCATTCTCGTTCACCTCCTCTTAGGGTAGTCTTAGCCTGTCCAGCCATCCCTGGTAGAAAGATCTCTTTACTAGTTTCATTAGTCCGCTTTCCATTGCATTATAGCACTTGTTCCAGACGTACATTCCGTTCTGGTACTCTACTTCACATACTCCCATGAAGCCTTTGTCTCCTACATATGCTACACATGTTACTGGTGGGTAGTCTTCTATTTCACCAACACCAGCTAAGTCATCGAGAAGAAATCCTGTTGCCCTCACGGCTGCTGAGTGTATGAATACTCCTGCGTCTGCGAGTCCTGTTGGTGGCATTGCATGGCTTCCTACTAGGAATACTTCTTTGTAGTCTGGGTGCCTGAAGTCTAGTGCTCTTACTTTTGTGAATCTCTTATCGTGTTCGAACACGAATTCTGGCTTGTCTAGTATCTTTGGTAGCCTCATTGGAGGTACTTTTATTAGGAAATCGTATGTTGTAGAGGATCCGTCTATGAATTCTATTCTCTTTGCCTTTGGATCTATCGCTTTGAGTCCCTTGTGTGGTGTGAACTTTATGTTGTACTTCTTGAAGTATTTTAGCCAGAGTCTACCTATGTCTGGTCCAAGAGCCTGGACTGTAGTGAACCCGTTAGGCATATAAGGTGTTATTACGTGTATGTCTACTTTCATTCCTCTCGTATGATAGTAGTGTCCTAGGTATGTTGCTACCTCCATGGGATAGATTCCGCATCTATATGGTAGCTCTGGGGCAAGAATTACTAGTTTTCCGGCTTTGAATTGTTTTAGTGCTTTATACATTTCTTGGGCCGCTTCCGGATCGTAGTTGTGGTATCCTGCTTCTGCTAGTCCAGGATATGCTTCCCAGCCGTTCCTTGTTCCAAGCGCTATTACCAGGTAGTCGTAGTCTAGTTCTTTCCCGTCTTCCATCTTTACTTTTCTATTTGCTAGATCAATGTCTGCTGCAGGACCTATGACTACGTTCACTCCGTATTTCTCGAGTCCCTTGATAGGAGCTCTGGTTTCCTCTATCGGCATTCCTTCTATGGCTACATCCATCCACAGGGGAGGCATATAATGCCACTCGTCTTTGTTTATGAGGGTTATCTCAGCGTCTATTCCATAGTGCCTGATTTTCTCGGATAAACGAAGCGCTGAAACAACTCCTCCCGTGCCACCACCCAGTATGAGTATTTTCTTGGTCAAATACCATCACCGGTCTACGATAGATGTTTTTAATTTCATATTTGAATACATGAAAAAACTTATTTAAATGAATATATCTATCCAACATACCATTCATCTAAACGAAAAATTATAAATATTAACCATCTACGAAAGGTGACGCACACTTTCTAGTAATGTAGGATTCCTACCCGCAACTATTTTTCTAGAGATAAAAATGAGGAACACGGAAAGAAAGATACATGAAACCAGTGGGATTCCTAAATAGACGTATAATGCATAGCTAATTATCGGAGAGAGAATAGCGGATATAATACCACCAACTACTTGCCAAGCTAATTTATCCTTAGGAGGTACCCGATTCAATAGAAAGACACCGGCCATCAATGATCCTGTGAACCCCATGAAGGCCCCTACGTAAAGAGATCCAAGTAGAGATCGCCCTATACCTGTAAGATACAATACAGCAATAAAGTAGAGAAATACTCCTAGTAATCCGGATATATTAACTCTGAAGCTAGGATAGAATCGCCAGGCCTGTTTTAAGAAATCTAATATTACGTCTGCACCTAGCTTGCTCTGTCCAGCATATCTTCGTTGGAACACGTAGGGTACATCTACCACTCTGAGATCGGGATGCTGTACTAGGATCTCTATGAGGATCTTGAATCCTCTAGGCCTAAATTTCTCTATACTCAATTTATCTTTTCTAACCGCGAAGAAGCCTGCAAGTGGATCTGTAGTCTTACATGTCTCATCAACAAGCAGTTTTACGCCGATTGTTCCTAGACGGCTCATTAGTAGTCTTATCCTGCTCCATCCAGCTACACCTCCTCCCTTCACGTAACGAGATGCTACTGCTAGATCTGCGCCTTTTTCTTCGAGAACTCTGACTAATTTTGGAACTATTTCTGGTGGGTGCTGGAGATCGGCATCCATAACCACAATATAGGATCCTTTTGCATGACGGAATCCTTCTACTACAGCAGAGGCAAGTCCTTTCTCGTCGACTCGTAGGACACATTTGATCCTCTGATCTCTACTTGAAATTTGTTTTACTATGCTACATGTCCCGTCAGGAGAATTATCGTCTACGACTAGGACCTCGAAGTCGTTGATATCGTTTGATTCGAGTACATCGACTAGCCTCTCTACGAGTACTTTTATATTTTCCGCTTCATTGTATGTAGGTATCACTATCGTTAGTTTCGGGTTAGAGTAGCTACTCATCATACACCTACCTATAAATGTCGTCTTGCTTCTCCGGTTAGGAATGATATAGGACCCTAATCAATAATAATTTAAATGGATACCTACTATATTGTCTTTCCCGTTTTAAGCATGTCTGCCCCCGTGATTAGTGAGACGCCTCCTATTGTAGCAGCGAGAAGGCCAGCGCTTATCTTACCATTATAGGCCATGTAAATGCTCGCTATGAACAATACTAGGGAAAAAGCAATTAATAATACTCCTATGATATCAGTCGTTTTTCTATCTTTCACTTGTGGTTTTCCTGTTGCCATTTGTCTTTGCACTCTCCATGTCGTATTCTGTTATACATACCATTATATTATTGATATTGACTGCTATGGCGACAGGTATGGTTGACATATTGATTCAACTTCTGGCGGTACTTCGTGTGTCTTCATTGCTTCTTCTCTACCTATTGTGAAGAATCCTTGGACTATCTCTGCGTGTAGTTTAATTACTTCGTATGCACAATCATTCTCAGCAACTTTTACCACTTTTATCGTAGTCTCGTTTAGCCTGATAATAGTTGTATTTACGTATTCTCGAGTTATGTTAGCGTCTACCTGGAAGACTGGATCGTTAGGTCTAGGTGTTCCTCCGTTCTCGATTACGCACTCCATTTGCTTAATGTGATTTGCAAGTATGTCGGCAGCAGTACTGTTTGGAGCGGTTATAATCCATATAATTGTCTTATTCTCGGGGTACTCGTAGTAGTTGAACTTAAAGAGGCTGTGGTGATCGAAGAGCCAGTTTATGCTCTGCCCGATCGTCAAGTTTCCTAGACTATTACAAGTAGTCATGTTCATCCAAGAACCTTCTCCCATCATTCCTCCTTGACCTGTTCCCTGGCCCATTCCTCCATGGCCCTGTCCGTGTCCAGTAGTCTCTTCTTGTGTTTCAGGAGTTGGCTGTGTGTTCTTTGCGATCATGTATCCTGCGCCTACGGCTCCGACTGCAATGACCGCGACAATAATTGCGAGATATATGGTCTTCATGTTATCATTCACCGTCAAATAATTATTATAGTATCAGCTAAACTTATATAGATGAAATAGTTCTAGTGCAAAAACTCCATACAAAACGTAATAATATACCACTAACGTGAAAGAATGATATCAATCAAATCAACGCTTCCCGTCAAATACGCTAACATTATATAGACCGTTACGAACACCGCAAGATTCGTCGCCCTACCATGGCCAAGCATCCTAGACCAAGCATATGCTGCTCCAGCAAGTAGTAATGATATCATCATTATCTGTTTAGATTGAAGCGAATAGTAAACATAGTAAGCTGTGAAAAGCTCCAATGGGAGAATCTTATTCCTTGCTAGGACCCCTGAGACGGTTTCTACAAGGCTAAAGCTATTCACGGGGCCCAGTAGACTTTCTATTACTAATGAAACCATTATAGTCAGCCATACAAACAATATAACATAATATCCTATTCTATACGCTGGATAAGCAGCCAATAGACTCAAAATAAACAAATATACGGAAGCTATTATGGAGACAAATAATATCCTTACTGTTTCTTTGGAGAACAACGCTGGAGATCCAAGAATCATGTATGAGGCTAGACCTAACAAAGCCATTATCATGGGCAAAACAGATCTTGTCAACAAGCCAATGCCTACATATCCTACTATTATGAGAATATGTCCGTCAAGCCTCTTAGCAAATAAGAGAATGGCTCCCGCAAATATCATGATAGATGGTAGAACTAGGTTCCACGAGTTAAAAGAGGTAATCATCAATATCGCAACCATAGAGTAGCCCAAGGAGAGAATTCTATAATCAGTTATGTCCCTATTCTCTATCACTGCTAGATCGCCTCCATTAGGTGCAGTACCTTTGATAAACTATCGACTATAACTAGTCTTGCCCTGTCTACCGGGATACTATCTTGTTCCTTGCTCAATAGGTTCATCATCACTCTTCGGATAGCTGTGTCCAGCTCGGTGTCTCCTGAGGGCAGGTAAACCACGATTATCGTGTTTAATGGATTGAGCGGATATCTCTTCAATACCTGTTTTAGAGCCTTTAGCCTAGTTCCGGGCCCTAGGAGAACGATTTTCCTAGTGTGTGTTGGGGTTTCCATAAAGAAGCGGTCGAGTGCCTGAACCTTATTGATATCGTTGTCAACTGTTCCGGGGCCTGTGACACTTAGTCTGAGTCTAAGAACATCTACTGCGTCGCTTCCCCTAAGAGGTCCCCAGGACTCCCACGTATTTCCTCTATAGATGTAATAGTATACGTTTCCTCCTGATCCCGCCACTCTTCTAGAGATCTCGAGCGAAGTCCTCATTATCCAGTCGGCGGGAGCCATTCCGGGAGAACCAGGCCATGATTCTAGCGATAGGTCCAGGAAGAGTGCTACATCTTCTTTTGCCCCCATAATTCCTTCCCAGACCATGAGGTTTCCTGTTCTCGCCGTTGCTGTCCAGACTATTCTCCTGATATCATCGCCAGGAACATATTCTCTTATCTGATAGAACTCTGTCTCGAAGCCCTTGTAACGGCTGTAAGTTAACTCGAATAGTCCTCTCCTAGACGATGATATCATAAATTCTCCAATGCTCATAGGATAGACACTTATGCTGGTCCTGACCCTATGGACCCTGTAGTGTTTGAATAGTCCAAAGGGATCTCCAGTTGACGAAACAAGGTAATCTAACTGATGATATCCAGGAGCTGGCGTAACATGATACTCTGCAATAATCATGTCTTCGCCTTGTACAGGCTTCAATACTATTCTCGTAGTACCCTTCGCTCTAAGCCTTTTGGGTGGTCTGTCCTCGACAATCATGTATGAGGGCCATTCTCCATTCTTTTTCCTGGCTTCGATTATGATTTTGAGCGGAGCCCCTTCACCTGTCCTAACATTATGACGTCGGACTACTTCAATATTGTAGAGTTGTCTTGCCGAGCGACTGGCAACACCATAGGAAGCAGCTAGTATTATTGTGATGAAGGATGCTGTTGCAAGGGAAAGTAATCTGGCTACTCCGAATAGTCCTGATAGCAGGAATGATAATGATGCAATTGCTAGGTATACTGCTCTCCACGTCGGTTCGATCCTCAATATGTTGTCCTCCCGAGGACGATCTTTGATAGCCCTTTATGGGGGCTCTATCTTCTCTATTACATTATCTATTATTTCTCTAGCAGTAATACCCGATAATTTGGCCTCAGGTTTCAATACTATACGATGTAGTAGTACTGGATACGCTGTCTCCTTGATATCATCTGGAGTAATATAATCCCTGCCCTCGAGTAGTGCCTTTGCTCTAGCCAGCTGGATCATACCTATTACTCCTCTTGGGCTTGCGCCTAAGAGTACACGTGGATCCTTCCTAGTTTCCATCGCTATCAACGATGCATAAACCTTTATGTTTCGATCGACATGGACATTCCATATCTCTCTCTTTAACCTTGAGAGTTCTTCTCTATTGGTCACGCTTTTTACATCGAACTTCTCTATGTCGTACAGTTTATCTATGATCTCTACCATTTCTTCCAGACTAGGATATCCTATCTCCACCTTGGCCATGAACCTGTCCACCTGCGCTTCGCTAAGAGGATAAACACCCTCGAACTCGACGGGATTCATAGTTGCTATAACTGTGAAGAGATCTGGCAGTTTATAGGTGGTGCCCCACACTGTAACCTCCTTTTCCTGCATCGCCTGTAGTAATGCGGCCTGCGTCTTTGGTGGTGCCCTGTTTACCTCGTCGACCAAGAGTATCTCTGTGAATACTGGGCCCTTCTCGAAGACGAATCTCCCCTCTCTCCAAATCATGGTGCCCGTTATATCGCTAGGCAACAGGTCTGGTACGAACTGTATGCGTTTAAAGTCGAGTCCAAGGACTTGTGCTACAGTTTTGGCGATCAGTGTCTTGGCGACTCCTGGAATTCCCTCGAGAAGAACGTGTCCTCCTGCGAGGAGCACAGCAACTATTGTCTCGATTTCCTTCGTCTTGCCCACTATTACCTTTGATACTTCTTCTCTTATCCGATCTATTAGAGCCAATTCAAGCACACCACTCCACGATAATCCCTAGTCTTCTCCAATGGATTCGAGTAGCTCTCTTGGATCAATATCTTCTCCCTCTATACCGAGGCGAGAGGCCAGCACCGATAACAGGTACTCCTCCGCGTCTTCCAACGGATCTGATCTTGTCCTTGGCGTCTCCCC
>JALUDS010000065.1:0-11697 GCA_027043945.1 Acidilobaceae archaeon
TCTCCTCTATTGATTTGAGTACCTCGTCCAGTAAATCTAGAGCGTCTTCTTCTGAAAGCCCCGCTCCTAACACTGCTTTTCTTATCGATGCTCTTAGCTTAGCTAGGCTGAATGGCTCTTTTCTTCCGTCTCTTTTTATTACATTGGAGGGTATCATGGTTCAGACCCCTTATTGGAATGGTGTAAAGAGCAACCTGGCTACTCTTGGTAAACACCAGGTGTCTGCGAAATCAATTGTTGGGTCCCGGGTTTGATAACGGTTCATGGGTGTTTTGGTGGTTTGTCTGGTTTTGTTTCGAGCTCGTTGTGGGGTTCTACACGGTCACTTGTATTCCATTAACGGTAATACCATATCTAATCTAGGTCGTGGCGAGTATTGTGAATAAACTACATAGGTATAAGTTTACTAATAATACAGTTGTTATGGTGGGATATAGGACGGGTCAATCAGGAAATATAATTAATTAAAATAATATTAAATAATATTGGGGGGAGAGGAGCCTCGGCGAGAAAGAATAAATCATCAAAAGAGAAAAAGAAGACAAAGAAAACAAGAAAAAGAAAGAAATGGACTCTCGATATAGAGAGTGTATCAAAAGAATTATCATCAATCCTAGTAGAAAGGCTTGGTCTAGACTATGCTGGAATTGAACCGGAATTTATACGCGATATAGTCGCATCAATAGTACAAGGTATAGCGGAGTCCAGGGCTACAAAGCCCTCTATGGAGAGCCTGTACAAGAATATCTATAGGAACAAGCACTCCTTCTTTAAAGCCATAGCTGCAAAACTTGTCACGCGGGAAAAACTCTCATCCGAACAATTAGAGTTTATCCTTGCCTATGCACCAGACATAGCCGGCAAGGCTACTCCATATCTTTACAGGGAAGCAAAAAGGATCGGTGCCGATCACATAATTGATTCATTACGATTATTATGGACTAGATACGGTAGTCCTACACCGATCGAGTGTCCTCGTTGTGGTTTTAGAGCACTCACACCAGAACTAACATGTATCGTGTGTGGAGCCCAGATCGATGAGAAGGAACTAAAAGAGTACATTGGTTTTGAAGCATTATTAGAGGATTTTGCGAGAAAAGCGCCGTTAACCGTAATTCAAGAAGTAATCTCGTCCGGCCTAGTTTTATATGATGGAGAACGAATTATGCCGCTATCTCAGAGATCGAGAGGGTATGCTGTAGAGCTTTATCTTACTCAAAGAGAAAAGGAGATATTGGAGAGAATTATGAAGGAAAGACAGGCTCTAGGAGACTACTTCTAAAGAGTTAATTGTTTCCAAATAGGATCTACAATATGAACAAATATCTCCTTTGTCTGAGTATCCTCCACATAAACGACACGCTTTATTCTTTAATGGTAGTTTTCGTGTTAATAGGGAGATGCTCTTAAACGAGCTAAATTCGAGCTCAGGCCTGCCTACTGCCACACTATAGAAAAGCAGTTTGGCGTTCTTTAGATTGGGCCTGCATGGTGTTTTCACTAATGATATTGTATCTTTGTTTAACGCCAAATATGCTGCCAAGAGTTCTCCTTCTGCACGCTGGGTTCCTGATATGATAGATATAGAATTTAACTGTAGGATAGGTAGGGATTCGCTCAGCAGGAAGGATTGTCCTCTTAACACTGCTTCTAGCATGAGTAAGTTTAGATCTGTGCGGGTGAGAGGAAGAACTATTGCTTGTGCTCCGTGTTTTTTAGCTAGTTTTATTGACCAGGCACGATCATATCTCCAACAATAAAATGGATCCGTCACATTATGGCTAGGAGGAGCGATGTTGGTTACGTAGAGGTTTTCGCTCGGCTTATAGTCTCTGAGTTGTTCGTAGAAATATTGAGGAACTGCTATGATTGTTTCTACATTGTATTCTGATTCTATTCTGGGAACGAATTTAGAGAGTATCAGTGAATGGATCGGGTTAGTGAAAGTTATTGGGAGTAGGATTTTTGAGTTTGGTTCTAGCTTCTTTGTGGATGCTAGGGATCGGTGTATTGTTTTCTCTAGTGTTCTTGAGAGGCATTTTTCGCAGAGATAGTCTCCGCTGTATCTACGATAGTATACTGCAGGTCTTTTCTTGCATACTGTGCATGTTTTGTGCATGTTCCGTGGCCCTCTGCCTGTAGGTATAGGCGGTTATAGATAGTATTGTGTTTTTCATTTTCTGTGTGAGGATTCTGGATAACAGTCTGGGATATGGAAAAGTTTTTATAGAAGTAATCTGACAATAGTATTCTGGAGTCTAAAATAAAAAGGTATCACAGGTGAGAACAATGGCAGTAGGACCAGGCGTGCCGGTTCTAATACTGAAAGAGGGCACGCAGAGGACATATGGCAGAGACGCTCTCCGCTCAAACATCCTAGCAGCTAAGGTACTCGCCGAGCTTCTCAAGACCAGCCTAGGCCCCAGAGGCCTCGACAAGATGCTTGTAGATGCATTCGGAGATATCGTAGTGACAAACGACGGAGCAACAATCGTAAAAGAAATGGAAGTACAACACCCGGCAGCTAAACTACTCGTAGAGGTAGCAAAAGCCCAGGATAGCGAGGTAGGAGACGGAACAACAAGCGTAGTAGTACTTTCGGGAACAATGCTAGAGAAAGCCGAGAAACTCCTAGACGAGAGCATCCACCCAACCATTATAATGAGCGGATACATCAAGGCCCTACACAAGGCCCTAGAGATACTCGACCAAATCGCCGAACCAATCAATGTCGAAGACGACAATGTCCTAAGAAGAATAGTAGAAACCACACTCTCAAGCAAAATCGTAGGACACGGACCCGAGAAAGAAAAAATCATAGAAATGGTAATCGAAGCCATAAAGACAATTGCTGAGAAACAGCCCGACGGAACATACAAGGTAGACCTCGACAATGTAAAGATAGAGAAAAAGAAGGGAGGAAGCCTCCTCGACTCCAAGCTAGTCAGAGGAGTAGTTATTGACAAGGAAGTAGTTCATCCAGGAATGCCCAGGAGAGTAGAAAATGCAAAGATCCTAGTCCTAGACGCACCACTCGAGATACAGAAACCAGACCTAACAACAAAGATAAGAGTAACAGACATAGACCAACTAGACAAGTTCCTCGAAGAAGAGACAAAGCTCCTCAAAGAAATGGTCGACAAGATCGTGAGCGTTGGTGCTAATGTTGTTGTGACTCAGAAGGGTATTGATGAGGTTGCGCAGCATTTCCTTGCTAAGAGGGGTATTCTTGCTGTTAGGAGGGTTAAGAGGAGTGATATTGAGAAGATTGCTAAGGCCACAGGAGCAAAAATAATAACGAGCCTAAGAGACCTCAAAGAAGACTATCTAGGCTATGCTGAGCTTGTTGAGGAGAGAAAAGTCGGAGAAGACAAAATGATATTCATCGAAGGAGCAAAGAACCCCAAGAGCGTAACAATACTCCTCAGAGGAGCCAACGACATGCTCCTAGACGAGGCCGAGAGAAACGTACTAGACGCACTTCACAGCCTAAGGAACATACTCAGAGAGCCTAAGATCGTAGGCGGCGGAGGAGCAGTAGAAATAGAGCTAGCTGAGAGGCTAAGAGACTTTGCTAGAACCGTAGGCGGTAAGGAACAAATGGCTATTGAGGCATATGCAGAGGCTCTAGAAGTAATACCCACAGTACTAGCAGAGAGTGCAGGCATGGACGCACTAGACACACTACTACAGCTAAAAGCAATGCACAACCAGGGCCACAAGTTCGCAGGAATAAACGTGATTGAAGGCAAAGTAGAAGAAGACATGACAAAGATAAATGTATACGAGCCAATAATAGTAAAGAAGCAAGTAATAAAGAGCGCTAGCGAAGCAGCAATAAGCCTGCTAAAGATCGACGACGTAATAGCGGCTGCGCCTCCAAAGAAAGAGAGCAAAGGTAAAGGCGAGGAAGAAGAGGAAGAAGGATCAGGTCCAGGATCCTTCAACTTCGACTAACCTGTTTAAAGCACCTAATTTTTCTTGATCTCCCACTAAGACAATTCTCCTTATTGCAAGAAATTAATTTAAACTTAATAAAGTGGATTAGTCTTGACTACTCAAAAGTACGACTGCTATCATAGCGAATATGATTCCAGCTATCTGTTTATATGATAAATTTTCTCCTAGCACAATGTATGAAAGCACAACTGTTATGGCAGGATATAGGCTTGTGAGAGGTATGACTATTGAGGCTTTACCGCCCCACTGCAAGGACCATATCAAGAATATATAGCCTAGAGTACCTGCTAGCCCCGCTGCTAGTCCAACTACTATAGACTTTGTATCTAATACAGATAGATGAGAGAGCCCTTTTGTAAATATGATAGTTATCATTACTAAGAGTATTGCTGTATTAGTCACTAGGTATACTGTGTACCACTCGGCTCTTACAGATATCTTTTTTAGGAGTACCCCCCATACTCCCCATAATAACAATGTCAATATCGCTGCTAAAGCCCACTTCATTTTAACCACCGTTAACGATCCAATTATCCGTCTTAGACTTATTACCCCGAAATAACCATTGCGTGTTTGTGGGAGAGGGAGATGGCAGAAGAATTCTACAGCGCCTATCCAAGAATAAGCGAGAAGGTCAAGATAGGCCCACCCTATCTGACCAAGTATGAGAGAGCTCGAATAATAGGCATAAGAGCCTTCCAGCTAGGATTCGGCGTGCCTCCATTGGTTCCACCAGAAGTCGTAGGCTCGACGGATCCTCTAGATATTGCGAGGTATGAGGTCGACAATGGAATACTACCGCTCTCAGTCTATAGATATATTCCCGGAGGACCAGCACAGGCAATACCGCTTAAGACCCTATTAGAGTTCGGGAGGGAAATTGGCTACAGATACTAGTCTTCAGATGGAATCACAGGTTAAGAAAGAAAATAGTTTCAGTAGATGTGCAGGGATAGTCGGAAAATTCTTCGAGACGGGTTCTCTAATACTATATAATGAGAATACTGCAGAACTACAGCTTCTTTCTCCAAAGGAACCTATTTCTTGGAAAAGAGCCCTGTTACTAGCCTATGATAACCTCGTTCCACGAGGATGCTATATTAGGCTTGTAAGAAAACAAAACGGGCTATCAATGGTGTTTTATAGGAGTAAAAACAAGGGTAGCCGGAGGTTTCTTGGAATAGTTCTGGCAGGTATCACATTACTTATGGTCTATGTTTCAGGCCTGGCGCTCTCATCGAACTATGGAGAGGGAATAGCATGGAACCCTCTAGGCTACCTATTAGGATTACTGGTTCCACTTCTCGCACATGAACTTGGACACTGGGTAACGCTAAGAAAATATAGGACTCCAGCAAGCATACCCTACTTTATCCCTGCTCCACCTATCCAGCTAGGCTTCATAGGTACCTTTGGAGCAGTCATCAACATGAGATGGCTTCCACCAAATGCGAGAGCCTTAAGTATGAGTAGCATTATGGGTCCACTAGCAGGATTCCTTGCAGCGCTCCCATTTGCATATTATGGAATAAAAGCATCAATAGTTTTACCAGCAGCAGCAACAGGTGGAGTGATCCCATTTGTACCTCTAATAATGCTACTTATCCCCACCCCGGTAACTCCTGGACCCCACGAAGTAATCGTGCTAAGCCCCATGGGATTCGCAGCGTTCATAGTGTTTGTTGTAACGTTTCTCAACCTCCTTCCAGTGGCATCTTTAGATGGTGGCCATATAGTAAGGGCTCTAGCAGGATTCAGACTCCATTATCTTATAACGATAACTACTGTCATCCTACTTGTAATATCGAGCACGCTGTGGCCTGGATTCACGTTTTTCGCATTACTAGCGATATTCATATTTTACATGAATAGACATGGTCATCCAGGAACAGCCCTAGGAATAGAAGAAGTTGATTCTGGAACGGCTCTTGCAGGGATCCTCTTTGGCCTCCTACTAATACTGACCATGCCTATACCCGTAACCTGATAGAAACGCTCTCTACTCTCTATACAACCACGACATAGAGGTTCCCTATTATGTGGAAATATAAGCGGAGTCCACGCAAAAAGCCAAGATATACTAGAACCGCTAACCGATCAACTCAGAACTACGCCTGTTATCCAAGACACCCATATATCGCGGTTGTAGCTGAAAAGCCGAAAGCAGCAGAAAAAATCGCGTATGCACTAGGGAAAGGCGTAAAGTGTAGATATAAGGGGATACCTTACTGGAGCATACAGATAGACGGGCGGAGAATATTTGTCGTTCCAAGCGCAGGCCACTTATTCGGACCTTACTCTCCTAAGAGAGGATTTCCCGTATACGAGTTTGAGTGGAGACCCATCTTTGAATTCGATAGAAGAGCCTCGCACCTAAGGAAATTCTATGATCTAATGAAATACATACTCCCAAATGCTTCTCTCTACATAAACGCCTGTGACTATGACATTGAAGGAAGTGTAATCGGCTACACGATAATATATTATTTAGGCGATCCGTCTCGGTATAAAAGAATGAAATTCTCGAGCCTAAGCCCCACTGAGCTCAGGAGAGCCTTTGAAAGACTCGAACCCCCAGATATTAGCCTCGTAGAAGCGGGAATGGCCCGACACGAAATAGACTGGATATGGGGCATAAATGTAAGCAGGGCATTAATGCATGCCGCGCGGAAAGTCACTGGGCAAAGAATAATCCTTAGTGCTGGCAGAGTACAGAGCCCAACTATTGTCGAGGCTGCTAGGCGATGGAAAGAGATTAATCTAGCAGTTCCCACACCAGAGTTTTCCCTAGTACTAGAATGTCTACATCATAATGTATCTTTCAAGGCATATCCTCATGGATGGCGTCCAGAATCAAAAGAAGAAGCCTCAAGTATAGTAAGTTACTTCAAGAAAAATCCCGTTCTAAACGTCTCAAACGTTGAAAGCAACAAGATACCAGTACCGCCTCCACCAGCATTTAACCTAGGGGATCTCCAGAAAGAAGCGGCTAGATTATACAAGTTTAGCCCCATGAAAACACAGAAATTAGCAGAAGACCTCTATCTAGAAGCCCTAATAAGCTATCCGAGGACCAATAGCCAGAAGCTGCCGCCTACAATTAACTATAGGAACATAATTCTCCGCTTATCTAAGAACGAGTATTATGGAAGCCTTGCTAAGAAGATACTCTCGGAGAACCCCGTTCTAAAACCTGTACAGGGAAGAAAAGACGATCCGGCGCATCCAGCAATACATCCTACCGGAGTTATACCAAAGTATCTTGACGCGGACCACAGAAAAATCTATGACTTAATAGTTAGGAGATTTCTCGCAGCCTTTGCTCCAAGAGCAGTCATCTCAAGAACGAAAGCAGAGCTGATAGACAAGTTTGGTAGGAAGTATAGTGCTAAAGGTGTCACAGTAATAGAAGAAGGCTGGTATCATTATTACCCGTATCTTAGACCAAAGGAAGAAGAATTACCTCTCCTAAGAACAGGAGAAACTGTTAAAGTAACAAAAGCATCGTATCGGACCAACTGGTCACGCAACGTCCCCGATCTATCAAGAACAGCACTCCTAAAATGGATGGAGAGCGTAAACATTGGAACAGAGGCTACCAGAGCAAGAATAATTGAAGTTCTATTCTCTAGGGGATACCTTGAATCGAGGGGAGGAAAAACAGTCGTAACAGAACTAGGAGAGTCGATTGCCGAGATAATTTCAACTCTGTTTCCTGAATTATCTAAGCCTGATCTTACACGTGATATGGAACAAAAACTTGAACTTGTGAGAAGAGGTTTGTTGACTCGGAAAAAAGTAGTGGAGGAAACAAAGAGTATAATGGATAGCCTTATAAGAAACTTTAATGAGAGGCTCGAAGACGTAGGATATAAAATCTCAGTTGCCTTAGGAGCAACCCGTCCAGATATAACATGTATGCTATGTGGAAAAACAGCTAAGATAAAGAATGGTATAAACCTCTGCGAGCATCATCATGAAGCACTTCTCAGGCTTGAGAGGGCATTGCCAGAAATCTCAAGAAGGCTTGGAGTCGAAAAGGACAAGGCTATAAAATCAATAGCAAGGCTTCGGGGAAAGGCTGGCAGATGGGTGATAGAAGTAGCCGCTAATTGGGACCAAATAGGATCGCGGGGACGCAAGGATACAGCCCAATAAAGAAGTATAAGATGCTTGTGTAAGTTATCCTTTAACCATTAGAGATAGTCCACCGACATAGGGGATCTTTACAGGGGATCCGTCGACTTCCTGGACAACGCCTACTATGGCATCGTAAGGTATTCCTAGTCCGTGGCATTCAGGAAATCCAGGATCAGGCATTGGGTTATTGTCTCCTTTAACTACATAACAGTATTTTCCATCGATTTGCCTGATCTCTATAACTCTATGTATTATGTATTTAGTACCGGAAGAGTATACTACTATGTCACCAACGTTGATTTGATCGGGAGCTTCTTTTTTGATTAAAACTACGTCTCCGGTATGGAGTAAAGGTTCCATACTTATGCCTTCAACTATTGCAAGACGTAGTACTCCTCCTAGGAGCATGTAGGCAGCAATTATGAAAAGTACAATTACGGCTATAGTACTGAGATAGTCTCTTAACTTAGCAGATGCTTCCTCACCAGTATTAGTATTTTCACTTATTTCATTACTCATTGCAATCATCTCTATTCTACGCGCCTACTTGTGATAATCATAACCTGCTCATTATAATAATCTTGACCATATCAAGTGATGATCAGCTGGCTTCAACCCTAAAAATACAAGACTCGCATAGACACATATGGATACTAAGGAGATTATCGTAGTCGTAAAGTCATACGGTGATAAGTCTTATGAAAATCTATGTAGGGACATGTGGGTTTTCTCGCAGTAGAAAACTAATCTATAGAGATCTAGACGTAGTTGAACTACAACAGACGTTCTATGATCCTCCCCCACCAGAATCCTTGGAGAAGATGAGGCGGGAGGCCCCCGAGGAATTCATCTTTACTGTGAAGGCGTGGATGCTTATAACACATCAATATAATCCTAAACTCTGGCGCCGTATCAAAAGAAAAATACCAGGAAAACCAGAGAATTATGGATTCTTTAAGAATACCAATGAAGTCTGGTGGGCATGGCAAGAGACTAAGAAAGCTGCTGAGATCCTAAAGGCCGAAATAATAGTTTTTCAGAGTCCTTCAAGTTTCAGGCCAACGGATGAGAATATTGAAAGAATCAAAGCATTCTTCTCAAGAATTACTCGCGATATAGAGAATGTGCTATTCGGCTGGGAGCCGAGAGGCGAGTGGTGGCTAGACCAGTACAGTAGCTTATTAGAAGAATTCTCCACAAAGTATGGAGTTGTAATAATTGGAGATTATCTTAGGGGAAGAATCCCACGCGTTTTTCCGAGAAAGACAGCATATACAAGACTTCACGGTTTGGGAGGGAGAGAAGTAAACTATAAGTATCGCTATACAGATGATGATTTAATTAATCTTAGAAAAATAGTTGAAAAATTGAATGTCGAGAAAATCTATATTTTATTTAATAATATTTACTCTTATGAAGACGCTGTTCGCTTCAAAAAGATACTAGGATTGGATAAATAATCTCTAAGAGCGCTACTAAAAGAAATGGACCCGACCAATGAGCCGCGGCATCCGCGGCGGGCGACACTATAATATGCCCGTTGGGGTAGCCCGCGGTGAGGGAGGAGGGACGCATAACGTCATAGAGAACGACTTAACGGGAAATTATTAGTGGGATGAGATATGAATACGCTCACGCTTGCATGGGAGAGATGCGATCTATGCGGTCGTCGAGGTATAACAATACGATGCATGTATGGAGGAGAGGCGTTAAACCTGTGCCCTTACTGTTTATCCGTCGCGTATCCTAGAAGAGGGTTATCATGCAAGCAACTCTATGCTATTATACCTTCGCTAAGAAGTCTAGTGACTACGCCAAATAGTGATTTAATAAATAGAGTTGACCAGCTAATCACAAGCAAAAGCACTAGCAGGAGCAGTAGAAGAACTAGTTCAAGGACTACGAGAAAAAGGAAAGTCTAGAATGACGGCGCTATGTATATTACGAGTTTTTCACCGTTAGGGAAAGTATATTCGATCTGCATCGGGTAATCTGTTGCGTAGCTTACTTTTACGTTATCAGCGGCTCCCGTTGGTTTGGATGTGACTTCTAGACTCGTCCGGGTATATGTACTCGTTGTTTCCTCGTCTACATCCAGTGTAATTAGCGGATCTCCCTCCTTCATTATCCATTCATATTCCTTCTCTTCGCCCTCTGATTTTACGATTACTTCCTCAGGCTTAGCAATGAATGTAACTGTATCTCCCACGATTTTACTATCTTGGATGATAGTCTTGAAATCATCTGAAAGCATATGGAATCTTGCAGTCGAATCTATCTTTGGCTCTCTTAGCTTGAAGTCTGTTGCTGGAGTAGACGTTATAGTAAATTGTCTTATCAGGCCTGTTTTACGGTCCCTCAAGGATAACAGAAGTATTTGCTGGTCATAGTCGTACTCTATTATTAGATCATCGTTTCTTGTAGCTCTTCTTACAACTTTGTTAAACTCATCTGTTCGTACGATTAAGGCTAATTCTTCGTCGACGATATACTCGTCGAATGAGAGAGGAGGCATTTTGAGTACTGCCATAGTTGTTTTATCAGGGCTCATTATTTGAGCGGCCAGTTGATCATGAGCGAAATGGAATATTCCCTCATCATTGATTTTGGCTAGGCTCTGTGTTACGTACTTGAACTTTGATGCTGCAGAATATACGATTCTTAGCATATCCTTGCACCCGGAATTCTACTAGTCCAATCTATAGTATTGCGGTTGTTGTCCTATAAAATATGCCCTAGAGTCTCCTATAATGCTAAACCCGGTATCGCTGAGAATACGATGATGGGCTGAACAGCTACTGCAGGTTTATATTCTTGCTAGTTTACGAATATTGTATTAGGTGCTATGGATATGACTAAGGAGATAGTAGTCGAAATAGATATGGGGAAGTACAAGAGCGTTGAGCTCAGCGTAGATGAAGCAGAGAAGCTACTTAGACTTATAGTGGAAAAACTCGGCATAGAGCCAAATGATGTGAACGAGGCGTTTAGGATCCTCAGGAACTTTGACGTGTTCTATGAGACTCAGAGGAAGAAGTTCAAGGATTATCTTGTACCGTCCAAGAGTATGAATGATATGATTCTTGGAAGAGTAGTCGTAGACAAACTAAAACTTATCAAAGAAGGCGGAAAGAACAGGGTAGTTGTAGTATTCGATAGAAGAGTACCTGAAGAAACTATCATAGAGGCTCTCAAGGAGCTGGGATACGCTCCATCCGTCAAACGTTATTCCTTATAAATCAATATCTTAGACTCAAGCCAGAGAGCGTTCAATCCCTGAAGTCCTGTAAAAATGGGGCGACTACTTGGTCTTCTTTGATTTAGAGGTCTTAGATTTTGTTTTTGATTCTTTCTTTGTCTTAGTTTTCTTTGTGGTTTTCTTTTTAGTCGTTTTCTTTGATTTTCCTCTTACGGGACGAGACGTCTCTCTTATATGCGCAATAACCGGATTAACTTTTTCCTCGAATATAGCTCGAGCCTCGCTAAGCGTTAATTCGCCGGCCGAGACCTTTTCCAATAGATCTACTGCTACCAGCATAGCCTCTAGGAATTCCGGGGATACCTTGAACTCCGTTACCTCGATCTCCGTATCGATTT
>JALUDS010000066.1:0-3403 GCA_027043945.1 Acidilobaceae archaeon
CCAGTGTGTCCGCACTGTGCCAAGCGGATAAAATGGTGCCCCGATGGACGACCTGTTAAAGAAGAAGACAATTGCTAGACCCAAGTAAATCCAACTGGAACCAATGCATCTTTTCTCTCTGATATGCGAGGATAGTGGTAATCGTCTAATACTCAATAAACAGTGTGCTACAGGTGAAGACTAGGGTTGTCTGGGGAACAGGTCGAGGAGACGAGAGGAAAAGTCTTTAAGTGCCAGCGTTGCGGTGCTCCACTAGATATAAGTCCTGAGACAATAGTTGCTATATGTCCATACTGTGGATATCCGAACTGGATGAGTCAGGCATTCATACATCCTATAGTAGTGGTACCTGGGAAGACTAGGGGCCTCGATAGAATCTTCTACGAGTGGCTCTCTATAGACGACGAGATGAAGCACTTGAAAGACAGGGTGGTCCTCAAGAACATAGAGATGATCTATGTACCAGTATACTATGTCTCAGTGTCTGCAAGTAGCCATTATCGTGGAAGAGCCACTGTTACACTCACAAGAACACGGGTGATAAAGACAGACAAGGGAACACGTACCGAGGTTGAAACCAGATACGTTACCGTTCATGTTTCAGGAGACTATCAAGCTTCCTATACTATACCATTGGTTGCGCGCAGAGCCTCTGACCGAAGAATCATAGATCCGCTAATCGGATACTACTATGATTTCCTCAGGAAAAGGGAGAGTCTCCAGGTCCCAATAGATAAAGTAGATTGGAAAGAGATCAAGGGCCAGGTCCTAGCCCCCGAGATAGGTCCTAGGGACGCAGAAGACTATGCTAGGGATCAGGCATGTGAAAAGATGCATAAGGAAGTCGAGAATCGCATGAATAATGAGGCTAGGGAGAGAGCTGCATTAATGAGCCCCGGATGGATACCGACCTTTGTCTCCTGGCATTATAAGATCATTCCATGCAGGTCAAGGATAGACAATATAACACCTATAATACTCCTCCCAATGATCCATGCATACTATACCTATCAGAGAAGACTTTATCGTGCAGCCTTCGCAGGCTGGGACGGGAGAAAAATCTATAGTGAAGAACCAGTAACGCAGGGTGCCAGGATCATCAGCTACATCGGCGCTCTCCTTGCTAGTGGCATACTAGGAGGAGCCGGATTAGCAGGTATCTATCTTGGCGGGGAAGCAGCTATAGCCGGTGGAATAGGGCTTGTCGCAGGCCTTGCTGGATCCTATTTCCTGACCAGGGAAGCCTTGAAGGACGTCGAGGTAGAGGAGCTCGAATAAGGAAACTTCCAGGGGATGAGGCCGTGAAAAGGATAAGGTGCAGTTATTGTGGTGCGGAATTCGAGGTCCCTGAGACAGTGAGCGTGGCCGTCTGCCCGTATTGTGGTTCAACCATATGGGTGCAGTCCGGTGAGATTTTCAAGGAACACTACATCTATGATCTCAGGATAGAATACAATAAGGCCTACAATAACGCTATAGGAATCGCCCAGAGACAATTTGCCGCGCCAGAAGACCTGGCAATGAGTGCTACGCCCAGCGAGGGAATGCTCCACTTTGTACCGTTATACCTATACCAGGTTAAGATAAGAGCGGAATGCCCAGAAAACCCTCATGCGGGCATAGAGGAACGCTGGAAGACCGTGCTTGCAATGTCTACTCCTATAAAAGGACTAACACCAGAATATAGGTTCCCTACCCGGGGTAGAAGATTCTTCGAGCCCAGAATACTAAAGCGGGGCAAGTATCATCAGCCCGATAGGGATCCACGTGAGCTATTGGAGCTTGTTGTGAGTAGTAGCAGGATCCGGGCAATGCGAGAAGCATATAATGAATGCGATAATCCAACGTTACATGATGAAAGCAAGTGGCTCGGCATAATACACTATCCGTTCTGGCAGGTAGGATATACCTATCAAGGCAAGGAATATTATGGGCTCGTAGACGCCTCTGACGGCACAGTCGTATACCTAGAATACCCTATCGGATCAAAGAGAAGACAAATACTAGTAGGAGGAGCAATCGGACTAGTATTGGCCGGAGCACTCCTAGGAGCAGGCGTTGGCTCCCTCCTGGGAGCAGCGAAATTAGGCCTTGAGGGAGGAGTCCTAGCTTCCCTTGGCGGAGTGTTTAACATGTTGAGAATGGGGACTGCTAGGATAGGTAGATATAGGTTAAAGTAGGTTTGGGCGACTCTGACAATGGATGTTTCCTATGGGAGCCTAACCTCTATATGAGTAGAGTATTAGGATAAACATGGTAGGCGGAGGCGTTTAGGATATGCCGATAGGAGCAAGGGAAAAGGCGGAGGCACTGTCTATTGCATTAGTATTGTTTATTACCGCAGTATATCTCCTTGCGAGAGGACTAACCCTGTCCCAGCTGGTCGGGTTATTAATTATGGCTCCTAGCATTGTAATGCTGGGCTACTATACTATCAGCAGGGAACGAGACAAATACTATAACATAGGCTTATACACGGTACTGTTTCTAGCTGGAACATACATTTATGGACTAACAACATTTAGGCTAGTTGCTGGATTGATCCTCGTGGTAATCGGAGTGCTCATAATAGTATCCTATCTAAGAAAATAATAAGGAATACCACTATGGTTAATCGTTCTTATCCTAATTGTTGTTTTCTCCAGGTATTGTCTCGGATCCATGGAGGAATCTGCGTCTCTCAGCTATGATTCTCCCGAGTGCGTCGAGGCTTTGTTGAATGGTGTAGAGGTATCGTGGATCGAATCCTCTGCTAGACCTTATCTGGCTCAGGATGATTTTACTCGTCTCCGATACGACGTTAGAGTATCCTATAAGCTGGTTATCTATTTCGAGGAGCTTTCCTAGTTCTTCTTCCTTTACCTTGATCCTATCAAAGCTCGGAGAATATCCTGCCTCCAGATGCTCTATTTGGCCAGCTACATCATATATCCGCTGGGTCAACCAGTTCAGTATCTGTACCGGATTGCCTGGCTGCTGTAGCATCATCTGTGCCTGTACGCCGAGGAGCTGTACGAGCTCGCTACTGGCCTGTCTCAAGGTATTAGACGCCTCTCTGAGTAGATCTGCAACGTATCTCCTTAGGAGCCGGTCATCCTCCCTGAGCAGTTCTCGTTTCTTATATCCTCTATAACCGGGTACGAGCATCATCGCTTTCTCTATCCATCCTAGTCTGGCACTCAACGACTATCTCCTCATATATTATAATGTGTCAAGGTAATTGTTTAAGCTTATGTATCCTGTTCCTCCAGAATCATATAGTCGGGTTTCAAGGCATGGTCTGCAATAACATTATTCCTTTCAAGGAGAAGACCCCGGTCCTAGGTAGAAATGTTTTTGTGGATCCTAGTGCGAGGATAATGGGCGCTGTCAGCCTCGGCGACAATGTTGCTGTACTCTATGG
>JALUDS010000067.1:0-11219 GCA_027043945.1 Acidilobaceae archaeon
AATCTTCATTAATGGTGATATAATTACTGTTGCTGGAGGTTTAACTGGTATCTCATCGAATGGAATCAGGTAAATCTTGTAAGACGTATTAAGAGCATCATTACCTATCGACATATTAAATTCTAAGATATCAGATGGTTTGAGGCCATATGCTCTAAATGTCGAATTATAGCCTTCTACTAGAGGTATTAATCCAGATAGAGTAGTTTTAGGATACCATATATCTAAGTCTGAATCCTGGAGTATCATCGATCCATTTATGAAGACTGGATTTATTATCGTTACATTATTTGCATTACGTATTTTAATCCCTGTTTCTTTAATGTATGCGTTTTCAATTACAATGTTGTCAGCATAGGAGATGGGTGGACTGTACATTATGTCTCCTGGTGAGCTGATTACAGTGATGTTTTTGATTGTTGTGTTGTATGTGTTGTAGAGATTGAATGGCCAATAGAATGCTCCTTCTATACTTACATTAGATATGTGATATCGTGTATTATTATTCATATTATACATGTACATTGATAGTGCTACTGGTTTTGTAGCGAGTGGTTGTTGGATAACTCTGTAATTATCTAGGATGACTGTTATTGAAGATGGTAAGGTGCTTGAGGTCGACATGTATAGTAGAGATGATCTTAGGGTGTTTGTTGTAGTGTTTGAGATAGTTATGTTGTATAGCTGGATGGTGTAGTCATCCGTCGTTCCGATCAGTATATAGATTAATCTATCATATATTGGCTGTATTGTTGCGTTCACTATCATTATATTATTGAAGTATATTTGAGGTGTGAAGAGTACATATATTGAATATGGGGATTCGTTATGGCTTTCGTAGTTTTCTATTGACAATTTATTGCATGTATTTACTATTAGTTGGCTCGTGTTTATTCTTGTTACATTGTTTATATTTACTATATTAGATGATAGTATATATGTTTCTCCAGGCATTCTATCTGTTAGACTATCTATAAATATCATGGGTGCGTTCGTTAAGTACAATGTATAAGTAAGGTTCGGAAGTGTGGTACGGTTTCCTATCATTGTAACATTCTTTAGTAATATCTCATATGATCCCATTCCATTAAGGAGTAAGAATGTTGTTGTGTTGTATAACGGAGTCGTGATGTTGAAGGTTATATTTTCGATCGTTATGTTTGGCAACTGTAGTGGAGTGGCTCTAGGGGCTAGAAAACTAGTTATTATCGGTGTATCTATGTCCGGCAGACTTTTGATTTCTACTGTTCCATTTACACCCTTTATAATGACTGATTTGTTTATTTCAATGGGATATGGCTCGACTCCTCCGTAGTTCCAGGCATCTACTAAGATTACATCCCCGTCGGTTGCATTAGCGATCGCCCAGCTAATATACGGATAATCTCCGGGCACTGTAATCACTGATGTAGTACTAATTAATGATTCAGTTAGTATAGTTTGAGTTGCTTGTATGACTATGAGTGCTATGAGGACAAATTGTAGTATCTTTGTCTTATCCAAATTTATACACACTCCTAGTATAGTTTAACAGTTATATTCTAGGTTGCAATATCTTAAATATTTTCTTATATTTCTATGTAATAAATAATATCAATAATATCCACTTAATACCTTATAAATTATCCCGCATCATACAGTTAATAAAGAAAATATCATTCTCTATCCGACATGTATAAAGCAATCGCCCTCATAGCAAAAGCATCAGCATGCTTTTCTGTCCCACGATGCTTTCCTAGCCTGCTCCTAATATGATGGTAGAACTCATGCAATATCACGAAGGGATCCATATATTCCCTGCTCGATTTAAGATATATAGTATTTCTCGACGTTACATAACAGCCTAATGCCTTAGAACATCTCTTCGGTAAACCTATTTTTATTATTGGAGGTTTAACACCATAAAAATCAGAGAGAAGCTTGACGGCATGTTCTGCCTTGCCATCTAGAATAAGCGAAACTGCCATTACTAATACTCCATCCTCATCTAGAGGTTCATGTTTCAATCGATTCTCCCTCTTAGAGATATTTGTACCTAATCATGTTCAGACCCAATAACACTGTTGCTATTGTGACCATTGTTAATCCAGGCTCTATGAGAATTTTTATCCATACGTTATCATATGGGTTAGTTGGATATGGTCCATTCATAAATATGTATAGATTAAATCCTAAGCCTGATAATGCGAGCCCTACAACTGATAATAATACTATGATCCGGCTAGTCTTATTTTTAGTCCATATACTTGACGATAACACTAGTATAGCGACTCCCCAGAATAATAATAGCAGATGCCAGTGACCAATATTATATGCTAGTTCAACGTAGTCCCATGATGGATCACGGAACGCTGGGTTGATAAAGGCAGAGGGTTCTCTTAGACTTGCGGCAATAATGGCTCCTGGAACAGCTACGAATAGCCACACCAGTATGATTCCAGAGAGGAATACTGCGTCGTAGAATCCTCTTCTTTTCCATGTATTATAGAGGCCGAGGAATCCGAGTGCTGTTATGAGTAATAGGCTTGCAGGTGTGATTACCATGTGTACGACTCCGCCGAATATTGGTAGTAGATAGCTGCTAGTTGCTGAGATGAAAAGTGAGAACGCGGATAAGTGTACAAGTCTCCACGTTGTCTTGTTGTATGAGAGATTTAGTCCATCGATTAGGAGTGCAGCGGCGAGACCGAGTGCTGAGAGTAGCATTCCGTGTTCGTGGCCTGCCCTCATTCTCCATAGTAAGTTGTTCTCGGCAAGATCTGGGTCGATACGTGATGCTACTACGGCAGATATGTATTCCTTTGAGAGCTCTGGCTTCATATAGTATGATCCTAGTAGAGCCCCGAGCATGGCGCCAACTAAGAGCATGAGTGTCGATACCACTAACAGGCTGTTTGTATTGATTTTGGCTGACGTATTCTGTGCTAGTAGGAGGAGTCCAGTTACAAACATTATTGAGAGTCCGAAGAGGAAGAGTCCGTGGAATATTGGTGTCTGTGAGACGTATCCATACAAGAGTGCTGTCGTCATTGTTGCTATTCCGCCGATTAGTGCTAGGTCTAGTACGGTGTCGGGTTTTTTCTTGGAGATGATATAGTATAAGATAACTGATACAGTTATGAAACTGATGAATACTCCGTGGTAGTAGTGTACTGTTCTGAGGTGAAAGAGATCATAGTTATCTGGTATTAGTACGTAGCCTTCTGGAGTCATTCTGGTTTCTTCTAGGTTGTTGATTTCCAGTAATTGGCGAAGTGCCTCGAATGGAGGGGAATAGACTACTCCTATGAGTAGGTAGATTGATACTGCTATGAACATTGTTATTGCGTAATAGTTTATCTTCTTGTCCATTTAGTTTCCCATAGTATTCTATAATGATGATAATGATTGAATATGTTCTTTGCTGTGATTACTATTACCTTATTTTATAATATGATTCTATAAGCCGATAAGTACAGTTTCAATTCTATCATAATAAAACCTAATAGAGACAGTAATAAATGATATTAGTGTGGGAAGATACAATGCTCTAACTACTTGTTTTAATTACTTATTTGGGGAAGAAGTCTTCTTCGAAATATTCGTTTTCTCCTCTCTGATTCTTTTCTCTGCGCTCTTTCTCTATTCTCCTTAGCTCTACTCTTCTTATCTTGCCACTTATTGTTTTTGGAAGCTCGTCGACGAACTCTATTATTCTAGGCCTCTTGTATGGCGCCATATTACTCCTAGCGAATTCGAATATGTCCTTAGCAAGCTCGGGGCTAGGCTTGAATCCTGGCTTTAACAATATGAAGGCCTTGG
This sequence comes from Acidilobaceae archaeon, assembly GCA_027043945.1. Taxonomy (GTDB): domain Archaea; phylum Thermoproteota; class Thermoprotei_A; order Sulfolobales; family Acidilobaceae; genus S143-63. The sequence continues at coordinate 3,802 of JALUDS010000067.1, forward strand.
GTACAGTCCATTTTATCGGGTGTGGGCTCGGTACCACGGCCACCTCGGCTACTGCCGGATGTTTGATCAGTTCGCTCTCTACTTCGAACGGGCTTATACGGTAATCGCTGCTCTTGAATACGTCATCAGCTCGTCCGATGAAGTATAGGTAGCCTTCCTTATCCATCATTGCAACGTCTCCTGTCCAGTAGAGACCGTTCCTGAATACCTGTTCGTTCTTTATGGGATTATCATAGCCTTTCATGAGGCCTAGTGGCCTCTCTGGCTCTATTCTTATTGCTATCTGTCCGTCCTCGCCTATGGGAACAGGGTTTCCTTCCGGATCGACTAGTACTATATTGTAGCCGGGTGCTGGCTTACCCATTGATCCTGGCTTTACTTCCATTCCGGGGAAGAAGCCTATTTGTAGTGTCGTCTCTGTTTGGCCATATCCTTCTCGTATTGTTACACCTGTCTCTTCCCTGACCTTGTCAATGACCTTTGGATTGAGGGGTTCGCCTGCGCTTACTGCCTGTTTGAGATTGTCGAAATTGTACTTTGACATGTCTTGTAGGATGAACATTCTCCATACTGTGGGTGGAGCGCAGAGCGTATTGACACCGTACTCGGTTATGAATTTTAGTACTTTTGGAGGATCGAATCTCTCATAGGCATAGACCATGCTTGTTGCTCCGCTGTTGAATGCTGTGAAGAATGTACTCCAAGCCCATTTTGCCCAGCCTGGACTGCTGATATTATAGTGTCTGTCTCCCTCGCGGGCTCCCACCCAGTACACTGTTGTGAGGTGTCCTGCTGGATAGCTTGCGTGCGTGTGGAATACCATTTTCGGCTTTGCCGTTGTACCACTGGTGAAGTATATGAGAGCTATATCATCGAATCTTGTTTTTATCTTCTTATATACTGCGGAGCCTTCGCTCATCACGTCTCTTATATGTATCCATCCAGTGGGGAGTTCGTCGTCTACACCTATAAAGTCTCGTACTCCTAGTTCTACAAGCTTGTCTCGCACCATATCGATTTTCTTATAGGAGCGTTTGTCCCCTATGACAGCCTTTATCTCTGCTCTTTTTACCCGGTCGAGGACATCGTCAGGTGTTAGGAGAATTGTTGCAGGCACAGCCGGCATTCCTGTCTTTAGGAGTCCAAGGAATATGGTGTATAGTTCTGGTACGTTTCCTGTCATTACAAGCACTGTGTCTCCCTTCTTATATCCTCTTGCCTCTAATCCGGTTGCTAGCTTGTTAGAGTCCTCTCGCAGCTTATGATACGATATCTCTAGCTTATCACTGGATTCTAGTAGCTGGTCGTCCACCCATATTGCTGCAGGCCAACTAGCTCTATCAGCCATGTACCCGTCAAAGTATTGGACTGCCCAGTTCCACTCGCCTAGAGTCGGCCATCTGAATTCTTTCCTCGCGATTTCATAGGGAGGGTAACTTGTTACAAGTTCTCTTATAGAGAGAAACGACTCGAGGCTTTCTCCAGGAGACCTGACTTCGGACATTAGGGATCACCAGGCAGGATTTCTTGGGAAACATAATGCGCGGAGACTGTATCTAGATAGCATATTATATTACTAAATATTGTATATAAAAATTGAACAACAAAGAATATATATCATACCAACCCACAGAATCACTATCATCGGAAATACACTATATTCAATGAATATTAAAGACCCCGTATTATTGGAGGAAAAATCTATACTTTAAATCATAGATTTGTCTTTATACCTGTTTCTTCTTCGACTTCCTTGAATCCATCCATCATATACTTGTACAAGTCCTTATCCTGGCTAAGTAACAGAGCTAAGAATTCACCGACATGCTCCTTCTCTTCATTTGCCACCGCCAAGAATATCTTTTTGACATTCTCATCTTCGATATGTGAAGCGAGTTGCTCATAGAAGTTAATAGCATCAAGTTCAGCAATAATTGCCCACCTAAGTGCTTGAAGCACTCCTTTATCATCTAGCTTAAGGTCTTTCTTGGATAGATAATCTAGTGGATTCCCAGCCAACATCTCGTTTACACCTCTTTTCCATCAAGAACTGTTAATAATTAGGTCGTGTCTAGGATATATTATAGTTGCGGTATCACAATGGTTAGAGAACGTCATCGGTCCCAGACATGAATCATCACGGCCCGAGTAAGGGCTCGGTGGAGGTGCATCTCCTCATTCTACACATTCTAGTAGATAATTAATAGTCTACTCTATCAAATAATATATTATTTGGGTGTAATATGCAGTACATTACCTGCTTAAATTACGGACGGTGTATGATTGATGGCAATTGTTGTTGGAGATGAGAACCCGCCAGTTATGGCATATGAGAGAGCTACTGTTACCTGGACTATAATCTTCTTGAATATTACAGTATTCTTCATAGGAGTAACGACGCCCTGGCTCCTTGTCCCAGGAGCTAGAAGCTATGAAGAGGTCATATTGAAGCTAGGAATGATACCTGGCCTTGTAATACAAGGTAAAGCCCTTTACACATTGATAACGAGTATGTTCCTTCATGCAGGTCTTACACACCTGTTCGGTAACATGATATTCCTATTCGTGTTCGGTGACAATATAGAGTTCGTAATGGGTAAACAAAGATACCTACTCTTCTACCTATTATCCGGTCTATGGGCACATGCATTCTACATATTGAGCCTACTCCTCACACCTGAATCTGTAATAATAAGAGTTATACAGGAAACAGGCATAAACCCATGGTTTATCCCAGCCGTAGGAGCGAGCGGAGCTATATCTGGAGTACTCGGAGCCTATGCATTATTGTTCCCCTATAACGAGATAAGGCTTGTCTCCTTCATAGGACTCATACCAATACCACTACGCTTGCCTGCAATAGTCTTCATAGGAATATGGTTCCTCTACCAACTCATATGGGGATTCGCAACAATGTTCACCGGACTACAAGCAGGCATAGCATTCTGGGCACACATCGGAGGCTTTATAGGAGGAATACTTATGACACCGTTCTTCGTACATAAGAACAGACTAGAATTCTTGAGAAGAAGATATTTTTGAAAAATACAAATATATTATTTTTGCCAGAAAAACAAGAGGATTTTCCCCATAAAGCCTCTTAACATGCTACATGCTGAAATCCGAGCTCTCCTCGCTAACTGATATTTGTCGCATTAACTCCATGCGGTCCTTTTCAGCTACAATCGACAATTTATTGAAGCCTACTAAGATCAGTACTAGTCCAGCAATAATCAGTACTGATCCCAGATTCTGGTGTAATAAGACACCTAATAGTGATAGAATTGCTCCAACCATTAGCAGGTTGCTTGGGTCTTCATAGTCTTCGCCAAACTTCTTAAGCTCCATGGCAAATAATATTAGTCCTATGTCCCATAAGAGGGCGGCTAGACCAATAAGGATTATACCCACTCCTATTATTAGAAGGATAGATCCTATGAGGCCTAGTAGGGCCGAGTAGTATAGTATTGTTATTGATGTGTTGAGAGATTTGGCCATCGTACTAGTGTCTGCTTCGCTAGTATATTTCATATCTTTGGTACTCGTATATAGTATGTATGATCCGTAGATCAAGAATATCATTGAAATAATTAATCCTATTAGTAGCGAGCCCAGCATGGCAAAAATTGCTCCTTCAGCTGAGCCCATAAATCCACCGGTGATAAAAGTAGCACCTACTGCTAGTAAGAATGTTGCGAATAATACTATGACTCCTATTATCATTACAATATTCGCTCTTACTATATTCTTAGAGTTTTTCTCCAATGATTCAAGCATATCCTTAGACTTAAGATTAACTCTGTCTTCCATAATGCAGGCACCTCATAAGAGTATGCTTATAGTATAGTTTGGTCTAATCATTTATGTGACACTATTATTATATAGTAGCATTTATAGTATATAATTTCGATGCTTTCCTCACAATATTTAACCAAGCAAAGGCATCATGACTCCTGAATACGCTTCTCCTGAATTGAAGAACTCTCTTGCCTATAGATACAGATTTTATTCAGTTTCCTATATTAGCTATGGGTTCAAACCATGTATATAGAGCTTCATAGAGTACAAATCGCAATGATGTTGTAAAAGCCTTGTATACCGTATCTCTACTCTTGATCGTTGCGCTACGTATTGGTAATTTGTTTGTGCTTCTGTTCTATTATTTTTCTATTCTCCTTGTACTCCAAGCTAACTACTGTCCTATTAATTGTGACCGGATAAGACTACTCCTGTATGCAGGATTTGAATCCTATAATTATTAGTTCCTCCCGGATCCAGTAATCAATAGTGTAGTTCAAAAATGAATACTGCTTCAATATAAGCACCTATAAGTAGAAATATAGCTCCCACTACGAACAACACTATTCTCCAAACCTTGTTATCAAATGCAGGAGCATGAATTGCCACGATATAACCTCCCAACTCAAATAATCCAAATAGTCTAGACACGCCACTATTTACAACCAAAATCACATTCTCAAAATCAATCGGATAACCAATTACCCTCAACGAGTTAAACAAGAGTCCAAGAAGTATAATTGGTGAGACAAATAATCCAAATAATAATCGTGATCTCTGCGATTCTACGAGACTATTCCATAGCTTACAATCGGGAAGTTCAATAACCTTGCATCTCTGAGAGGATACCCATGAACCCTTATAGTAGATAATGTAAAATGCATAGTATAACAAGAGAAAAGTTAATAAATTAAAAATAAATACAGTAAACCAAAGTTTACCTACCTCAGCATAGTATATTGCACAGTCCAGAACCGGCAATAGAATCCTACGCTGTACCAACATAACAATAATAGCCGATACTATGAACAATGCTAGATCATTTGAAATCATCACGATGTATTTAGCCTCTTCCCTAATAACATCATAAACCTTAGACAACACCAATACAAATTTCACCTTTTTAGAATTCTCGTACACTTACTCTCGTTCTTGAATAGTTCTTAAAGATATTAAGTTGTACTCTACTGGGAAACAGTAGTAGCTGGTTTATAATTGATAAATATTAAAAATACTTATTTTCAGTCACTTGGGGATAGATCCTGTTCTTGGCCTTTATTATATATTTTATTCTTGGTCAAGTATATTGTTGTTACAATTATTATGAAGATTATTACTAGTATGATCCTTGGTAGGAAAGTATATGTTTTTGTGCCTGGCTGTTGTGACGAGGTTGTTTGGCTATTGGATAGATCAGGCTGGAGGAAAGGCTGTGTAGTTTGACTGTTTGGCGTTTCTCCGTTACCTGTGGTTTCCTGGTTTGTGGGAGGTGGAGTCTCGGTTTGAGTAGGCGGATTTGACGTATTTGTTTGGTTATTTCCTGGAGTTGGCTCGGGCTGTAATGTAGTTATGGGCTGTTGCAGCTCTATGGTTCGAGGTATGGTGATTATTTTGTATTGTTTTGCGTAGTATACGTCTCCGTTTGGTTCTAAGCTTAATAGTAGAAGGGTGTAGTTCCCTGGCTCTTTTAGCGTGTAACAGAAGATATATTGGGTTCCTGGTTCGTGGTATTTGTCTACTTGTGGTGTTAGTAGAATAGGATTACCGTCGAGAAGTGCTATTGTATAGTTAGTATATGGCGTGTACTCTATACATTCTTGTTCTCCTATGACGGCTAGGAATGTTAGCGTTGAGTCAATATCTCCTGGAGTAGGTGTAAGAGTGAGGTTTAGGGTTTGCACTCTGTAGGAGTCCTTGTGAGATTGCGGCGTGGTTAGGACCACGTAGTACTCGTAGCCTGGGGGAGGAGTGAGGGTTGTATTACACTCAATGCTCTCTAGAGCCTGACTTGGACCAAACCATGCTTTAACGTTACCTTGTGGGCATAGGATCTGATATCTTCCATCGTCAAGTGTGTCCAGCATGTAGGGACCTGATACTTGGGCTGTACGGAGAGCGGCTTTGAGGCTAAGTGAGGGGAAGAGTCGTGCAGCTATTAGAACGTCTCCGGCCCAGGCTCCTACTATAACACCATGTCTGCCTCCTAGATTATCGACTGAGCCATAATATATTCTGGCCCCGTCCTCGCTTACTATTGCTGGCACACTATAGCTCCTAGTATACGAGGGATCAAATAAGTACGGGACCACTAGACCACCATCGGGAGTTTGAGAGACCGCCAGTACGACTGAGCCAACGATGGGTGGGAGAGTGTCTGGTAGATCTCTGACTAGCACGGGGCCAGGCACTCGATAGACCTTGTTCGACGCCGGTATTACTAGCGTTTTATTATCTATCCAGCCTGCGGCCAGCCCATTATAATCTATAAAGTCCAGTGTCTCCAGGCCACGATCTGTTACAAGAGCATAGAGAGTACCATTTCCTATAAGCGTCCCATTAAGGAGGAAGCGTGCCCATACCGTCACAAGAGCATATTCCCCGGTTGGACTGAGGCGGAGATCGTACATGTTGATCCATGTTTGAAGATATTCCGGATGCCTTATGGGGAGAATCTCCATTAGTTTTTCTGTTATGAGAGAGGAGAGATTCTCCTCCTCGGACCAGGCCGAGGTCGAATCCTTCCAGTAAAGAGCCAGATTTCCACCAATTTTTGCCAACGCCAGAACTGTATGATTAACGCTCACCACCCTCTGCAGATATGCCTCGGGTGGAATAGTCAGGTTTATTGATAAAGATGTATTATCATCGGGATAATAGATTGTAGCTCTATAATAGTTGTCCACCCATGTGACTGCCACGGCTCCCGGACCCCACGCCGGTCCCAAGCCTTTGAGGGTTCCCTCCTGAGGCGGTGGAAGCGTGATATTCTCCGTCCCGTCTCTTGTAATAATCATGTATTGTATTTGTCCTCCCTTATAGCTAACTACAACTACTGCATTGTCATTCACCCATTCCACTGCTTTAACTAGGTCTGAGTTCACACCTACTATTCTTGACCCCTTGGAGGGGTCTAGGGAGATTATGAGGAGATCCTGGTATACATTTGGCCGGGCAGCCAGTACTGCCCAGTCTTGTAACGAGTATAGGGCCACATAATCCCACGTTGTTCCCCCTGTGCTGAGCCCTGATAGAAGAGCTTTCTCCTCGTTGAACAATATCTCGGCTTCCACGCCTCTTATAATCGATAAAGATCCATTTACCCAACCGTATCCTGCTGAATAAATATTACTGACACTTATATTTCGGCTCCACTCGACCGTGTACTCTGTGCCGCAGAGAGACGCTTCTTCAACAGTAGATGATGCGGTGCTAGGTTGTAGGGCGAGATGGGCGCAGGCAATGCCGTTTCCTAGGGCTACCTGTGTATACTGGCTCAATGGTAAGTCCAGGTATTGTTCCCCGGCTCCAGGTGTTATAACAGTTATCCTCCATACTGTTTCTCCCGAGTATGTCTGTGTTAGGATATAGTAGTGTTTGTTGTCCTCGGCGATAGAGTAGAG
>JALUDS010000068.1:0-34565 GCA_027043945.1 Acidilobaceae archaeon
ATGGTGCGGGGGGTGGGATTCGAACCCACGCAGGCCTACGCCAACGGGTCTTAAGCCCGCCCCCTTTGGCCGGGCTCGGGCACCCCCGCATCCGTTGAAAAGCACTCCTATAGAAGACAATTCCTACTAGGCCTAGATATTTCTTTCCAAGGAATCACACGCGTTAAACAACCATACATTTTACTGGTTTGACACATCTTAAATACAAAATACTAGACTGGGACAATAGAAGTAATTATAGTACTCTGCGCATTGATTATTATCCTAGGTGTGTTTGTGTTGTCGATACACATGCTATGCGACGAATACAGGAAAATAGCCCATAGACTTCTCTCAGAAACTGCAACTGATATAGACAAGAAAAATCTAATCCCTGCAACACTCCTCAACGATCTGAGAAACGAGGGATTCTTTAGCCCAGGCAAAAGCGACCTTGCCGATCTCTTATGTAGAATTCGCTCCCTAGCATTCTATTCACCCGGAGTAGCCCACTCTGTACTAGTCAACGCTTCTGCATGGCTGGCAGCTGGACGACCGGAGGAAGAAGGCATCTATGCTCTAAGCGTTACAGAGCCCGGAGGAGGAACAGATATTCGATCTTCACTAAAGACGAGCGCGCACGAGGACAAGTCGGGTGTATTTATAACGGGTGAAAAAATCTTTACCAGTAACGCCCCATATGCCGACTACTTCATCGTACTAGCCCTCGGCTCCGGCGGACCCACACTCTACATGGTTCCCAGAAGCGAAAACGTAACATACGATCTCCTAGAAGTATCCGGGCTTAGAGGCACGGGAGCGTCAATAGTAAGATATCGTAATGCACGAGGCAAACGAATAGGTATTCCAGGCAAAGGTCTAAAAGAGTCCCTATCAGGCATAAACCTAGGCCGTCTAGGATATGCAGCGATCGCGCTCGGCATCGCGGACTCAGCTCTTTCAATCATTGTAAAGACGGGAACCTCTAAGACAATTTTCGGAAAACAGCTAATAGATTACCAAGGAATTAAATGGAGGATCGCAAGCATATACTCTAGAATCACTCTCCTAGAGACACTAGTCTCGGACCAAGCCGAGAAAAGTAAAGACAATTGGATCATCGACCCCACAAAGGCCTCCATAGCAAAGAATGAGGGCGCAAAACTAGCTCAAGACGCTGCCTGGGCAGCATCCCAGATCCTAGGAGGAAGAGGACTAGAGCTATGGAGTCTAACCGAGCGGATGCAGAGAGATGCACGGGCCTTAGATATAGGTGAAGGAGCAAGAGAGGTCTTACTCGACTTCATAGCCTCAAAAGCCGTCAAAGCCTATTCTTCCCTATAATCCTCAAATACTAGGATTAAATAGCTCGATCAACCTCTCGAATATCTCGAGCTGATAAAAATGGCCTCAAACAAAGCAGTCATCGCACTAGTAATAGTGCTATTAGTAGCCGCGGCCGGTTACTACGGATATAACGTGTATAAAGGAAACAAGGGCGGAGAACAACAGGCCCCGAGTGTTCAAACCGAAACTGCCGTTCTACCCCTTGGGCCAGGAAGTCGTATCACAATAAACTCGACCATGTACTTTGAAGAGGGTAACTTATCTTCAAACCTTACAATCATAATTAACCAGGAGGAAGAGTGGCCTCTTCTCAACGTGTCTATTGTGGGGAACCAGACGCAGAACTCCCTCATGTCATACGCGAACATAATGCTACCAGCTGACGAACTTGGCCAAGAGACTATAAGCCTACCTCTAGCAATACCCATTGTAGGAGAAGGACTCTGCATAAACCTCGACTTGATCTCTTCGAATGAGACAAGCTACGTTTACTCGGCCAATATAACTATCGGCCCATATAACATCTCCATAGAACACGTATATGACTCAAACGGGATACTCTACCTTGCAAAATACAGGCTGTACTCATACCTGCCCGAGCAAAACAAAACCCTCGACGTCCTTCAAGCCCTAAAAACTGTCGATGTAGAACCAAGCAATACCTCATATAAAGTAGAATATAATTCTACGTGGCTCTGTAGCCCCCCTATCTCAAGCGATCTAGTATTCACATGGGACGCCATAATCCATCTGTCACGAGACAAGGCAGAGATAGTAACATTAGATACCTTGAGAGACGCAATGGATCAAGGAGCCTACGTCGCATTCCTTCTAAAATCATGCCCTCATTGTCAGCGTACATGGCCACATCTACTCGACGCAATAAACCAGACAGGCACCGACGTGTACGCCATAGTAGTAGGTAACCTGATGGATCCAGACTATCAAGGATTCCTACAATCCACGATGCAACTGAATGGAATAACAGGGTATCCAACGATAGCTTACTTTAAGAATGGGTTTGCGACGGACAAGTTATCAGGAGAGGCGGGAACGGAGGAAATAGTAGCATTCCTTACAAAGCCTAGATAGACATGTGTCTTTTCCCTAGTCTAGTACAGGACCCTGCCTGCTCTGCGGGCCCTGACTCCTCTAATTCCTCTATCAGCTCCATACTCATCGACGCCATAAGCCATAGCGTCTACGCCTGCTCTTGGTCCACCGTAGAACACTGTAAAGTAGTCTCTCTTCAAGTCTTCTGTCACTAGATGAAGATATCTCTGGGTTATCCTTATATTAGAGTGTCCTAGAAGCCTCTGTAGTGTAACTAGACTCATACCTCTTCGCAGAGCTTCAGTTGCAAATGTATGTCTTAACACGTGCGGCCTAACTTTTGAGGGATCCACGCCCGCCAGCTCAGCCAGCTTCTTAAGACGTTTATAGACCGCTTGATACGATAGCGGTATGAGGAGATCTCTGGGTCCTAAACGCATCATATCGATATATGTCTCTAGGATAGTCCTTGTACGGGGCCCGAAAAAGACTATCCTCTCTTTACCATACTTTCCCCTTATCCGTATAGACGCGTCTCTGAAATCAATATCCGCTACACGGACACTTAGTAACTCGCCAATTCTCATACCGGTTTCTGCCAGAAGGACTACTATCAAGAGATCAAGTATATCCCTCGAGGCACCAATTAGTCTCTCTAGCTCATCCTCCCTTAGTACTGTATCGAGCGAGCCCTCATCTCGTCTCGGCACAGGAAGATCGTCCGAAACCCCTATCCATGAAAGAAACCTTCTAACAAATAATGAATAATAATGTATGGTGTTCTCTTTCTTTCCACCTCTTGGCCTTCTAGGCCCTTCTTCTCGAAGCCTAGACAGCCACAGTAGATAATCCTCTACACCAATCTCTGAGACTCTCTTGCTTTCTCCAATCCTAACGAGAAAATCGTTTAGCGCGGCTCTATAGACTTTCGCAGTTTTACTGCTGGCTCCCGCCACTAATAGCTCTCTTAGAAACCTCTCTACAGCCTCTTTTAACGTGTATTTCTCGATATTTCTCGGAGGAGGCGGGAGCCTTATTCTTACCACTACTCATACACCCTCCACTATAATTCTTTAGTTTATTATATCCTATCGCTTAATGGAGAAGAGCGAGTGATACTGGGGAAACACCATCGTTGGTCCCAATAGGGAAGTGAGCAGAGGTGAGCAGTAGAGAGGAACTATGGAGCGAGGTTGTCGCGTCAATAGAAGATTTAGCGCTGCATGGATGCTATGAGAAAGTAAACAGATACATGAGTCTCAACACTGTCAATAAGCTACGTGTAAAAACGATACGGCTCCTCGGAGACAGCAAGCGCGTTCTCGATGCAGGTTGTGGGCCCGGTACCTCTTCTATATTAATTGCAAAGATGAAGCCTCATACAATGCTCTATCTCCTGGATCCCTCTCTTAAAATGCTGAATATAGCTGTTAAGACGTTGACCGAGTCAGTAAATAGTGTAGATGTACGCCCGCTTGTAGGCAGGTTCGAAAGAATACCTCTAAGAGATAACGAGGTAGACGGCATAACGGCGATGTTCAGCTTTAGAGACGCGCTTGACTTTGAGGAGGCGGTTGCCGAGTTTGCCCGGGTTCTAGGAGAAAACGGTAAACTGGCTATTCTCGATATCTATAGACCTAGAAGGCTCGGAAGAGTATTAGTCGAACTCTATTTTAGGATAATTGTTCCAATAGCCGTGATGCTGAGCAGGTGTGCTACTAGGATCACTAAGTACACTGACTTCCTGGAAACAATTAATGTGATGCTTACAAAGGAGGAGTTAGAGGACTTGTTATCTAAATACTTTGAAAAAACTGTTACTTACAATATAGCTCCCGGACTTGCTATCTTCTACGCTGAATCGCCTAAGATCTAAGATGTTCTTTGAGTTTCTCTATGGCTGTTCTGACTTCTTCGATTGACTCAGGGTTATCCATTACTTCTGTCTTGAACCTAGTTTCTCCCCTGAATAGTGCTTTTATTATTCTCCGCATTATTTTTCCGCTTCTCGTCCTTGGAAGGTCTCTGACAGGGATTATTGAGTAAGGGGTGAAGGGCTTGCCAAGGTTATCGGCCACCCTCTTCTTTAGTTCTTCCTCGAGTTGCGGCGAGAACTCTTTCTTTGTAATGACGAAGCAGGAGACAACCTCTCCCTTTACGGGATGTGGGACGCCTATACAGGCTGACTCTACTATTTCTGGATGATCGTTGAGTATTGCTTCGATTTCTGCCGGACCTATCCTTTTCCCTGCTACCTTGATAACGTCGTCTGCACGTCCCAGAATGAACCAGTATCCGTCTTCATCAACATACGCGAGGTCGCCATGATACCATACTCCCGGGAACCTAGACCAATACGTCCTAATATACCTCTCCGGGTCTTTCCATAACCCCCGCGTCATGCTCGGAGAAGGCTTCTTTACGACAAGATAGCCTGGCGATCCTCGCACCGGCTCTCCTGTATCGTCGAAAACGTCTGCATCCATGCCTAGTCCAGGCCCCCATAACGTACTCGGCTTAAGGTCTACGACGGGGCTAGGCAACAATATGCATCCGAATATCTCAGTTCCCCCGCTTAGGTTAATCATTGGCGCCTTGTCTCCGCCTACCTTTTCTACAACCCAGATCCATGTATCCGGATCTATAGGTTCCCCAGTGTTGCCCAGTATCCTTATCGACTCGACGTCGTTATTCTCAGAGGGCTCAGACGTCAACGTCTTCAATAATCGTGCAACGGTAGCAGCAAAGCCAAACTGTGTGACCTTGTATTTTTCTATTAGCTCCCACACCCTTGTCTTCGAAGGATAATCTATAGCGCCTTCTACTACTAGGTGTTTAGAGCCGAGGAATTGTGCACCCATAACCTGCCATGGACCCATCATCCATCCTAGATCCGTTATCCACCAGAGCCTGTCATTGCCATTGTCCCATACCGGCTTCGTGTCGAGGTTGTAGAAGTGTTCTTTCGCCGGCTGAATCACGGAGCCAATGTGGCTTATGACTGCTCCTTTAGGAGAACCCGTCGTTCCACTTGTGAAGAGTAGGAGGGCAGGATGTTCCGGGTCTAGCTCCTCTGGTTCCCGAGAAGCTCTTTTTCCTCGTATTGCATCATCATATGATATTATCCTGTCATCTTCGGGCAGATCAGTTGTCTTTCCTCTACGCGCCACGATAATGTATTCGGATATGCGTCCCGAGATCTCATCGGCCTTTAGTGCTCTATCAAGTAGCGTTATCTTTTTGCCCCGTCTAAAATAATAGTCGCCTGTAAAAAGAATCCGTGCATTCGATGACTTAATACGCTCTGCGACTGCTCCAGGCGCGAAGCCGGAGAATATAGGGCTCGCGATAGCCCCTATCCTCATAGCAGAAAGCATGGCTATGATTGATTCAGGGCCCATAGGGGCATAGATGGCTATAACATCACCTGGTTTAATCCCAACCTCATCCAGGAAATTCGAGAATCTCTGAACCTCGTCGAGAAGTTCATTATAAGTATATGTTTTTTCCGCTCCATCCTCACCTACCCATGTAAAGGCCTCTCTATTACCGTAACCCATAGTAACTATCCTGTCTAGAACATTATATGACGCGTTAAACAAGGCTCCTCGATACCATTTGGCCCATTCTGGTCCTTGCGAAAGATCCACGGTCTCTCTCGGAGGCCTAAACCACTCTATTCCCAGAAAATCTGGCAACGATCCCCAGAACCATCGATGATCTCTTGTAGTTTTTCTAACGAGATCGTGATAGTTCGAATAACCAAGCTCCTCCATTAACGCAGATACGTTCGCGTTCTGAACTACTTCTCTCGGAGGTCTCCATATTTTCAAGCCCTAGAACCCCCAGGATACTTATATCAAGGACAATTATAGTGTAATAATACTACACAAATAATAGTTTTTATAATAGAGTTGCACGGATCCCACTGTCCAATAGCCTAATTCAAAGAGATTAACTATGGAGAAACCTTATCACTATAGAAAACGACTTCTTCAACATAGGCCGTGATGAGTGGTGACGGCAGCGAGGAATCTCCTGCCGTGTTCCGATGTGCTGATGTCACCCTCGCTGAGCCCCCATATAGCGGCTAAGTTTATTTTACGAAGCTACTAATTCACTCTCTGGAACGTGAGGGAGCCCCCGTGGAGAAAAACCATATCGACTTTGCCTACGAGCAAGACCTAGTGGTTAGACCAGATTCAAGAGTACCTATACTCGACAGGGAGTTCGGCCACTATACAGGAGCCGGTGTCCCCCTCTTCAGCATAGGCGGTGGATACTATAGGTATACACTGATAGACATCCTTGCCAGGTTCCATGCCAGGAGAGGATACCATATAGTGGAGACACCTATAATAGCCAGCAGTAGCCTCTACAAGTTATCGGGACACCTCGACTTCTACCGACAAAACATGTATCTCTTCAAGATAGAAGACCACGACTTCGCAATAAAACCGATGAACTGCCCCTATCATATACTACTATTCATGCATGAGCTCGCACGACACCGTAACAAGGTAAGGCTCCCATTCAAGATATTCGAAGCAGGCAGAGTACATCGCTATGAGCCAAGCGGTAGCCTCTATGGCCTTTTACGAGTACGAGGATTTACACAAGACGACGCCCACATAATAACTCCCGAGGAGAACGCGGTAGAGTCAGTCTACAACGTTTTCGAAGAAATGAGGGAATTAATGGAGAAGCTCTTCCATCTCAACGTCTCAGGGGAAACAGTCTATCTACGACTAAGCCTCTCAGACAGAGAACTCATAGGAAAAGACTTCATGGGTTCCCACGAGGAATGGAGCAAGGCCGAGAACATCCTAGAACAAGCTGCCAAGATGATAAGTGAAAAATACAACATAGCATACTATAAGGAAGAAGGAGAAGCCGCATTCTACGGGCCTAAAATAGACATTGTAATGAAGATCCGTGAAGGAGAAACCGAAAAAGAATGGCAACTAGGAACTATACAGTTCGACTTTAATCTTCCCAGGAGATTCCACCTATACGATCTCGTTAAGGAAGTCTACGGTTATGATACACTGTTCATTATTCATAGAGCCCTCATGGGGTCTCTCGAGAGGTTCCTAGGAGTATACCTGGACTACTACAAGGGTAGACTACCATTCACACTAGCACCTGTGCAGTTCGCGATACTAGCAATAAGAAAAGGCACAGATATCGACGCAGAAATAGAATCCTTAGCATACCGGATAAAACAAGAACTTATAGATGAAGGATTCAGGGCAGGTGTTGTCCTGGCATCAAAGACTGGGCTCTCAAAGGATGTAAGAAGATTAGAATCGACTGTGAAACCCTCCGTACTCGTCTATCTCGGTGAAAAAGAGATTCAGACCAAGACACTCATGGCTAGACCATACATACACTCAGAGAGGAAGAGAAGCAGCATAAAGATCCCGTTGGATCCAGAGTATCCTGCAAAACATGTAATAGAGCTAGGGAGCAAGCTTGAGTCGGCTGTAAGGGAACTAGTAGGCTATGCTCCGAGAATACCGGGAGACCTGGAATATATGTTGTAAGATAATAGGGCATTGAAAAGGCTCTCCCGCATCCTATTTGGACAGTCTCTCTATTCTTTTGCTAGTGATAGACCACAGGGAGTCTCCAGAGCACTCTTCTATCGTCTCGACCTCTCCTCCACAAATTTCGGCAATAGTCAAAGCGGCCTTCTTTACCTGCTCTGGTGGACCTACTATTATTACTTTTTCAACGCGATCGATTTCCTTTATCACGTCTGCTACTTGACGTGCCCCGAGGAGATTAGCAATAAATCTTAGATTATGGTTTTTTATTCTATCATTTAGTAGTTCGTCCTCTATTGTATATGTGTATGCTAGTGCTATAGAACATATTGTTAAATTCTGTAACATGCGAGCTGGTATGCCTGCAATGATTAGATCGCTAGTAGAAACACATTTCTTAACGAATTCTTCGGGGTCATAGCTATTCTTTAATGAGAGTACCTCGATTCCTATTTCTATTCCCATTAAACCGAGTTTCTTCAAGGCCTCTTGCACCGATATTCCCTAGAATATCTCTGTGTTATTGTTATTCTTCCTCTATCAATCTTCTGTATTCGTTTCTTTCCCATGGGAACACTATCCAGTTTTCTGTTACCTCAGCATAGTAGTCTGGCACGAGGTTAGTCCATGGCTTTATGTAGAGGGTGGCTGTTTTCACTTCTTTGGGCATATGGAATCCCACTGCCTCCATAGCTAACTGTAGGGTAAGCCCTGTATCACTTATATCGTCTACTAGCAATACTTTCTTCTCCGTTATATCCAGGACAAGTGGTTGTCTCAGATAGGGCCTCTCCCCTCGTAGCCCTATCGTCTTGTATAATTTGATTTCCATTACTCCTATATCGTCTACTCCGAGCTCGTCTGCTAATAGGCGAGCCGGTACAAGTCCTCCTCGCAGGATTCCTACAATCACGTCTGGTTGATAACCGCTATTTCTTATTTTTTCAGCTATTTCCCTGATATAGAGGTCTATTTTTTCCCATGATACTTGATCTATTTCTATTCTCTCGGATTTTCCGCCATGGTTTACTGGGAGAATTACTATTTCCTTGGGTACGTAGTTTTTATCTACTAATCGTATGTCTTTGCCATCTACGAAGATTATGTATCCCGGCTTTCCCTCCACGTTTTCGACGTCTATAATGTCTCTTAGCCCGGGATATCTTTCAGCTAGTTCTCTAAACAACTTCTCTAGAGTCATATCCTCTAATTCTAGGACGTCTTTTCCTACAATTTCTTGTAGACTTGCTAGTAGCTTTACTTTGGACATTATACCCCTCCAGGAGGCCCAGTCGTCTGCCTCTCACGGAGTATATTAGGAACTCCATGTGTAATTACATGAATATTATAATTAATAAAATTACCTTGATGCTTTCTTTGCACGTTTCGCCTCTGCATTAATCAAATGCGTTATATATCCCGCTATCTGATTGCGGAGTTTCTTACTTCTTAATTCTAGTAGTGCCGATACTACTCTCTTGTTGTGCTCAAAGTCTCCCTTAAAGAGATCAGGGTATTTTTCGAGTAGTTTTCTGGCTGTTCTTTTTACCAGGGTTGTTCTTACTTTGCCCATCACTACCTCACCCTGTGGGTTGTGAACATGTTGCAGGTTTAAAACTTACAGGTTGGGGTTAAACATTGACCACCGAAACTTTTATATAGAAGTAATCTTACCTTAGAGATTGGAGAACGATAAAAGGATAAGGTGACAAGACATGGCGGCACTACCCTTAGAATCAATGGGAGTACCAGTTATAATACTCAAAGAAGGTACCTCCCGCTCCTACGGAAAAGAAGCAGTTCGCTCGAACATAATGGCTGTAAGAGCCATCGCAGAAATCCTCAAGACCACCTATGGTCCAAAAGGAATGGACAAGATGCTAGTAGACAGCCTAGGAGACATCACAATAACAAACGACGGAGCAACAATCCTCGACAAACTAGACCTACAACACCCAGCAGGAAAAATGCTCGTGCAAATCGCTAAGGGACAAGACGAAGAGGCGGGAGACGGCACAAAGACCTCTGTAATATTCGCAGGAGAACTCCTCAAAGAAGGAGAAAAACTGCTCAACAACAACATACACCCCACAATAATAGTCGAGGGATACAAGAAAGCACTAGAAAAGGCACTAGAGATACTATACGAGATAGGCAAACCAATCGACATAAATGATCATGAAACTCTAAAGAAGATAGCACTAACAAGCCTAAACAGCAAAGCCGTAGGCGAGGCAGCAGACTACTTCGCAGACATAGCAGTAGAAGCAATAAAGACCATAGTAGAGAAGAGGGGAGACAAATACTACGTAGACCTAAACAACATACAAATAATCAAGAAACATGGCGGAAGCCTAAGAGACACAAAACTAATCAAAGGAATAGTCATCGACAAGGAAGTAGTACACCCCGACATGCCCAGGAGAGTAGAGAATGCAAAGATCGCGGTCCTAGACACACCACTAGAAATAGAGAAACCCGAAATAGACCTAGAGGTAAGCATCACCAGCCCAGACCTAGTAAAGCGACTACTAGAGAAACAGGAGAAGATACTAGCAGAGAAAGTAGAAAAGATTGCAAGCGTTGGTGCTAATGTTGTTGTGACTCAGAAGGGTATTGATGAGGTTGCGCAGCATTTCCTTGCTAAGAGGGGTATTCTTGCTGTTAGGAGGGTTAAGAGGAGTGATATTGAGAAGATTGCTAAGGCCACAGGAGCAAAAATAATAACGAACCTAGACGACCTAACCGAGGAAGACCTGGGCTATGCTGAGCTTGTTGAGGAGAGAAAAGTCGGAGAAGACAAAATGATATTCATCGAAGGAGCAAAGAACCCCAAGAGCGTAACAATACTCATAAGGGGAGGCTTCGAGAGACTCGTAGAAGAAGCTGACAGAGCACTCCACGACGCTCTAAGCGCTGTAGCAGATGCCGTAATTGACGGCAAGATCGTAGCAGGCGGAGGAGCCACCGAGGCAGAACTAGCAAAGAGGCTAAGAGAATACGCTAAGACTGTACCAGGCAAGGAACAGCTAGCCATCGAGGCATGGATAAGGGCCCTTGAAGCACTACCACAGACCCTAGCATTCAACGCAGGACTAGACCCCGTAGAGATACTAATGAAGCTAAGAAGCGCCCATGAAGAAGGCAAGCTCTGGGCAGGCATAAATGTCGAAGACGGAGAAATAGTCGACATGATGGAGCTAGGAGTAATAGAGCCAGTAAGAATAAAAGCAAACGCCTTCAAAGCAGGAACCGAAGTAGCTACAATGATACTAAGAATAGACGACATAATAGCCGCTAGGAGAAGCGAAGACAAAGAAGAAAAGAAGTAACCTACACCTCTCCCTGGTTAATTTTTCCAAACACGATCCTATACGTTTCCGAATTATTCTAAAGTCAGGATATTCTCGTTTATACACGGTTCTAGTATAAGGGTGCTGAAGCGTCTTGATAATAATCCTCGCAGGAACTCCAGGAACAGGAAAAACAGTCTTGGGTAACTTGTTATCAAAAGACATAGATTGTTCTCTGACAAGTACGTCTAAACTATTGAGAGAACTTGGCCTTACACGAGCAGATCCCACGGGACGCTTCACAGAAGTCGTGGACGGCGAAATATCTTCTGCCGTGGAACTTCTTGTAAGAGAATCCCAAGAAGGCAAATGTATTGTTCTGGAGACGGTATATCCCTCGCTATGGTTATCCTATAAGGATCTAGACTATGAAATCTCGTTAATCATATTATTACGGGCACATCCGGTCGAACTCTACAATAGACTAAAGGCTAGGAACTGGCCAGAGCAAAAAGTTATCGAGAACGCTCTCTCTGAAGCCTTCAACATAATAGCTGAAGAACTACTCGACGCCTCATACGATGTTCTTGAAATTGATACCTCTCAGAAGACTCCTAGACAATCCCTCGAATCACTATATGATAAATTAGAGGAGTGGAGAACAGGCATCTCAATAGATTGGATGAACGATCCACACGTACAGGACCTAGTGGCTAAATGGAGCATCCGCATGGATCTCGACAAGTATAGGCTGGGGCTGTGATATACTCTGCAATATCGCCGTACCTGTAGGTAGCTTGTCAAGCCTAGAAAACCAGTCCACATCCATACCCATTGTCTCTAGGATAAGCTTCTTGTCCTTATTCGATTTCAATGAATGAACTATCTTTGTATTAGTATTAAGTAGGAGCCTAGAATCCATTACTGAAGGACTCTGCGTAGCATATATTATGTGCACCCCATACTTCCTCGCCTCTGAAAGTATAACCGCCAGTATATCAGATGCCATAGATATGTTCTGAACTTCATCTATGAAGACAAACATTAAAGGATGATTCTCGCCCTGAGAACTATATCGTCTGTATGCTTCCGTGAAAAGAATTGATAACATCATTATAACGTATAATCTCCTCACGTGGAGACTCATTATGTTCGATAAATCAAGGACAATCCCCGAGACGTTCCCTCTAGCTAAATCTCCTGGACAATCCCTGAAGATCCTCCTACCCTCATTTAAGACAAGCATACCCAGTTTTCGCTGAAGCGCTCTCTTTACTTCTCTATCCCATCGAGAGTCTTCGGGTAACTCTAACACCATATCATACAATTCGCGCAGGTTCCTAGCATTAGACAATACCCGAGAAAGAAGATACGCTTGGGGCTCTGTAAGGTCAAGAGCACGGGTCAATACCTCGAAGGCATAGTCTTTCCTGTCTTCACCATTACACGAGAGTATATCAGCAGGCAACTCTCCCGTCGATACGTCTACGATCTTAAATCCTTTAGAAGCTAGTACCCGGTGTTCTCCTGTCCAATCGAAAACCAAAACCCCCGCATTGTATTGATCAAGTAAGCGTGATGCGAGAACCCTTAATGTAGTGGATTTACCTGATCCAGTGGACCCAAATATCCCGATGTGGCCTTCAAAATCCCTATAGTACAGGTAAACAGGTTCAAGTCGAGGAGTATCTAGCCGGTATCCAATGAATACCCGATCCTTGTCCTGCCCAATCTTGTTAGAACTACTAGATATTAGCCCACTGAAGCTAGGCGATTTTACCGGACGTATACTTACTCCTTCTAGAAACGATACTATTGCACTCTCTATTATCTCGGACTCAATATCTTGATCTTCCCCGTTTATTATAAGATAAGTGGTTTTTGACCCAGATACAAACTCGTGTAGGATCGCGTACCTATTAGAGGGCCTGCTAGTACTTCTTGATAAAAGAAATTCCTCTATTTTTGACCCTACTATTGGGTCCTCATATATTATCTGGAAGACCTTAGGATTTTCCCTCCGATCCTCATCTGTATGTCTACATCCAAGACCGGATCCCGTAGGAAACCTTATTCTCGCGGTTATATTGACTGCGTTTGCTTTGTACAATGAAATCACCGTTGCTAGAAAGGCTACGCCGACTATTAGTAAGACTATGGCGCCTGGTGCTCTGGATGCGTATGCTATAAGCGCTATTGCGATTATAGCCGGTATCAGCCTTAGTGTAATAGGTGCTCTCTCGACCCAATCCATGGTCTTTCTCCGGTAATGATATTTTCATGATTGTATATGTGGGAGAGACTGCTCGATGGACATATTGTTTCGCTCAATAACAATTATGTGTTATCTATCAAACACGTGTGCTGTTGAATATGCCCAGCTACATTTTGATAGTTGTCCCTGGTTTATAGCGAATAATTGTTATTCCCAGTTGGATTGAAGTCCTCCTGCGGCTGTCTAGCCGCGGGTAATGCATAAGTAGTATTTCTTGCCTGGCTCAAGCTCCTCTAGGCGGGGCTCGAATCTAAAGATAACGCCCCATACACTGAACACTGTATAGTTGGGGGCCTCTTTATGCTCCTGTTTGAGGTCTCTTACTATGTATCCATGCCCGCAGAATACATAGTTCTCTAGGTTCTGTGGTTTCGAATCTCTAATCTCGAATACGAGCTTATCGCCTTCTTTAACAGAGAATAGCTCCTCGAGGACATCGAATTTTACTCTGTAGCCCTTTGCCTTGCCCTCTGCAACCCACTGTCCTTTTATCTCGCCTTGCTTTACACTCGTCACCGTAACTGTCATTTTCTTCTTCATGGCTCCGACCCCTAATCTAAATTAACCAGTATGGCTACGGTGGTACAAGGGGATAAAAATGGTCTTTGCCAGCGACGCGGCAAGAAGGTTCACAGTCAAGTTAAACACCTTGCTCGACAAGGTGATTATCGTAAAACTCGTCAACGGGAGAACATACAAGGGTAAACTCGCAGGATTCGATCAGTCTACATTAAGTATAGCGCTAGAGGCAGCCGTTGATAACGAGAACAATAACTGGCCCATCGCTATAATATATGGGAGCACAATCTCCGAAATACTTGTAGAGGAAGGATCAATTTTCAGCGCTAAAGAATTCTCAGAATTCCTAATAAAGCACGGTGGAATACCTCCACACCAGATAAGAGTATACGAGGATATCAACGTTGTCGAGATAGCTAGAAGCGTCAAGGTCTCGAAGGACGGAGTCGAGGGCGCCGGACCACTCGCTCACAGAGTAAACACGCTCTTCAGAGAATACATGCGGCGTAAAGGAGTCCGGGTCTAATCCCTAAACCACAAATCTCTCTTTGTCCAGTGACGGGTTACTGAAATGTTTGAGGCCAAAGACGCAGACCTAGCAGGAAGAATAGGCAAACTATACACAAAAACTGGCGTGATCGAGACCCCTGCATTTTTCCCAGTGGTTGACGTCGAAAGACAAGAAATACCTCTCAAGGAAATCAGAGAGCTAGGATTCAACCAAGTAATAACAAACGCATACATTCTATACAAACGCTATAGAGAAAAAGTCCTAGAACAAGGTGTCCACAGCCTTCTAGGCTTCAACGGCGTGATAATGACTGACTCAGGAGCATATCAGATCCTTCAATACGGCTCCGTAGACATAACGAACAAGGAAATCATAGAGTTTGAAGGAAAAATCGGCGTAGATATAGGCGTGATCCTCGATATACCTACAGGCGACGTCGACCGTCTCGCTGCCGAAAGAAGCGTCTCGGTTACTCTGAAAAGAGTCGAGGAGGCGCGAAGAATAGTTATTGATTATCCTGAAACTCTCTGGGTTCTACCCGTCCAGGGAGGAAAATATCTTGACCTAGTAGAGTACAGTGCCAAGAAAGCGTCGGAGCACGAGGAATTCTCAATATATGGTATAGGTAGTCCGACGGTCTTCTTAGAGAAGTACGATTACCGGACAGTCCTGGAAATAGTAGTCTCCGCCAAGAAACATCTCAAACCAGGTAAACCAGTTCACCTCTTCGGAGCCGGTCATCCACTCATAATACCCTACGCTGTGGCTCTAGGAGTAGACCTCTTCGACAGTGCATCCTATATATTATACGCGAGGGATGATCGAGTATTTACTGACTTCGGTGTAGAGCGCCTAGACAGAATAACATATCTCCCCTGTAGATGTGGCGACTGCTCCGACTATAACGCTGAGAAAGTAAGGAATCTCCCTAAGAAGGAGAGAATAAGGATCCTAGCGAGACATAATCTTTGTATGATAAAGTATTATCTCGACCTTACAAAACAGGCAATAAAAGAGGGGAGACTCTGGGAACTCCTAGAATCACTAAGCAGACACCATGTACGACTATATGAGGCATTCCGGGCTATTTACGAGATGAAGGACTACTACTCGAAATATTCTCCACGTGTAAAAGGAGTAGTTCGCGGGATAAGGGCCTACGACTATTATAGCATGGGAAACCCGAGACTCTCATCTTATCATGAAAAAATACAAAACTATACTCCTCGCCTGGGAAGAGACGTGAAAAGGATTATCCTAGCGCCCCTCCCGCTAGACCCCGATCATTGCCCAGAGCCCAGCGACCTGGAGAGAGGAGAGGAATACGTTCTATACTATGATCCCTTCCTAATAGTCGTACCACAAGAACTATGCGGTGTTTATCCAACTATACACGTTCATAGGCCAGATATTGATATAGACAAAGGACACGCTGAAACTGTAGCCAAGAAAATCCTAATGTTCCTAAACAATATACCGGGGATAGACAGGTATAGTGTAATGATCCTTCAATCAAGTACTTATAGATCGCTCTCTGAGGAGCTTGAACGGCTCTTAAAACAATTATAGGAGAGGATCCTTTCGGCCCTCTCTACATATAGATTCCCTTGTGGCGGTCACTTTCATCCTCTTCCTCGCTCCTACCCGATAACATGGGGCCGAGCATCTCCATGAGGCGTTCCCGCTCGACTTTCCATTTTTCTGCGTATTCTTCCAGTAGAGATGTATCTATCTCTACGTTGAGAATTTCCCCTGCTATTACACGTACACCCTTTAACGCCGCATTATAGTCTATTTCCTCGACTGTCGAGTATGGGAGCACTATGATTGATGGAACTTTGTAGTGGACTGTATAGATGTATAGTAGTGCGAGGGGGCCCATTACTCCGAGTCCTGTCTCCATTTCGGGAGCCTTGAGCCTGGGGCCCTGATAGTATTTATTCGGCTTATGTCTATACCCGTATTCTTCCTCCCCATACATGAATGTCTTATTCAAGCCTCCTACAAGAACCATGAATTTTGAATTAATTTCCCGTGCAAACTTGACAAGGGCCTCTACATATTCGTCCGCGATCTCTTTCTCGGGCAGAGCCCTATTCACAATGATGACGGTTTTCGGATCCTCCTTATAATAGACGTCAAAAGGCATCCCTACTCCATCTTCTTCTACTATAATAAATGGCGGGCTCGGCCGTGTCAATATGTATCCTATCTTTCTTGCTTCGAGGCCGAGTGCTAAGTGTTTTGAGACAAGATAACCTACCATTCCGAATCCTCGGAATCCTGTTACAATAATGGCCTCGCTAAGCTCTTCGACTGGTACATCGAGATTTATGTCGACAAATGTTTTATTCAACTTGTCTCACCTCTTATGCCTGATCCTTACAATTTCCCCTCTATCCAAGCCCTCTATCATGTGAGGCGAAATCTTAACTCTTCCTACACCTATTAAATTATCGTCTCGGTCCACGATTACACACTCATCTCCCGGCCTGAGATCCTCGTCATAGGAGACAATGTCTCTAGCCAAGACGCTACCTCTCAACTCCCGATCCCCTCTTACAATAATTCTTAGTCTCGGCGGCCTAGTTCCCGAGACTATGAGTTTAGCAGCGCCTAGACCTAGACTGTACAAGTTATCGTTGGGTCTTAGTGTTAGTATCCTCTCGCCGGACTTATAGACGTTTCTTATTTTTCCTCTAGAAGTAACGTCTACTTCTATTTCATCAGGGTTTCCTAGGAGGAGGCTTGAGACATCGTCTCCGAACTGGTATGAGAGAATTGCTCTCAGCTTTGTTAATTCTCCTGGCAGGGGTTTTCTACGCTTCACTCCTTAGACTCCCTATGTGATAGGGTGGAGGCCCTAGAGAGTTAATAAAAATGAGTAGACAGGCTAGAAGATAATATGGGCCCCGGCTCCCCTATCCCTGCTCTTAGAGGACTTAGTCCTATTCCTGACTTTTTCAACGGCATCTAGTAAGTCTCTCATAGTTATCCTCTTTCTGCCCTGCCTTATAGCATAGAAGCCAGCCTCCGTTACTACAGCTTTGAGATCCGCGCCGCTGAAGCCCTCCGTTAACTCGGCAAGCCTCCCTACGTCGACGTCTTTTGAGTGCTTAGTCTTTCTGAGATGTATCTTGAGTATTGCTACTCTCGCCTTGTAGTCGGGTAACGGTATCTCGATTATCCTGTCGAACCTTCCGGGCCTTAATAGTGCCGGGTCAAGCAGATCTAGTCTGTTTGTAGCAGCTATAACTTTGACATTGGATAACGGCTCGAATCCATCCATTTCGGCGAGAAGCTGGAGAAGCGTTCTTTGAACTTCTCTGTCGCCGCTTGTCCCCAACTCGGATCTCCTTGCACCGATCCCATCGATCTCGTCTATGAATATAACGGCGGGAGCGTGCTCCCTTGCATATCTGAAGACCTCTCTTACTATTCTTGCTCCTTCTCCTATGAACTTGTTTACGAGCTCGCTTGCAACTATTCTTATGAACACGGCGTTTGATTCTCGGGCAACAGCCTTCGCGAGGAGTGTCTTTCCTGTTCCTGGAGGTCCATGCAGTAATACGCCCTTCGGGGGCTCTATGCCGACCTCGCTGAATATCTCTGGCTTCTTTAGGGGGAGTACTACGACCTCGTATAGTTCTCGTATTTGTTTATCTAGGCCTCCAATATCCTTGAATGTGACGTTCGGACGCTCGACTACCTCCATTGCCTTTACTGTGGGATCCACCCTGTTCGGCAATACTTCTACTATGGTGGAGCCCCGATTATTGAGGGCCACGACCATGCCGGGTCTTAGATCCTTAGGATTAATGTTCTGAGATATTTTCACGACGAGGTTAGGGCCGGTGGTGCTCTTAACTATGGCCCTCTCGTTGTCTAGGACCTCGAGCACTGTCGCTTCTATGAATGGAGGGCTCATAAGCTTGTAGATTTCTCTGCGTGTATCCTCTAGTTTTCGCTCTAGGTCCATTTTCTGCTTTAGTAATGCCCGTATCCTTTCTTGTAGTATCCTTATGTGGTCTTCTGGGTCGATGTATGGTGTTTCGCTTGATCGTCGTCGGCTGGCACTGCTCACTGACACGCTAAGCGTCACCGTAAAACTTATTTTTCCATGAGGGCTTAAAAGGAGGAAGGTCCTCCCTCTCCTCGATAATATCCAAGTATTTATCATGTATAACCACAGTAATCTTGTTCTAATCAATATAAAACCTGTGGAGTCGCGAATATAAAGGAGAGAGGATGCATGGCCTTGGCACGAGGCAAGGAACAATTATACTGTGAAGTATGTGGATCACCTATACCCGGGCGACCTTATAAGGCCCTAGTAGATGGAGTAGAGATGATACTCTGCCCCAGCTGTTACCTAAAACTAACAAGGAGCGGGAGAGCCATCCCAGTAAAACAGAGGCCGACAAAGACCACCCGGGCCCCCAGAAGGACTAGGCCCGTCAGGAAGGTCTCCCTCGAACTATACGATATAGTAGAAGACTACTATGAAAAGATACGGAGAGCACGAGAAAGCAAAGGATGGAGCCTCAGCGTACTAGCACAGAAACTCAGAATAAGCGAATCCATGCTGAGAAAAATAGAGTCAGGAAAAATGAAGCCCTCAATAGACCTCGCTAAGAGAATCGAGAAGATCCTAAAAATACAGATACTCGAGCCCACAGAGCTAGAAGAAGAGTTCGAGGCACCCCCACCCGGTACCCTGACCCTAGGAGACGTCGTCGTAGTCAGGAGGGATGAAGACTAACGTGGAAGAAGCCATTCTTGTAATCCCGAGAGAAAAAATAGACCAGCTCGACGAGGCATTAGCCCTCGCAGAAACAGCTGGATACAAGATAATACGCGTATATAAGACCAGGTACCGCAACCGGCTGGGTAAAGGCCTCATATACATGATCTCCGACGAGGTACCTGAAACAGTCACAACAATCATCTTTTACGGTAATCCTTCCCCATCATCAATTTTCCAGCTAATGAAGAAATCCAGAAAACGTGTCATTGACAGAGTACAACTCATCCTAGAGATATTCGCTAAGCACGCTGGAAGCCGAGAAGCCCAGTTGCAAATAGAAGCCGCTAGGATAAAACACGAGATACCAATAGTGAGGGAGTGGATCCGGAGAAGCAAGATGGGGGAGCTTCCCGGATTCCTAGGCCCAGGACGATACGCTATCGACGCATATTATAGGCATCTTACAAGTAAGCTGGCCAGAATACGTAGAGAACTCGAGAAGCAGCGTAGAATACGGAGTGTAAGGAGGGGATCGCGGGAAAAGAAGGGATTCGTGCACGTATCTATTGTAGGGTACGCTAGTGCCGGCAAGACAAGCTTATTCAACGTGCTGACGGGAGAGTCGAAGCCTGTTGGAAGAGAATATTTTACGACGCTCCATACGAAGCATAAAAGAGTAAACTATAACGGAGTAGACTATATCTTTGTCGACACTGTAGGTTTTATAAGAGATATTCCACCGGAAATAATAGAATCCTTCTACAGCACACTAGAAGAAATAGTCTATTCCGACGCAATAATATTTGTAATAGACTCATCCGATCCTCTCCAAATAATACACGAAAAAATCAGGTCCGGCTTCGATATCTTAGCAAGAATAGGAGCCTCCGGTAGACCCGTAATAATCGCGCTTAACAAAATAGACGTTGCAGACTCAGAAATAGTAGAAAAAGTGAAAAACAGTCTCCCAACGTATATCCCTCCCACGGTCCCGGAGTATAGAGTAGTAGAGATATCTGCTAAGAAGAGAAAAGGAATAGACCAATTATTCTTGGCGCTCACCGATATCCTCCCGGTGCCCGGAAGAGATGAAAGGACCGAGAATCATAGTGCTAAGGCTAGGACACAGGCCCCTAAGAGATAAACGAATAACAACACATGTGGGTCTAACAGCAAGAGCCTTCGGAGCCCACGGCATGGTTCTCGCAGGAGAATGCGATGAACACGTAGTTAACTCACTCCGTAAAGTAACACAGTGCTGGGGAGGACCATTCAAAATAGAATGCGGCGTTAATCCCAAACGCTTCGTTAAAGAGTGGAAAGAAAACGGAGGAGAAGTAATCCACCTGACCATGTATGGTCTCCCAATAGACGACGTGATAGGAGAAATTTCTACAAGTCCCCGGGATAAACTAATCATAGTAGGCGCCGAGAAGGTAGAAGGATTCTTCTACGAAATAGCAGACTATAATGTAGCCATAGGGAACCAGCCCCATAGCGAGGTAGCTGCCCTAGCCGTATTCCTAGATAGACTATATAGGGGCCGCGAACTATACAAGTCATATATTGGAGCCCGCAAGAGAATAATTCCCCTACCACGCGGGAAGAAGGTGATCGAAGATGAAAAATGCTGAGAACGGCGATCCAAATAGCAAGAACAGGCTAAGATCCCTACTAGTATTCGTTGATCTTCTAGCCAGAAAGAACAGGCTAGACCCTGAGAAGGCCCTTACAATATTCAAAGCACTCCTAGCCAGTAGCGAAGACTCGGGACTAAGCGATGAAGACATCTCCTTGAAAATGGGCTATAAGCAAAGCGATGTGAGAAGGATCCTCAGAACCTTCTACATGTATAAACTCGCCCGTTATAGGAGAGGTAAACACCCCGAGACAGGGGCTACAAGGTTCTACTGGTATATAGACGTCAACCTCCTCAATAGCGTCCTCCTCTGGAGGAAGAAAGCCGTCCTAGAAAAGCTGAAGTACCGTCTCCAATACGAGGAAGAAAACTATTTCTACCGTTGTCCTCGAGACAAGACGAGATACACGTTCGAAGAGGCGTATAACTACGAGTTCATATGTCCAAAGTGTGGAAGCGTTCTCGAAGAAGAGGACAACACCGAGATAAAGAAGATACTCTCCGAGTACATCAAGCGCCTCGAGGAGGAGATAATAGAAGATGAGAGAAAAATACAAAGTAGCTGACTTCTTTAGCGGTGGAGGAGGATACGCGCGGGGATTCGTCGAAACCAGATACTACGATATCATTGTCGGAGTCGATAATTTTCCTCCAGCCGGTAAAACCTACAAGGCGAATTTTCCCAAGGCATTCTTCATAGCCGACGATATCAAGGAGATAACAGGGAGAACGATAAAAGATTATACGGGGTACGGCCGAGGAGATTTCGACGTAGTAATCGCTAGTCCTCCCTGTGAACCCTTCACGGGAGCAAACCCAAAGAGACAGAAGGATCCACTAGACAGGCTCTATACTGATCCGGCTGGGCAACTATTCCTGCACGCCATACGCCTGATAGGAGATCTACAGCCCAAAGTATTCGTTATCGAGAATGTTCCAGGCATCATGGAGAGACCTATCCAGAAAGCTATACGAAGAGAGCTCCAACGAGCTGGTTATCCAGATATCTACTTCAACGTGCTCCACGCAGAAGAATACGGGACCCCAAGCAGGAGGACGCGAGTATTCGTCTCCAACTATAGGATCAGGCCACCGAAAAAGCCTAGGAAAACAGTATCAGACGCATTAGCAGGCCTACCCTCCCCTGGATCCCCATACCCGCCAAACCACGACGCTCCCGGAAACATACCCTCACGCCACCGGAGAAGAATCCACAGGCTTCGGTGGGGCAACTCCCTAATCACATACCAAGGCGCAAAAAGAAGACTCCCTAACTATATCAGGTTAGACCCCAGAAGACCGGCCCCAACCGTGATGGGCACATCAAGGTTTATCCATCCATACGAGGACAGGCTTCTAACAGTAAGAGAACAAGCACGCCTAATGGGGTTCCCCGACTACCACGTGTTTCTCGGAGGCAGAGACGCGCAATACGATATAGTGGGAGAAGCAGTCCCTCCCCCGCTCGCACAAGCAATAGCAGAATTCATTAAGACGAGCATATTAGAATACTATGACGGTGAACAGTGAAAATGGAGATAATACCGGTACTCCACAACGTGAGCAGCGTCCAGAGACTCGTAGACTCTGTGAAGACAGCCTATTCTCTAGGGGCCAAGGCCTTTGTAGTTACTAAAGCCTATGGCGGGGCAGCACAATCAGGTGTCGCCGAGGCAATGCGTATCTCCCTCAAACTTAATAGACAATTCATCGTATTGCCGGATTTAGACGATGCCGTAGAACTGTTACGCCCCGACCGTATACTATTACTCACGTATGATTACTCTAAGAACACAATAGATCTAGAAAACATGAAAGAAATGAACGGAAGAATCCTAGTAGTGGTCTCAGGCTCTGACCCAGAGTTCTCTTCTTCGGAGCTGAAGCTAGGAGAACCAGTATACTTCAAGGACTCCCCTGGAAAAATAGGTCCGATAGGGGAGCTCGCGTTAATCCTCTACACATTGGCGAGAACCGGTGTCTCCAGATGAAGCAATACACCGTTAAGAACCTCCTCCAGCTAATAAAACACTATGCAAGCGTAGCAGTAGACCTCTCACTCTATACCTTGGCTAGCGGGGACAAGACGGTCGCACTAGAAACCCTCAAAATCGAGAGAAAAGTGGACGAATACGTAAAGGAACTAATAGCAAAAATCTCCCTAGCAATCAGGAGCCCAGAACAAACCCACCTAGCTGTAAGCGTTGCAGAGGTCGGAAGAGCACTTGACAAGATAACAGATGCCGCTGGGGACCTAGCAGGACTCGTACTTAGAGGATACCCTATCCACGAATACATAAGCTCCGTGGTTAACTGCTGCGACGAGATAATACTCCTCTTACATGTAAACAAGCCCGTTAAAGAATTCTCGCCCATCGTAGACCTACTAATAGTCAAGAGAGGAGAATCATATCTCGTAGCACCAGAGCTAACGAGCGTGGAGGAAGGAGACATCCTAGTGGCCAGAGGCCCCCACGAGGAGATAGCGGATCTTGCAAAGGAGGTGGGAGACACCCAGGCATTAAAAACCATAGGTCTAGGAAGCCTAAGCGCTGCACTCGCCGGGGACGACCTTGCACTCAGGATACTAAGAATAAAGAACCTGGCTCGACAAATGCTCGACCTAGCATTCCACTCTCTCATCTATGGAGACCCAAGGATCGCGGGATTAATACGGGAAATGGAAGACTCCGTAGACACACTATTCCACGAGATACTTGAATACTCCTACGCTGCCTCGAACCCGGGCTATGCCAAGGAGTTTGTCTCAATCGCAATATTTGCCTCTGCAATGGAGACTATCGCTGACGCCGCCGTGCAGATGAGCGAGATCGTGCGCAGAGAAGGATACCTCCCGTTTATAGGCAAAGCATTGGAGGAGGCCGAGGAGGCCTACCTGAAGATAAGGGCGACAAACAAGGTATCGGGTAAGCGACTACTCGACCTCTCGTTGCCTGATCGAGGAGTCATGATTATCGCATTAGAAAAGAAGGGTTCATGGATAATACCTGTATCTCCAGACTATACTATTGAGGAGGGAGACGTCCTACTAGTCAAATACTTCAAGCCTGAGGGTGAAGAAAGCGAGGAGAAGATAGAGAAGATACTAGAAGACCTAGGATTCGAGATATTGGAGGACTAGATCTATGCCACGTATCCCGCCCGAGCTCTGTGCACGGTGTAAAGGATACAAGAAGCTATGCGGGCTACCTCGATGCCCGATCCTAGAAATGTTCCAGTCCCAGGCAAGAACTGTGCTAAGAATACGTGGACCCGAGGTCGAGGGATCAACCCCGCCCGGACTCCTTGTAGGAGAACATGGATATCCTAGCCTCAACGTCTACTTCTACATACCGCCAAGCGTTACCGGCGAACAAGCACGTGTATACGATGATCCGCTTGGATGGAGCAGGGCTAGATATTCTCTTGCAAGAATACTGAGGCTGAGATCGAGCCTCCTCGGAGCCCGCGTAAGAGTGAAGGCAAACGACCCATATTCCCTATACTCCAGCGAGCTCGGCATCGCCGCCCTCTCAGAGAAACCCGTGTCGACCGAGGCCCTCCTTGAGAAGATACCTGTTCCGAGGCTCCGGTTCACTGGGATAACAAAGCCCATAGGTCCCTCGGCTCCCGCGAAGAAGATACTGGTTCAGGAGAACCCGGTGATGAACCGGAAGCTTGAACGGCTTGTATGGGACGATGCATATGCTTCAGACGCTGTATGGGAGGCTTATCTCTCAGGCGTAGACGTGTACTCTATACAGAGGGCGTTCTCGCTCGGCTTCCTAGGCCGATATAGGAACCGGCGAGTAGTGCCTACCAGATGGACTATAACAGCCGTTGACGAGATACTCAGCAGGCATCTTCAGCGGGCTCTTCGCGATAAGCCCTCCATAGACCAGGTAGAGGTATACTTCCACGAGTACCTCGGCAACAGGTTCATAGTAGTGCTCCTCCCCGGTGAGGGAAGCCTGGAATGGATAGAGGTCTGGCATCCGAGAACCGTGTGGACAAAGACCTCGCCCAAGCCAATCATATACTATCTCTACGAGGATCCTCTAGGTAGAAAGACTATGGAGGACGGAGGCTACAGCGCCTCAAAACTAGCCGTCCTAGAAGCCCTCTACAAGCGGGGAAAGAGGGCGGACACCGTCATAATAAGAGAAATCCTCCCCTCATACTATGCACCGGTAGGAAACTGGCACATCCGCGAGACCACCCGTAAAGCCCTAGAAAAACTCCCGCTCGCCCGGGCCTCGACTACACTAGAGGTCAAAAACGTCATTGACAAGCTACTAGTATTAGAAAATAAAGACGAGATATACGCTAAGTCGCGTCTCTTAGGATTCAAGGGGAGAATGAGGAGGCTCACCGAATTCTTCGACCTATAAAGATAATTAATGCTAGAGCCTCCGCAACGGTTGCAAGATAGTATACATCTCTGCTCTCATATCAATATTCTTAATATCGTAGAATGACCTCCAGCAGTATAACATAAGAATGACTAACGTTCGAGTCTGTAACAGTATACGGAATAGAGAGCCAAGCTCGTTGACGACTTGGTATCCATTGATGACGCTGTCCTGTGTTAACCCCCCGGTTAACATTTTCTTGTACAAAACTACCTGGATAACAACACGATAATACCAAGTTTCTCCACGTATCACCTAAACAACCCCACAATATTATATCGGGTATAGGGAATGGTAGATGACATTATCAACCATATACGAGAACAGTTGAAGAGACAACGAGGCCACACAAGAGGAGGCCCCAGGAGCAAACTAGTAGACGCGATAATGGTACTCCTACTAAGCAAACCCATGAGGAGCGCTGAGATAGCGGGGATACTAGGATTAGACAGCAGATATGTGGCCAGCTACCTCTCCTACTGGAAAACACGAGGATACGTCGAGTACAACAGCGGATTCTGGTTCCTGACCGAGAAAGGAGAAGAATACGCCCAGGAGGTCGCGGAGAGAGCCTCCGACGAGAAATTTGACAGATTAACTCTCCTAGCACAACGTATCCTTGCAAGCGAATCAATTAATCCGACAAGAAAACACAAAAGAAAAACCATCAGTACAGTGGAGGAAAAAGATTCCTTGTCATTTATTGCGGCTTTAAAACGTAAACCAGAAAATAAACTACAAGAAAGGGCCCAGACAGCGGCTTGCGTCATAGACGTGCTCAAGAACGAGCTAGACGACGACGAGCTCGAATTATTCACTGCACTATTATCACACTATACGAAATGGGGCAACACATACATGTATCTGGACCAGATAGCTGATCTCCTGAAGGCAGACTACAAATGGCTTCTCAGGACAGCAAGGAGCCTCCAGACAAAGAACCTAATATACATCTATACGGATCCCAAGCTAGGTATGAGGATAGGATTATCCAAGCAGGCCAAGGAGCTCTTAGAAGAATGCAGTTTCTAGAATCCTTCACATCAAAGAGAAGACTATTGCTCTCTAACTCTTCAAACTCTACTATAATTATTACTACTACTATTGGCCCGTATTATTGACTCTACGAGCTCGGTTATTCTATTCTTATGATCGTTCTTAGTATTACTGTTTGTATAATGATAAAAATAATACCGATCCCCAATATCCAGGAAACGGCAAGAAAACCGGTCTTGCCATGTTGTAGTAATTATTGATAGAGAGTGTTAACCGGGGAGTTAACAGAACATCATAAGAAACCTAGCTGCACGATCGAAGAATCAAGTTTATCGCGGAGTCTATTAGGGAGATCTGGCATTCGAGAGGAGCATAGATGTTAACCCCCCGGTTAACACTAGTACTCTTCAACAACTCCACAATATCCTCAGGAACACCCGGATAACGAATCTCCCCGCCAACATATCCTCCAATAACCGACTGAGTACACCCAGCAGCGACCAAGTAGTCCCTTAACAGGTATACTTGGGTGAGATTCCTAGGAGGCTCAACACACGCAATTACGAGCCGGAGACTCCTCGTATCAAATATAGGTACCTCGACCTCCTCAAGGCTTATAGTGTCTTCTATCGCGGAGAGTATATTTTCTCCCTTCTCCGTAAGGATGTGTCCTCTCCCACTCCTCTCTACTAGTCCCGTTTTCTCGAGCTCTGAGAGGAGAGTCTTGATAGACGCCTCTCCTAGGCTCAGTAGTCGGGTGAGCCTGGGTCTTCCTAGGGGCCCCTGTGCTTTGAGGAGTTTGAGTAGTATGACTACGTGGCCCGGCCTATAGGATTTGAGTCCTCCTCTCCTAGGAGAACTAATCTTCTCTATCAGCGATGCGGCCTCGCAGGCCTCTGCGGGGCATGACATCCCATGCGCCCTCCTCGGGAAATATATCGTTATCTATCATGAATACGGCTAGGTCCTGGGGCGTGATCTCTTTTTCTCTCAATATTATTTTCTTTATTTGTTCCCAGTCCTTCTTAGCCCTTATGCCGAAGTCTTCCCAGAGCCATTCCACGACCTCGTCAAGGTCTATGTTGTTGGCAGAGATTTGGCCTAGTAACGCTTCTTTTATAGCCCTGTTCTCCCTGTTCCTCTGCCTATACATTCCTCTAATACACCGTGGAGGGTATAGTTGTATTCAAGGTAAAATAACCCGTCTACTACGCCATAGTATACGGTGAAACCTGCATGACCCTGTATAATTTGAAGGGAAGAAGCCTAACCTGCTTAACCGAGTACTCGCCCGACGAGATAAGAGCCATTATAGAGACAGGCCTGGATCTTAAGAGAAGATACTATGCAGGGGAGAAAGTAATCCCCGTACTCAAAGGTAGATCTATCGCGATGATATTCGAGAAACCCAGCACACGTACACGAGTAAGCTTCGAGGTAGCAGCAACTCAGCTGGGCGCGCGTGCTCTTTACCTTAACTGGAGGGATCTCCAGCTAGGCCGTGGCGAGACCATCGCGGATACTGCGAGGGTCCTTTCTAGATACGTGGACGGCATAGTTGCACGTGTAAAGGAGCACTCTAAGATAGAAGAACTCGCTAGATACGCGGATGTTCCTGTGATTAATGCCTTGAGCGACCTCAGCCATCCATGCCAGGTCCTCGGAGACTATATGACTATCTTCGAGAAACTCGGTAGGTTGAAGGGAGTAACACTGGTATTTGTCGGTGATGGAAGCGACAACGTATTGCATAGCCTACTTGTTGCTGGAGCCAAGCTGGGAGTCAACATAAGGATCGCCTCGCCTCCACAGCTAAGGCCCGACGAGAGGATCCTTGCTAGTGCTAGGCAGGCAGCGGCCGAGTCGGGTGCATCAATAGAATTCTATGAGGATCCCTACGAGGCGGTTAAAGGAGCCGACGTAATATATACCGATGTATGGGTGAGCATGGGCCAGGAAGAGCAGAGAGAAGCCAAGATAAGGCTCCTAAGACCGTACCAGGTGAACGAGAAACTCATGGAGCATGCTGGGAGCAAGGCTGTATTCATGCATTGTCTACCCGCCCATAGGGGAGAAGAAGTCACAGACGAGGTTATGGACGGGGAAAGGAGCCTGGTATGGGATCAGGCAGAAAACAGGCTCCACATCCAGAAGGCGATACTGGCCCTGCTCCTACGCTAGGCCTAGTGTTTCCTCTAACTCTTCTCTAGTAATGTATCCTTCTCTATACACGATTGGTTTTTCTCCAGTAGTATCTACTACCGTGCTAGGAGCCCGTCTATAGGTGGGGCCTGAGTCGATATAGAGATCTACAAGCTCACCTAGCTGTGAGACAGACTCATAGACCGTTACAGGCGACTCCCTGCCGGACTTATTAGCGCTGGTACCAACAATTACTCCCCCGAGTTCCTTTGCGAGGATCCTTGTAAGCGGGCAATCAGGGAGTCTTACACCGATCTTGTCCCATCGAGACAGATGACTCGGCAATGAGTCCTTAGCTCTAGCTACGAGCGTCAACGGTCCAGGCCAGTACCTGAGAGCTAAGCGCCAAAAGAGGGGAGAGGGCTCTATAATCTTAAGGGCATAATGGGATTCCCCCAGTAGTAGGGGCAGAGGCTTGTCACGTGGCCTCTCCTTTATTGTGTAGACTTGGTCGAGCGCTGAGACGTTGAAGGGGTCGGCGAGTAAGCCGTATAATGTGTCTGTAGCAGCTACTACCACGCCCCCGTTCCTGAGGACTCTTACTGCTTCTTCTATAACTTTCCTGTCTGGGCAGTGGCAGTCTGTTTCTAGTATTCTTACCATATGGGTGTTCCCTCCAAGCCGTATATTGTTATATTGTTGGGCTAAGACAATATAAGTTCGCCCAGACACTGGAAGGAATAACGGGTTAAAGAGAATGGCAAGGACAACGGTGGACATAGAGAAACTACAGGTGACGAAGCGACAGCTGAAGAGTATACTGAAGGAGCTCAAACAGTGGAGTGCACCCGCCACAGTGCTACTGAGCCTCTATATACCGCCCGGTAGACCCATAAGCGATGTTATGAGCCTTCTCAGGCAAGAGTACTCGATAACAGACAATATAAAGTTGAAGAGAACCAGGCAGGCGGTTAAAAGAGCGCTTGCCGCAGCCATGGACAGGCTCCAGATGATACCTAAGGTTCCGCCGAACGGACTAGTACTATTCTGTGGAGAG
Source organism: Acidilobaceae archaeon (assembly GCA_027043945.1). GTDB lineage: Archaea > Thermoproteota > Thermoprotei_A > Sulfolobales > Acidilobaceae > S143-63. Next base: position 29,520 of record JALUDS010000068.1, read on the forward strand.
AACATGGATACAGGCGACTTCATATGCTACGTGTTCAGCCCGCCGGAGAAGGTCCCAGTATTCTACTATAGGACGGATAAGAGGTTTATCACGGACTTCCTAGACGAGATGGTTGAGGCCGAGGACGTAATAGGTATATTGATCGTAGAGAGGGATCAGGGAACCATAGGCATATTGAAGGGTACTAGGCTAGAGGTTCTCGAAGAGATAAGCGACTATATACCGGGCAAGCACAAGATGGGTGGACAGAGCCAGAGGAGATTCGACCGAATAATAGAACAGATGGTCGACAACTTCTTCAAGAGATTTGCAGAGCACGCCGGGAGACAGCTCCTACCATACCTTGAGAAAGGCAAGCTGAAAGGAATAATCGTTGCTGGCCCGGGCCTTGCAAAGAACGAGTTTGTAAAGGGCAAGTATCTCGACTATAGGCTCCAACAACTTGTCTCAAGGGATCTTGTCGATGTAGCATACCAGGGCGATCAAGGCTTAAAAGAAGTCGTGATGAAAGCCTCTAGCATAGTTCAGGTGCAAAAGTATAGAGACGCTATAAATGCACTCGAGGAATTCAAGAAGCATCTCGCAAAAGATACTGGAATGGTCGTCTACGGAGAGAAAGAAGTCGAGGAAGCGGTCAACATGGGGATGGTTAAGACAATACTAGTTCACGAGGATAGAGAGGACGTCGACGTGTGGAAGGAGAAAGGAAAGCTGAGCGGTGCCGAGGTAATAGTAGTTCCGAGCAGTCTGCCGGAGGCCGAGTGGTTCAAGAACACGTTTGCGGGTCTCGCCGGGATCCTGAGATATAAGATAAGAAGATAGCTAGTCGGAGGCGAGTGATTTTCTAAGCCTCTCGATGGCCCCGATCTCTAAAAGGAACTCTGCTGTTGATGGGGTAACTGTCTCTATCCATCTCGGGTCTCCTTTTGCCATGAGCATCCTTATGCGTTCTCCTCTCCATTCGTCCCTGTTAAATATGGGAGGTTGGACTACTCCTATTCCCGCATCTTCGAATATCTTTGATATTACTGGGTTCCTTGTCATTATGACGTCTACTCGGGGCACGTATGATAATACGTAGTAGACGCTCCCTATGCTTGTTTCAAGAGTCCTGATGGTTGCCGTGATGAATCTCTCAAGGGGAAAGCCTTCGTCTCTCAGCGAGAGCCTTATCATCTCTATACGTTCTCCTGCAGTGAAAGGATTCCTAGGAGTATAGTTCTCTGAAGCCATACCGACTAGGAAGACTATCTCGTCGTATCCCTGGTCTAGTGCCCATTTCACTATTGCTAGATGTCCTTTATGGAATGGCTGGAATCGTCCGAAGATTAAAGCTCTTCTCGGCCTGCGCTTCACTACTCCTATCACCTGTGGCCTCTAATTGTTATTGTTCTAGAATCCAAGCGGGGTCTTCTGGAGGTGCTTGGTTCTTCCGGGCTCTTTGATTGTTCGAGACAACTATATAATGTTAAGGGTATGTGTCTAGGCGACTAATATAATCTTGTTAAACCTTATAGGCTCTATTTAACCAGTATCAAGGGTGGTGGATAGGTCATGGAAAACGAGCACGAGTTAACAGAGAGAGAAAATATAACTAAGAACCTCAAGGTCGTATACGAGGATCCCGAGATAGTTGTTTACACGGCCCCTACGGAGGAAGAACTCAAAGAAATACTGCTTGATCTCCTTCACAAGAATGAGAAGATGAACATTAGACAGCTACACAGCTACTTGTCAGGGCTTGCAAGCGAGGATAAGATTAGGTACGCTCTAGGACGCTTGATGAAGGAGAACCTCGTAGCAGTCGATAGAGAAGGATACTATTATCTAGCAGGGCTTTATGGCCCAGAAGAAGAGATTTATGAAGAACCAGAAGACTACCCCTTGATATAAGGGGATTCTTTCTCTACTCTATCCTACCATTAACCAGACACCGAGAAAAACAAGCAGTTTCCATTTTACTACAGCTTCATATAAAGTAGGCTTGGTTTACAACATCTTGGAAATCACTAGGAAGTACCTTCTTCCTCGACTTGTAGTAGTCGTAGACTTTCTCCAGGAACTTGGTGAAGACAGGGCATCCGTCGAATTTACCGTCTCTATCGCACCTACCGGTTCGTCCCTCTACGGTAACCATGAGTAGACACTGGCCCGTTTTCTTATCATAATATGGGCATAGCTTATGGTATCTCTTGGCGCTTTTTACCATTTTCTCGATCCATTTCTTCTTGAACGCGTCCTGCCCCTCTGGAGTTTGACCCACCATTTTTATTCACCTCCGTTTTAGGAATAGAGCTTCTGCGTCGCACTAGAGACTGGCCTCTCCTAAATGATTTAGAGAGTATCTAGTAACCTTAAAAATTTAGTAATTAAACATTATGATAATCCAATAATCTTCTAAAAAACGAATAATATAATGCTTAGAACCATATCAATCCCCCACCTCTTTCTATCTAGTTTGATGATTTTGCTACCGTCAAGCGGAGGCACAGGTATAAGGTTGAAGAGAGCCATCCACGCGTTAACACTCATAATTCCTAAAAAGAAGGGGTTCCCCGATATATGATATGCTAGAAGCGATAACAATCCTATAGCTATGTTTGATTCGGGACCAGCCGCCACAGAATTTAACATAGCTTTCTCTACATTAGGAGTATAACGGTATACTAGGGTTTTAACATACCCGGGAGCTAGTATAACTATGCCCGGAAGGAACCCTGTTAGAAACGTTATGAATAGACCCGGAGTATATGCTATGAATTCGGTCTTAAAGCCGTATTTTGCTCCGACGAACCTGTGAGCTGCCTCGTGTATTATGAAGCCGATTAGGATCCCTATGAATATACTGCTAGTATAGAATTCCGGGTTTACTATATTGTTTATTTTTCCAAGTGAAACAGTTATAGCGGCTATTCCTAGGATCCACGAGAGGGGTTCTCTTATTTCCTTGCCGGCATACATTATCATCGGCACCTTGGAAGAGAGTTAGAGATCCAGTGTATAACTTTTTATGTCAAAAATATTTTTATAATAAGATAAAGCTTTTAAAGAAACAAAATATTATTTATAATTGACACTTCAATATAGGCCTGGAAACGTGATTATCCCCTTATATCTGTAGGGGCTGGAAACTCATCAGCGGGGGAGGGGGCATGCTGGCCGATCCACTGGGCGACGCATTATTGAACGATCTAAGAAGAACTATAGAGAAGCTAGAGAAGCTACGTGATAAAGCTAGCGAGATCAACAATTACTATCTGCTGGAGGCAGTTGATAATTGGAGACCTGTCATGTACAATATCTACAGTAGAATGAATACGCTTGTAGAGGATCTCCACAAGAATCCATATGCAGCTGAGTTCTCGGCTTGTGGACTTATGAATGAAATAGATTTGGCGATACAGAGATATCATTCGAGTAGATATTCGTATCTCTCTGGATACCTAACAAGATTACTTCTCAGGATACGAGAATATGCCAGGCAGCTGTGCGAGGAGAATTCCATCTAAATAATACAATGATAGAATTGACCTCAGAAGACTGGTCTATAGCAGATAAGGATTTATCCTAGTGTAGTTGTATTCTTGAATTTGCTATTATTAATAGTTATTTAATTATATCATTGAGATAGGAATTAGCCATATCTTTATGTACTTCTAGAGACACTCTTTTATAATATAATGGGGTGATATAAAGTGACGATAGAGAACACCTTCGAGGTAGACTTCACCAAGGTCCCCATAAAACCCATGGGTGCCAAAGAAGTAAGAGAACTCGAAATAGCACTTATCATAGGAACACTATTCCGACAGGACGTACTAAAGGAAGTACTCGATCCAAAAGAATTCACGACATGGGTAGATAGCCTAGCAGTAGCGGCCGGAGCCCTGGCTAGGGACAAGGCAGGATATCCCATATCAAAGATCGCCGAGGAACTAGGCAGGACAGAAGCTACGATAAGAAACCATCTTCAGGGCAAGACAAAAGCCGGAAAATTAGTGCTCGAGACATACGACATGCTGAAGAGAGGAAAGCTACAGCTAGCCATACCGGTAGCAGGATGCGATACAAAGGAGCTAGAAGAACTACGCGCCAAGTTATCAAAAGTAAAGGAGACACTAGAGAAACTATTAGAGGAGCTTAAGTAGCTCTAAGGCTCCCTCCCTATATTTTTACTTTGCCCACATTATCATCCTGGTGGTGAGAAAATACATTGAGGAAACCAATGTATACAGCTATACACGCAATATATCATAGGCCATCCTCTGGGTGCGAGTTCTTCGAATACGAGGAGACAGAAGGATACTACTTGGCAAAATGCAAGGTTCTAGGAAGATACCTAACAAAGGACGCGGCTATAAAATGCGAGAACTATTGGCGTACTTGTCCATATAGGAAAATAGGCCTCCAGATGATGGAGGTTGAGGAGACTACATCCTGAGCCTCCTGATCGAGACCCCTAGCTCTTTTGCTTTTTCGCGTATCTCGCCCGTTAGCTTGGGGCCAGCTCCATAGAGGACTAGTAATGGTTTGCCTCCTAGCTCTTTTGCAGCGGATGCGAGGTTGTCCAATACTTCTAAGGGAACATTGATTGATTTCTCGTATACTTTTACAACGAGTTTCTCTCCCTTCTTAGACGCGATAAAGTTATACTTGGCTCCTGGATCAACGTCTATATTCTCGCTTATCTTGTAGCCTGCAGTCCTATAGCTGGCAGCTACTTTTCCAACGGATCCATATTTAGATGCAAGTTTCTTTGCCTCGAATGCTTCTCGTGCTGTGACCATTTCTATCTACACCCTCTTGAGACTGGTGTCTGCCTCTATTTTATAAAGGTTATAAAATAACGATGGACGACTGTTCACGGGTATATTACTGTACCGCTCTCTAACCTGTATACACGTGAAGCTTCCTCTAGAGCTCCTATAACAGCAGTATTTCCTGTATGCTCTACGTACTCAATTATTGCCTTTACCTTAGGACCCATGCTTCCCGGCGGGAAGAGTCCCTTCTCATAAAGTTCTTTGAGCTCGTCTTTGCTTACTT